>DASVBF010000316.1:0-8093 GCA_036375975.1 Nocardioidaceae bacterium | reverse complement strand
TGCCAGCCGTGGCGGCGCAGGGCGCCCCAGCCGGACCGGCTCCTCCGCGGCGCCGGCGCCGAGACCCCAGGTTGGCACACGGATACGCCGTCCGTATGCGGAAGCGGATTGGTCGGCGACCGCAGACGGTCGGCGACGTCCTCGCTCGGACGCGATGTGCCGGAGCGTTTGACTCGCCCCTTCCTCCGCGTGATCACCCGTGGAAACCGCAGCGTTGCCGAATCATCCAGTACGGGGGAGTCGTGGCAGGGCGACGGGAGCAAGGCTCTCACCATGACGACGTTGAGGTGAACGGGGACGCGGGAACCTGGTCGGCCCGCGACGTCCATGAGATGCACAGCCGAGGCCGCTTTGGAGGAGGGGCATGGTGACAGCCACACTGAAAATCGGACGTATCGCCGGAGTCGAAGTCGGTGTCAACTGGAGCGCGTTGGCCATAGTGCTCCTCATCGTTTCCGGGCTTGCAGGAGGCCAGCTACCCAACGCCTACCCGCGCCATAGCACGGTCGTCTATGTCATGGCTGCCCTGATCACCGCGGTGCTCTTCCTCGCCTCGCTGCTCGCGCACGAACTGGCGCACGCAACGGTGGCCCGCCGCAACGGTGTGGACGTGCAAAGCATCACGCTCTGGTTGCTCGGCGGCGTTGCCCAGCTCAGAGGTGAGCCGCGCAGCCCTGGCTCAGACTTCCGCATCGCTGTGATCGGCCCGCTGACCAGCCTCGTGGTCGGTCTGCTCTTCGGGATGTTGGCAACCGTCGCCGTGATGCTGGACGCGGACCGGATGTTGACGGGCCTGCTGGCGTATCTCGCCGCCACCAACATCGTGCTGGCTGTCTTCAACTTGTTGCCGGCGGCTCCGCTGGACGGCGGGCGCGTTCTCCGAGCCGCGCTGTGGCACCGGACCGGCGACCGGGAACGCTCGGCTATCACCGCGGCCCGCTCCGGCCGGGCCTTCGGCTTCCTGTTGGCAGGGCTGGGGTTGCTTCAGGCATTGCTCACCCAGACCTGGAACGGACTCTGGCTCGTCCTGGTCGGCTGGTTCCTGGTGAGCGCGGCGACCGCGGAGGAGCAGCAGGCGCGAACGACCAGCAAGCTATCTGGCCTGCGAGTCAACGACGTGATGACCAAAGACCCGGTCGTGGCCGACGGGTCCATGCACCTGGACGTGTTCGTCGATCGGCTGGCGATGACCAATAGGTTCTCCTCATATCCCCTTGTCGACCACGAGGGCCGGCTCAACGGGTTGGTCACTTTGAACCGTGTTCGAGCCGTTCCAGGCGGTCGCTGGCCAGATACCCGGCTGCGGGACGTCGCCTGCCCCTCGGAGGAGGTGCCGACGACCGGCCCAGAAGAGCCGCTGACGACACTGCTTCCCCGCTTGCAGGGATGTGCCGACGGCAGGGCAGTCGTCCTCGACGAACAGGGACGGGTGATCGGAATCATCTCGTCGACCGACATAAGCCGAGCCATGCAGCTCGTCGACCTGCGCTCGATGGAGTCCTACCCACCTCCGCGTGGAGCCGACCTCACCACGGCTGGCACGGAGCGGTGAACCCAGCCACCATCGGCGGCCGTTGAGCTACTCGAGCGTGTCGCGCACGGCTTCCAGCGCTGTGTAACGGGGCGCCCAATCCAGGTGGGTCTTTGCTCGGGTGGTGTCCATGATCGGGGGATGGCTGAACACCTCGAGCCAGCGTAGGCCCGACGGCAGTAGAGGGAGGCGCGCCGCGAGCCGGGCCGCCGACGCGACCGAGCCTGCGGGGACGCGGATCGGGATCAGGCCCAGCTCACGCGCGACATCCACGAGGCTGAGCACGTCGTCGGCGGCGACGTTGTAGGCGCCCGGTGGCCCGGCGCCGACCACACACTGCAGCAGGGCGCGTCCGAGGTCGTCCTCGTGAATGAACTGGACCGGCAGGTCGGGAACCAGCGCGGGGACTCGTACGGGCAGCCTGCGGAGCCGTCCCTGCGTGTCCCGGCCGAGCGCCGCCAGCGGGCGGAGGCCCTTCTTCGCGCCGATCGCATGCGGGCCGAGGACCACCGGTGGGCGCAGCAGGTAGAGCGCGATCCCGGGGTGCGCGGCGGCCTCAGTCTGGAGTATGTTCTCGAGCTCGGCCTTCTCCTGTGCGTAGGACAAGCTGGCCGCCGGGCGCGCGGGCCAGTCCTCCGTCATACGAACCGGGTTGTCACGGTGGAAGCCGTACGCCGCCACGGAGGACGCGAAGACGAACCGGCGGGCGCCGGCCGCCGACGCTGCGCGGAACGCGTTGATCGTGCCGTCGATGTTCACCGTGCGCGTGGTTTGCCTCTTGCCGCCGATGACCAGGAACGCCAGGTGCACGACGACGTCGGCGCCGCGGAAGGCCTCCTGCAGTCTGTGTTGGTCGCGGACGTCGCCTCGGCGATACTCCATCTTGGTCCAGCCGTGATCGGCCGGCTCGAAGGGCCGCCGAGCGATCCCCACCAGGCGGGACACGCGCCCGTCGGCCTGCAGTAACGGGACGAGCCCGAAGCCGAGGGTTCCGGTGGCTCCGGTGACGGCCACGCAGAGGTCGGTCTCGATCGCCATACCCTCAGTCTGACTTGCCGGAGCCTACGGTAGCGCCGCAACCGGGAGACACGCCGGTGAGCCCGGGTGCGGGGACCTAGGTCCCCGCGAACGGGACCGTTGGGGACTGTTCCGGAGAGGGCGGTGGAGATGTCATGAGACATGGCTGACTGGATGACTCTCGAGGGGGGCCACGGGCCGCCCGGTGACCGTGCGATCAGGAGTCGGTTCGCCGGGATCGGTGTGCGGGTCCCCGAAGGACTGCTGACGACCGACGAGCTCATGGCGAGCACCCGCTACCCCACCGGCATCGACCTCGAGGGGCTGACGGGCGTTCGCCAGAGGCACGTCGTCGGCCCCGGGGATGACTCATACACGCTTGCACTCGAGGCGGCCTCGGACGCGTTGGGGCATGCCGGGTGTGCCGGGCAGGATCTGGACATGCTGATCGTGTCGAGCATCAGCCGTCACGTGGGCGGCATGCGGATCCAGCTCGAGCCGCCCGTCAGCGTACGGCTCAAGCAGGCGCTCGGGGCCGATCGCGCGGTTAGCTTCGACCTCTCGAACGCGTGCGCCGGGATGATGACCGGAGTGTTCCTGCTCAACGACTTCGTGCGGCGGGGACGCATCCGCCGGGGAATGGTGGTCAGCGGCGAGGACATCACCGAGCTGGGACGCAACGCCGCTCGGGAGGTCCGCGACGTGACGAGCGACCAACTAGCCTCGCTGACTCTCGGGGACGCCGGCGCGGCCGTGATCGTCGAGCGGGCACCGGAGGGGGCTGCGGGTATCGAGGTCGCCGGCTTCACCACCTTGTCCGAGCACAGCCGCCTGTGCGTGGCCTTCCCTGCGACGATCGGGCCCGGGACGACGATGCACACTCGGGCTCGTGAGATCCACGTCGCGGGGGTCGAGGAGGCGTACCCGAGACTGCGAGAGGTGCTCGACGCGGCGGGGCTGTCCATGGAGGACATCGACTACCTGATCCCTCATCAGACCTCGGCACGTGCCATCGAGAGAGCTGCGGCGGAGTTCTCCGCCCGGTTGGGCGGCGCACCGAAGCACGTCGTGATCACCGTGGACGAGTTCGGCAACACAGCGTCGACCACGCATTTCGTGGCGTTGTGGAAGTACCTGAGCGAGGGGCGCTTTCGCGGCGACGACCGCGTTCTGTTGTTGTCCCTCGCCTCCGGCCTCGAGGTCGGCATCGTGATCTTCACAGTGGGTCAGCTGGTGGAGCGCTACGGGCAGAAAGGGGGCGGTCATGGGCACCGTGGTTGAGGCCAGTGCGATCGCGACCGCGGCCGACGATCAACCCCTCGGCGCATTGGCCCTGGCCGACGCCGCCGCACGCGCATGCATGGAGAAGGCCCACCGGGCTCCCGACGACGTGCACCTTCTGATCAGCGCCGGCGTCTACCTCGACCGCAACACGTCCGAGCCGGCGATCGCGGCACTGATCCAGGAGGACATCGACGCCAACGTGGAGCCGGAGCCGGGTGGAGGGCAGGGGACCTTCTCGTTCGACATCCGCAACGGGGCCTGCGGCCTGCTGACGGGTATCGAACTGGTCGACGGCCTGCTCGCGTCAGGCACGATCCAAGCGGGGATGGTGGTCGCCACGGACGCCGACCCCGAACCCGGAGTGACCGAGGGGTTCTGGTTCCCGGCACTCGGTGGCGCGGTCATGCTGAGTGCTGACGGCGCGCGTCGCGGGTTTACTCGCTTCCGCTCGGCGACGTTCCCCGAGTACGCGCAGCTGTTCAGCAGCACCATCGACTGGCGCGCGGAGAACGGAAACGGCAGAAACGTCCTGACTGTCGAGATCGCCGACGACTACCCGGCCCGGGTGCTCGAGTGCGCGGAGAAGACCGCCCGTGACGTTGCCAGCGCCGACGGGCTCGACCTCGGTGAGGTCGGTGCGCTGTTCGCCACGGCGTCGACGCCGGGCTTTGGTCACGCTCTGGCGGAGCGGCTCGGCATCCCGCCGAACCGGGCCGCGTCCCTCCCGGACGGTCTGGGGCGAGCCCACACCGCGGGCCTTGCGGCGGCGCTGGAGTCCCTGGCCTTGGCAGAGGCCGGCACAGCGCTGCTCGTCTCCGCGGGAGCAGGGATCACGGTCGCCGCCGCCGTCTACCGAGGGTGAGTCGGATGCGCGCGACCGACCCGGCGGCGGTGCGCCTTCAGGCCCTGCTGCCCGCGGTAAGCAGAGCCCCTCGCGTGCCCCCGGCGCCTCTGCGCCGGCTCCGGCCGCTCGCCCGGGTGGTGGCGATGGTGACCGGGCGCCTCACCTCGACCGGGCCACCCGCGATCTTCACCACCCTGGGTCGGAACCCCCGGTTGTTCCGCGGCTGGTTGTTCTACTCGGCTCATCTGATGCCGTTCGGCACCCTGCCGCGACGCGACACCGAACTCGTGATCCTCCGGGTTGCCTGGGTGTGCGGTGCGGCCTACGAGTGGTGGCAGCACGTCCCGCTCGCCCTCCAAGCCGGGGTACGCCCGAATGAGGTCGAGGCTGCGGCCGACGTCTTACCCACCGCCGATCTCTCCGACCGCCAGCGCATCCTGATGGCCATCACCGACGAGCTGCTCGCACAGCGCGAGCTCTCGGACGCGACGTGGCAGGCCGCGGGTCACACGCTGACCGAACGCGAGTTGATCGAGTTGTGCCTGCTCATCGGGCACTACCAGGGGCTGGCAACGGCGATCGGCGGACTCGGGATCCAGGTCGAACACCGTGCCTGAAAGGGTCGACCTGCAGCGGACCCATGGCAGGTCCCCCGAGTGCATGCTGTGCACTCAGTGCCGCTGTGCACCTCGAAGCTGCGGACCGGCGACCCGTGCCGCAGTGCCGGGGCCGGCACGACTCACCCCCGAGGGATGAGGCGCGTCCCTGGGGCGAGCTGGATTCTGAACGCCGGCACTGCCGACCACGCAGGTCGGCTCGGCTACCCATAAGGAGTGCCGATGATCACGCCTGGAACAGCGGAAGGTGCTCGACTGAGCGACGCTGACCACGGGATCGCGGACTGGCGTCGCTGGGGGCCTTACCTGAGCGAGCGCCAGTGGGGCACGGTCAGGGAGGACTACAGCACCGGCGGTGACGCCTGGTCCTACCTCCCTCACGACCACGCACGCTCGCGCGCCTACCGGTGGGGCGAGGACGGCATCGCCGGCGTCAGTGACGACAAGCAGCGGCTGTGTTTCTCCCTGGCCCTGTGGAACGAACACGACCCGATCCTCAAGGAACGGCTGTTCGGGCTGACCAACGCCGAGGGAAACCATGGTGAGGACGTCAAGGAGTGCTACTTCTACCTCGACAGCGCACCCACGCACTCCTACATGCGGTACCTGTACAAGTACCCGCAGGCCGAGTTCCCCTACTACGACCTGGTTGCTACCAACCGCGCGCGCAGCCGAGGGGAGTTCGAGTATGAGCTGTTCGACACCGGCGTGTTCGCCGAGGACCGCTACTTCGACGTGGTCGTCGAGTACGCCAAGGCCTCCCCGGAGGACCTGCTTGTCCGCATCACGGTGCGCAACCGAGGTCCCGAGCCGGCGCCGTTGCACCTGCTCCCCACGCTGCTGTTCCGCAACACCTGGTCGTGGGGCACCCCTGCGCCGCACCCACGGCTGACGGCGCTCCCGAGCCGCCCCGGAGTTGCGGGCCTTCACGCCGACCATGAGCAGCTTGGCCCACGCTGGCTGTACTGCGAGGGCGACGTCCCGGTCCTGTTCACCGAGAACGAGACCAACACCGAGCGCCTGTTCGGCGTGCCCAACGCCTCCGCTTACGTCAAGGACGGCATCGGCCGGTACGTCGTCGAGGGCGACTCCACCGCGGTGAATCCGGCCCGCGAGGGGACCAAGGCGGCGGCCCACTATCGCCTCGACGTGGCGGCGGGCGCGAGCGCGACTGTTCGCCTCCGGCTTACCGAGACCGAATTCACTGACACCCGGATCAGCGAGACGGCGCATGACCCGTTCGGCCACGCGTTCGACGACGTCCTCGACCTGAGGCGCTCGGAGGCCGACGAGTTCTACGACACGATCACACCACCGGACGCTTCGGAGGACGAGCGAGCGGTAGTGCGTCAGGCGCTGGCCGGGATGCTGTGGAGCAAGCAGTACTACTACTTCGACGTGGAACGTTGGCTGACCGAGCACGGGCTGGATCCACTCGACGCCTCCGGCGCGATCCGCAACCACGACTGGTTCCACATGCTCAACGACGACATCCTCTCGATGCCGGACAAGTGGGAGTACCCCTGGTTCGCGGCCTGGGACCTCGCCTTCCACACGGTTGCGCTGGCGATGGTCGACCTCGGCTTCGCGAAGCAGCAGCTCGACATCCTCCTCCGACGCCTTTACCTTCACCCGAACGGGCAGATCCCGGCGTACGAGTGGAACTTCAGCGATGTGAACCCACCGGTGCACGCCTGGGCCACCTTCTTCGTCTACCAGGCGGAGAAGGGCCGCACGGGCAGCGGCGACCTGGCGTGGCTGGAGAACGCCTTCCACAAGCTCTCGAAGAACTTCACCTGGTGGGTCAACCGCAAGGACCGGGACGGACGCAACCTGTTCCAGGGCGGGTTCCTGGGCCTGGACAACATCGGTGTCTTCGACCGCAGCGCATCCCTGCCCACCGGCGGACACATCGACCAGGCCGACGGCACGGCCTGGATGGCACTGTATGCGCAGAACATGCTGCAGATCGCACTCGAGCTCGCCCAGCACGACCGGGTGTACGCCGAGCAAGCGGAGACCTACTTCGAGCACTTCGCCTGGATCTCCGCCGCGATGAACCACATCGGTGCCGGCCGCGCCACCATGTGGGACGAGGACGACGGGTTCTTCTACGACCTGCTGCGGTTGCCGGACGGGTCAGCCGTGCCGCTCAAAGTCCGCTCCATGGTCGGCCTCCTTCCCCTGGCTGCCGCCACCGTGCTCCCCGGCGAGCTCGAGCATCAGTTCCCGGAGCTCGTCACCGATGCCCGCGGCTTCGTGTCCCGCCATCCGAGCGTGCTCGCAACGGTGTCCGAGGGCCGCTTCCTGGGGAAGGGCGGGCGACGGCTGTTCGCGCTGTTCGGCGAGGACCGGCTACGGCGCATCCTGGAGCGGATGCTGGACGAGGAGGAGTTCCTCAGCCCCTACGGGATCCGGTCGTTGTCGAGGTACCACGCCGAGCACCCCTACACCTTCGAGGTTCACGGTCAGCAGTACCGGGTGTCCTACCTGCCGGCAGAGTCCGACACTGGCATGTTCGGCGGGAACTCGAACTGGCGGGGTCCCATCTGGTTCCCGGTCAACGCGGTGCTGATCCGGGCGCTGGTGAATCTCTACGCTTTCTACGGCGACGAGTTCACGGTCGAGTGCCCCACCGGCTCCGGACGGCAGATGACTCTCTACGAGGTGGCTGAGGAGATCTCCCGGAGGCTGAGCAGCATCTTCCTCCCCGACGAGCAGGGACATCGGCCAGTGCACGGAGGTCAGGTGCGCTTCACGGACGACCCGAACTGGCGGGACTTGATCCTGTTCTACGAAT
>DASVBF010000292.1:0-7237 GCA_036375975.1 Nocardioidaceae bacterium | reverse complement strand
TGCCTGGCTTACCGCTGGGCGGCTCACGGGTAGCTCGGCGGCTAACTCACTCACCGCGCAGGGCCGTTCGGCTAGGCACTCGACGATGGCGCGTCTGGTGGGATCACCCAGTGCCGTCCACGCGTCGCCCCGTTGGTAAGTAACCACGAACCGTAAGCATTCTCTTACATAGTCCCAATGTCAACGCCTCCGCCCCTTCCAGTTTCCGGCCGAGCCGCCCGGCATGACTCACGGCTCCTGTCGCGATGATGTCAGCGGTGGAAGGGTTCGTACGCCACCAGTCACCGACGGCGAACTCGATCTCTTCGACACGAACGCAAGGATGCTCGGCTGAACGACGTTGAAGGCCAAGCCGAGGCTTGGGATCTACCGTGAGGGCATCCAACGCCGCGTCATGGCGCCCAGAATGACGTGGCCGGGGTGCGTCGCATAGCGTCGATGTTGGGAGCGTGTGAGGAGGCGACCGGTGGAGGTTCTCGTCCGGATCTTCCTCGGGTTGCTCCTCGTTGCGCACGGTCTGGTCCACCTGATGTGGTTCGTACCCAACGACGACCCGGCTTGGCCGTTCCGGCTCGACCGGTCAGGGCTCATGTCGGGAACGACCCGGAAACCGGTCGCGGTTGCCCTCGTCGCGCTGATCGTCGCGGGGTTCGCGCTGCTCGGCCTCGCCGTATGGGGAGTACCGGGCCTGGCTTCGATCTGGCCGGGGCTGGCGATCGGGGCGGCCGTCGCGTCACTCACCGCCCTAATGCTGTTCTGGGATCGTCAGCTCCTGTGGGGCATTGCGATCGACGTCGCCCTCATTGTCGTGGCGTTGTGGCGTCCCGGCTGGACGGATCGCCTCGGATAGGCGCCCCCGCGAGACGGTCGGGGCGCCGCGACGGCGGCGGCACACCGCCGCGAGCGGTGGTGCCCTTGGAACTCGACTCGCCGGACATGCTGCATCGGCTGGCCCTGAGGCGTATAAGAATCGGAAGCCAGAAGATGTTCTGGGTAGCGCTGTCGAATTGCTGCGAGTCGGTTCGTCATCGTGGTGAGGTCGCACACGCGGCCCCACCCACACCCAGGAGGAAGCTCGATGAGTCGTTACCTTGTGCTGCTGCCCGCACCCGAGGCGGAGTGGGCGCTGCTGCCGGAGTCCGAGCACGAGAAGGGCATGCGGTCACACACCCAGTTCCACGAGGACCTGGCGGCAGGTGGTCACAAGCTGATCGCGGTCAGCCCGCTCGAGCCGTCGGCAAAGGCGACGTCCATGCGTCCGGACGGGAACGGCCGAGCGCTGGTGACCGAGGGCCCGTTCACCGAGTCCGCCGAGCAGATCGTCGGCTTCTACCTCGTCGAGAGCAGCGACGAGGCGGACCTGCGGGCCGCGTGCGAGCGCTTCGCCGCGCGTGGCGAGCTCATCGAGTTTCGCCGCCTGGCCGAGTAAAGGAGCAGGAGATGACCGAGTACGTGGTGCTCATCGTCGGGGACGACGACCGTTGGTGGACCTCGATGAGCCTGAAAGAGCGCAAGGACGCCTACGCCGAGTACGCCCGCTTCGGTGCGGAGCTGGCCCGTCGCGGCCACAAGGTCACCGGGGGGGCCGAGCTTCACCGGCGCTCCGAAGCGAAGTCGATCCGGCCCGGCAGCACCGTCGTGACCGACGGACCGTTCACGGAGACCGCCGAGCAGGTGGGCGGCTTCTACCTGGTGGAGAGCGACGACCTCGACGACCTGCTCGACTGCTGCAAGATCATCACCACAGTGGGCGACGGCATCGAGGTACGCCGGACCGTCGACCCTGCCGAGCGGCCGTCGTGAGGCGCTACGTCGTCCTGGTGGCCTACGAACCCGGGCACTGGGAGGCGGCGTCGGAGTCGCTCCGGCAGGAGTACTTCGCGGCGCACCACGCGTTCGAAGAGTACGTAGACGTGCACGGACGCCGGATCAGCTCGGCGCCGTTGGCGGGTGCCGACACGGCGACCACAATCCGGCACGCCGACGGGGCCGTGACCGTCACGGACGGTCCGTTCATCGAGTCCGTGGAGCAGGTCGGCGGCTACTACGACGTCGAGCTGCCGGACCTCGACTCCGCGATCGCGGCCGGCCGTCTGCTGCCCTCGTCGTACGCGGTCGAGATCCGCCCGGCCATCACGATCGACGGCTACGAGTCGGTGTGACCGTGTCGGCCGGGACCGTCCTGGAGACGGTCGTGCGCGAGGAGTGGGGGCGGCTCACCTCCCTGCTCCTCGCGCAGTACCGCCGGCTCGACCTCGTCGAGGACGCTCTCGGCGACGCCGTGGAGGCTGCGGCGCGGAGGTGGCCCGCCGACGGCGTTCCGGACAACCCGTCCGCGTGGCTGCTCACCACGGCGCGGCGTCGCGTGATCGACCGGGTGCGGGCGGAGTCGATGGCGCACCGCAAGGCCTCACTGCTCGTGACCGACGCCACCCACCGCCAGCAGGGGCAGACGGCGATGGCCGACCCCGGGGGCCTGGTGGAGGACGACCTGCTCCGTCTGGTGCTGATGTGCACCCACCCCGCCCTCGCGCCCGAGGCGGCCAGTGCGCTGGCGCTGCGTCTGGTGCTGGGGGTCAGCACCCTCGACATCGCCCGCCTGTTCCTGGTGAGCGAGCCGACCGTGGCCGCACGGATCACCCGCGCCAAGAGGAAGATCGTCGCGGCCGGCATCCCGTTCGCGGTCCCGGCCGCCGACGTGCTCCCGCAGCGGCTAGAGGCGGTCGCTCAGACGGCGTACCTGGCGTTCACCGCGGGCTACGCCCCGGGCAGTGGTTCCGACCTGCTGCGCGCGGACCTCGCCGGCGAGGCGATCCGGCTGGTGAGGGTCGTGATGGACCTGTGCCCGGGCGAGCCGGCTCCAACGGCTCTTCTGGCGCTCATGCTGCTGCAGCACTCGCGACGCGACGCCCGGGTCGGCGACGACGGCCGACTGGTGCTGCTCACCGAACAGGACCGGCGGCTGTGGCGGCGCGACGAGATCGATGAGGCCCTGACGCTGCTGGCCACCCCCGTCCTGGCCGGGCCGGTCAGCCCGCTCGCCGCGTCGTACGTCGTCCAGGCGCGCATCGCCGCCGCGCACGCCACCGCCACCTCGCCTGAGGAGACCCGCTGGGACCGGATCGTCGAGTACTACGACCTGCTGATACGGCTCTTCCCCTCCCCCAGCGCCCGGCTCGCCCGAGCGGTCGCGGTCGCCGAGGCGTCCGGTCCCGACGCCGGCCTCGCCGCGCTCGACGGGGTCGAGATCCTCGGCAGCCACCGCGTCGCCGCCGTCCGCGCGGAGCTGCTGTCCCGGCGCGGAGACGTCGCCGCCGCGGGAACCGCCTTCGACGAGGCGATCGCCGCGTGCCGCAACGACACCGAACGGGCGCACCTGGTCGAGCGGCAGCGGGCCCTCCCCAGCGTCAACCCGCCGTGACGACCTCCTCGCTCTTTCATACGTGGGCGTCCACGGCCGGGTCAGCGGGCTGCCCTTGACCATGCCTGCTACACGAACCTCCTGGCGCGTCTCGCCGCGAGCGGACCGGTCGCCCAGATCCGTACCACGTCAACCGGTCAGCCGTGTGCCGCTCCCGCGGCATGTTCTCGCTTGTGATGCTCGCGGTGATGGGTGAATGGTCACGCTGATCGATGCGACGGGCCGCCGCGGCGGTTGTCGGCCTCATGCGCGGGCACCAGGCCCGGCGTGTTCATTCCATGCTGTTCAACATGGCTTTGACCGTGATCGCCAGGGCGGGTTCACAGCACCTTGGTGCCGTACATCTCGCCGAGCGGGTCAGCGATCAGCTCGAGCCTGGCGCCGTTGGGATCCCGGAAGTAGATCGACGTGCCGCTCTCATGCAGGTACTCGACACCAGCCTCGTCGAGCTTGCGCCTGAGGCGCTCCCACTTCTCCGATTCGACAGAGATCGCGATGTGGTGCAGCCCGCCCAGCACTTCGGCGTACGGGCCGAGGTCAAGGCCCGGGAAGTCGAAGAACGCCAACAGGTTGTTGTTGCCGATGTCGAAGAAGAAGTGGTTCGAGCCCTGGTAGTCGCGGTTCTCGAAGATCTCCGTCAGCGGGAACTCCAGCAGCTCCTGGTAGAACCGGATGGTTTCCTCGACGTCGCGAGCGACCACGGCGAAGTGATGGAGACCTCGGGCGCTGGACGGAGGCCGACGCTCGTCCGGACGAAGGTAGGCACCGCGGATGCGCTCGCGCTCGGCGTCGATGGCGGCGAGGTCGATCCCGGTCATGACCGCCTCAGATCCTGAAGAAGATGTTCAAGAAGCGATCCGCAACCGCACGGTCGCCTCTGATGGTGCCCGCGTTGCTGCGGCCGAAGGCTGTGAGCACGAAGCTCCCCGGGTCGAACTCGAGGACCGTCAGGTCATCGGTCTCCCCCGCACTGTAAGAGAACCCGTCCTCGGTCAGCGAGACGCGCGTGTCCCCAGCGTTCGGTCCGGACGTGATCCGGATGCCGATCTCGCAGACATGCTCGGGGGTGACCGGGTTGGTGGTGTACTGCCACAGCACGAACATGAACGGCGTGAGCAGATCGGCCGCCTCACCCGAAAGCCCGTGAGCCCGACCAGTGCCCTGCCGGACGTCCCAGGAGTGCACCCCGTAGTCCATCAGCTGGAAGGCCGGGTAGAAGAAGGACGGCAGCGGACCCATGTAGAAGTGCGGAACCAGCAAGTCGGTCCAGTCCTCGTCGGTCAGCCCGTCGAACGTCTTCATCATCTCGTCGAAGTCGGTGTGTGCCCGCTCGACGAGCTCCGCACGTGGCACGGACCGGAACGCCTGCGCCATCTCGTCGCACCGTGCCGCCATGCCCGGCAGGCCGTAGGCCGGCTCCACGTCCTTGTGGTTGCGGGCGGCGTCGAACGAAACGAAGTACGCCTCTGTCGTGTCCACCAGGTGACCGACGACATCGCGGACCTGCCAGTGCCCGGCGCCGGTGGGCGCCTCCCATGCCTCGTCGCTGTCGACCAGGTCGAAGAACTGCTCTGCTTCTTGTCGCACGACCCGAAGGATCGTGTCCTTGCCTTGCGGGGTCATGGCGTTCCAGGTGCCCATGCCCAAACCTCCCTCGGAGAGGAGTGTCGAGGAGCCGGACCCGAATCCGGCGCAGGCTGCACCGGGATTGGAGGACGAAGGCCGAGAGCTCGGTGAGTCGTAGTTGCGCGTTCAACTTCAGACTAAGCCAGGAGGGGGCCACCGTCCCAGTGCTCGAGGTGGGTCAATTCATCCACCGCGACCCGGTTCAGCCGCTTCAGCTGTTTGGTCGGCTTGCCCAGCGGTACGACGGCAGCGACCGCGAACGGTTCGGGGATGGCGAGCAGCCGCTTCAGCGCCGGCTCCTCGGCGATGGCCATCGTCGTGATGGTGCCTCCGAAACCCTCGTTCCGGGCTGCCAGCAGGATGTTCCACACCAGCGGATAGACCGACGCACCGCCGACGATCCCAACCCTGTCGAGCTCCTTGTCCAGCGCTGCCACCTCGCGCAGGTCGACGCAGACGACGAGGACGACAGCGGCCCGGCGCAGCGGTTCTGAGACCGAAGAAGGAACCCGGGTCTCCGCCACCTGTTCCTCGGTGACCTGGCTCGGGGTGTGTGCGCTCCACGGGGTCTCGCCCGCAGCACGCTGCGCGTGATACCGCCGGGCACCAGGCTCGGTGATCCCGACCAGCCGGTCCCGCGTCGCAGGGTCACGGACCACGACGATCTGGGTGCCCTGGCGGTTGCCGCCGCTAGGGGCGAATCGGGCGTTCTCGAGAATCGTGTAGAGCACCTCGTCCGGAAGCGGATCGTCGGTGAACTCGCGAACCGCCGCCGTCGTCCGCATCACCTCGTAGAGGTCCATGAATCGCAGCCTAGCCACGCTCCTAGGGAACGGTAAGGATGATCGGATAGCCGCGGGAGTCGACACCGCGCTCTCCCGTCCCTGCCTGCCGCCGATCGCCTGCCAACCGGCAACTCATCAATCGCCACGTGTGCCGACGCCTCTCGCCTCGGCGGTTGCTCAGCCGACGAGTGAGGCACCCGATGAAGAGCCGGGTCATGCCGTCACCACGTTTGGGGAACGGCCACGGCCTGCTGTTTCCTGCTGTCGCCGGCGGTGATGGACAGAACGGCGCAGGGCCTTGACAATCAGCAACATGCTCCTCGAGCGCCAGGCCCAGCTGACAGCGCTGGAGGAGTACGCTTCCGACGCGCGCGCCTGCCGAGGCCGGCTGGTGTTCGTGGCCGGAGAGGCGGGCATCGGGAAGACCACCCTCGTCGAAGCCTTCGCGCGAACCACCCGGGATCTCCGCGTCGCTCACGGTGCCTGCGACGGGCTCTTCACCCCCCGACCGCTGGGTCCGCTGTACGACGTGGCCGCTGAGCTGGGGGGCCCCTTGCTGCAGGCCTGCCAGGCCGACCGACCCCGCGAACACCTCTTCGCGTTGCTCCTCGAAGAGCTTCGGACCCGCCCGACGATGCTTGTGTTCGAGGACGTCCACTGGGCCGACGAGGCAACGCTCGACCTGCTGCGTTACCTGGGTCGCCGACTCAAGGACTTGCCGGTGCTGGTAGTGACTACCTACCGCGACGACGGGTTGTCGGCTCGTGATCCCCTGCGCGTCGTACTCGGGGAGCTCGGCACGCAGCGCAGCACCCGCCGCATCGACCTGGCGCCGCTGTCGCGGTCGGCCGTCGACGCCTTGGCGGGCACGGTGGCGGCGTCCGGGACGGAGCTCCACCGGCTCACCGGCGGCAACCCGTTCCTCGTCTCGGAGGTTCTCCGGGGCGGGCTCGGCGGGATCCCACCGTCCGCTCGAGACGCCGTACTCGCCCGGGTCGCACAGCTGCAGGAGTCAGCGACGCGGGTTGCCGAGGCCGCCGCCCTCCTCGGAGGGAGGGTCGACCTCGGCCTCCTCGCGGCTGTCGCGGGAGCCGCCGAGCGAGACCTCGACGAGCTCGTGGACTCCGGCTTGCTGGTGAGCGAACCGTCTGGCCTGCGCTTCCGGCACGAGCTGACCCGGATGACGATCGCGCGAGAGATCCCGGCCCATCGGGCGGCCGGCGTTCACGCCGCTGCGCTCGCCGCACTGGTCCCGCGAGGCGGAGACGATGCGCGACTGGCGTACCACGCGGAAGGTGCTGCAGATGCCCAGGCGGTCCAGTGGTACGCCCCACGAGCGGCAGAACGGTCCGCCGAGATGGGCGCCCACCGCGAGGCGGTGGCCCAGCTCGAGCGCGCCCTACGG
>DASVBF010000252.1:0-36137 GCA_036375975.1 Nocardioidaceae bacterium | reverse complement strand
CGTGCGATCGTGATCTGATGAGCGGGGACGAGGTACGGGACGGGGTGCGGCTGACGAACCTTGATCAGCCGCTGTTCGACGGGGCAGAGGCGACCAAGCGGGACCTGGTCGACTATCTCGACAGCGCGCGGGATCGGATCCTGCCCGAGCTGCGCGGGCGGCCGTTGTCGGTGATCCGGGTCCTGCGCGGTCAGCAGCCGTTCATGCAGAAGAACCTCCCGAAATACGCCCCGTCCTGGATGCAGCGGGTCACCCTTTGGGCGGAGTCTTCTCGGCGCGAGGTGGCGTACGCGCTCTGCGAGGACCGCCGCTCGCTGCTGTGGTTCGCCAACCAGCGCGCCGTCGAGTACCACGCGACCCTGGTGCGCGCCGAGCGCTGGGACCGACCCACCCACCTCGTGCTCGACATCGACCCTCCCGCCGGCAGTCCATTCCCGGCAGCGGCCGCCGCAGCAGTCCTGGTGGCTCAGGCTCTCGACGAGGTGGGAATGACCGGGGCGGTCAAGACGAGCGGTGCCAAGGGGCTGCACGTGTTCGTGCCGATCACGGACACGCCGATCGAAGACGCGGCGGCGGCGACCCGGGCGCTCGCGGCACGGGCCGAACGGCTGGATCCGAGCCTGGCGACGACAGCGTTCATCCGCGAAGATCGCGGCGGCAAGGTGTTCCTGGACGCCACGCGCGCCGGCGGGGCGACGGTCGTGGCGGCGTACAGCCCGCGAGCGCGACCCGGAACACCGGTGTCGTTCCCCGTGGCGTGGGACGACCTGGACAAGGTGACGCCAGAGGACTTCACCGTGCGCAATGCGACCGCGTTGCTGGCCGAGTCGAACCCGTGGGCGGAGCTGATGCCGGCGCCGCAACCGATCGCCCCGGTTCTGGTCGAGGAGGGTCACGAGATCCCCGTGGCACGCGTGCAAGCGATGCATGAGGGCAAGCGACGGGCTCGTGCGCGTCGGGCGGCGGAGGATGAGAATTCGACGGGTTAGGCCTGATCGGGGTCGACAGCCCGGCTGCACCGGGATCGAGTGGAGTCCCGCGCCCGCGTCACATGCCGAGCGCGTCGAAGTACTCCTGGGCGACATGCTTCGGGACCACCATCGTCCAGGCGTCCGTTACCAGTTCGGTCATCTCCTCGACGTCGAGGACAGCCATCCTCACGTCGACCCAGTTGTAACGCATGTCCGCCACCGGCGGGAGCAGGAACTTCTCCGGTTCGCTCTCGACCAGTGCCGGGCGCTGCTCCTTGGGGAACCCGAAGCCCATCAACGTCTCGTCCCTGGAGAACGCCACGTAGACCAGCCGTTTGACGCGAAACTTCACCCGATCGCGGATCAGGTGCTCCGTGGTCCCCGGCAGGCTGAGGGCCACTCGCCGTACGTCATCGACGGTCACCATGCTGAGGAGTCTGCCAGGATCGCCTGCGTCCGCTAACTGACCTGCGGTCTCCGCGGCGCCCCGGCAACGCGAACATGTCGCGTGCCGAGCGGTGACAGATGGGCCCTGAACTCTGCCACGTTGGCCGCGTTCGACGTTCCCTCATGTGCCGACGAAGACACGTCCCATCGCGAAGATCCCGCGCTGAGGGATCCAGAAATCACCAAGGTGAGCCTGCTCGCGCAACGGCGCTGGCGGCCCGGCGTCCTGACCTTTGATCCTCGCGCTCGCATCTGTGACCCGCCAGATCCGCTGCGGGTTGGCATCGAACGGCAGGCCATTGGCCGTCAGTCCCGTCATGCTGACCTTTCCCACGCCCAACGTCGACGATGCAACGGCACCCATCGCCTTGAGCAGCGTTGACGACCGCCAGGCTGGCAGCGGCAGCAGCCGGCCGACGCTGCTCATCACCCGCGTCATTGGCGAGGAATCGAGTGTGAGCGTCCAGTCGACGAGCTCCGGCGAGGTGACGCGCAGTACATTCGGCGCGTCCCAGGTGACGTCGATGTCGACGACGGTCGACTCCTGCACGCCGTGGCCGAACCAGCGTGAACAGGCGAACTGAGGCTGGGCGGACTCGTAGAAGTGCCATGTGCCGTCGGAGTCGCGATGCCATATCGACGTGAACTGGTCGCCGACTGACGATGCGGTCCACCGACGCAGCCCGAGCACCTGGCCAGATGCGAACGGCTGTCCCATGACGCCGTAACCCGAGACGCGTTCGCCAGCGCCAGGAGGGAGCTGAGGATGCAGCTCGGACTCGAGCGCACAATCGCGTGGAGACTTCACGGCCCGAACGTAGCCTCCTCCGCGAGGTGACGGCGGCCAAACGCGTCATCCGCTGCTCGCACGTTCCGATACGCGGCATTCCAGGGCGGTGTCAGTTCGCTGCTGCAACGATCTCGACGCATCTCGTTGACCAGCTCAGGCGGAGAGGTTGACCTGGAGTCCGAGGCCGCGCTCCGCTGCGGCGTTGATGACGAGGTGCGCTGCCGCGACGTCCTGGGCAGCGATACCTACGGACTTGTAGAGGGTGATCTGGTCCGATGACGCCCGGCCAGGTTTCGTTCCCATGAGCAGTTCTCCGATTTCGGCGTGGATGTGCTCGGGTCCAATCAGCCCCTCTTGGATCGCTGCCCTGAGGTCATTGCTCCCCGATGGGGGCGGGGCGAGCACCGCGTCGCGGGACTCCACCACGACCAGGGCGTCGGTGACGGTCGCTGAGTCCACCTCGCGGCCAGCCGTGTTGTACCCGACCGACGTGACGTGAACTCCGGGCCTCAAGTAGTCGCGGCGCACAACCGGGTCCGGGGAATGGGTCGCCGCACAGATCAGGTCTGCGTCGGCGCATGCGTCGGCGTAGTTGTCGGCAGCCAGCGCAGGGATTCCGAGCGAGTCCTGCAATGCCGAGCACAGTGACGCCACCCGCTCCGGGTTGCGCCCAGCCACGCGAATGCGCTGGATCGGCCGGACCCGGACCATGGCCTCCGCGTGGGCCCGGGCTTGCACGCCCGTTCCCAAGACGGCCAACGTGGCTGCGTCTTGCCGTGCCAGCAGCTCGGCAGACAGTGCTGAGCCGGCTGCCGTCCGAAGGGTGGTGATCGAGATGCCGTCTAGCAAGGCCAACGGCTCTCCGCAATCGGCGTCGAACACGATCACGACTGCCTGGTGGGTGGGCAGACGGGTCCCGGCATTGCCAGGGAAGAGGCTGACCAGCTTCGCGGCCAGGCCCCCACTGCACTGCAGGTGCGCAGGCATCGCCGCCAGCAGTCCTCGGTCGGGGATCGTCGCCGCGATCCGTGGCGGCATCGAAGCTCGGCCGGCACTCACGTCCGCCATCGCCGGTCGAAGGGCGTGACGCAGAGCATCGAGGTCCAGCAGAGACTCGGTCTCCGTGCGACTCAACACCAGCACAATCACAGTCTGGTCTTGTACCGACAGGCTGTGGAAGGCCCTTCAAGGCCGACGTTCACAGTTCATTCGACACCGAGCGGGGCGGGCCCCCGCGGCGCTGCGGCGGCCTCGGCTCGTTCTGACTCTTGCGGACTGAGGCCCCGCAGCCGGACGACCTGCCGCTCGGCTTCGGCGGCCAACATGCGTCCTGACCTGGGAAAACGTTTGGTAGGGCGGGTGGGACTCGAACCCACGACCCAAGGATTATGAGTCCTCTGCTCTAACCGACTGAGCTACCGCCCCGTTCGACCAGCCGCTCATGCTGGCGCGGACGGCAGCCTACCGCTCGTCGCACCTCGCACGAGAACGCACCACCGCACCCACTGCCGGCCCGGACGCCCGCGACTCCATGCAATGCTCGACCCATGAGTGACCAGGCACCGGAGCAGGCACCCCTCGAGCACGTCCGCGAGGACTGGCAGACCGCGCTGTGCGTGGTCGCGCATCCCGACGACATGGAGTTCGGCGCGGCCGCCGCAGTCGCCCGCTGGACGGGCCAGGCCAAGAGAGTGGTCTACTGCATGGTCACGAGTGGCGAGGCCGGGATCGACGCCATGCCCCCGGACCAGGCGCGGCAGGTCCGGGAGTCGGAACAGGTCGACTCGGCCCGGATCGTCGGCGTGGAGGAGGTCGACTTCCTAGGGCTGCCCGACGGCATCCTGGAGTACGGCATATTCCTGCGGCGGGCCATCGCCGGGGTCGTCCGTCGTCACCGCCCCGACATCGTCATCACCAACAACTTCCGCGACTCGTGGGGCGGCCGCGCGCTCAACCAGGCCGACCACATCGCCACGGGGCGGGCAACGATCGACGCGGTGAGGGACGCCGCCAACCGGTGGGTCTTCCACGACCAGCTGGACAATGGCCTCGAGCCGTGGGGCGGTGTCCGCGAGGTCTGGGCCGCAGCCTCGCCGCTCGCCGGCCACGCCGCGGACACGACCGAGACCTTCGCGACTGGCGTCACGTCGCTCGAGGCGCACCGCGCCTACATCGACGGGCTGGGCTGGGACAACTTCGACCCGGAGGAGTTCCTGGCCAGCATGTCTCGGGCGACGGGCACGCGGCTCGGTGTGACACACGCAGCACCCTTCGAGGTCTTCTCCATGGGCTTCGGCGACTGACCTCGTGCCGGCGGGAGACATCCGCTCGAAAGCACGGAAGGCCCCGCGGGACAATCTCGCTGTACTTGGCTCCCCCGGCTGGACTCGAACCAGCAACCCTTCGGTTAACAGCCGAATGCTCTGCCAATTGAGCTACAGGGGATCGGTGCGGCCCGCATAGGCTAGCAAGTCATCTGCTCCGCCGCTAAATCGAGGCCCGCCCTTCGCGTCAGAGGCCCAGCTCGTCCTGCGCGGCGCGCAGACCTGCCTCGGCAGCGGCGACGACGTCCGGATCCTCCGGGTCCACCCCCGGGTCGAACTGGTAGGCCCAGATGACCTCGCCGCCACCCGCAGGGGCGCGCCTGCCGATGACGGACAGCCCCCGCTTCTGCTCGGTGAGGACTCGCCGCTGGAGTACGACGGAAGCGGTGACCCGTTCCCGGACGAGCTCGAGGAGCAGACCCGGCTCCGACACGCCGAAGACGTGCTGCGGGCGGATCCGACCGAACTCCCCCACCTCCGAGACGACCAGCCGGTCCTCGTCGCTGTCCCAGTCGGCGCGCTCGATGCTCTCCCACGGGATGCGCGCCTCGCCGGGCGAGTCGGCCGGCGAAGGCTGGTCAACCGAGCCAGGGCCGCGCGGCGGCACCACGTAGAGGGCGTCCCTGGTGCCCAGCAGCCACCCCCCGTCGCGGGACCGGGTGCCGGCGAGCACGTGCTCGCCTCGGCGCAACGGCGCGACCTGGAGCACCTCCCTTGGCACCTCGACGGACCGCTTGAAAGGGTTGCGACGGCTCACGCCGTGGTGCCCCCGATCGCCCGCTCACGCAGGTTGCGACGGTGCTGCTCCAAGGCGACGAGCTCGCCGAACATCCGGTTGTACTCCGTCGCATGCTCGACCGGGTTCGTCCGCTGCAGCTTGGACTTGACCTCGGCGATCCGGCGCAACGTGGTGACCTCCTGGAGGCGGTACACGTGCGCGGCGACATAGCCCTCGTCGGGCTCCTTCACCGACAGGAGCGGCTCGACGGCGAGTGCGTTCAGGGCCTGGGCGGCGGCCTGGTCCGAGATCTTCTCACGCAGCTTCGAGACCCACACCTCGTTGTCCGGCGCCGCGGCCGGGCCCCCGAGGGCCGCCACCGCCTCCCAGATCGCGCGGAAGGTGGGGTGGGTGAAGTCGTGGGCATCGACGTCCTTGGCCATCCGCCCCACCGAGAGGGGGTACTGCACGACCAGCTTCAGCGTCTCCCGCTCCAACGCGAACCTCGGCTCTCGTGGATCGGGCAGCGCAGGGGCCGGGTCGGGCTCATACGGCGGTTGGCTTCTCGGGGCGACGGGTTGCCGACGCTCATCGACCTTGGGGCCACGTGCTGCCGCCCGGCGTACCTCTGCCCTGGCTTGCTCGACGTCGACGCCGACCATGCCCGACAGCTCGCGGGCGAACGCGTCGACCTTCGACTTGTCCCGGATGCTGACCACGAGCTTCGCGGCCTCACGAACGGCATCGACCCGTCCGTCGGCACGGTCGAGGTCGTAGCGGGAGACGACGTTGCCGAGCACGAACCGGTAGAGGGGGATGCGGCGGGCGACGAGCTCTCGCACCGCGGCATCTCCCTTCTGCAGTCGCAGGTCGCACGGGTCGAGGCCGTCGGGCTCCACGGCGACGTAGGTCTGGCTGACGAACTGCTGGTCACCGCCGAAGGCACGCAGGGCGGCACGCTGGCCCGCCTCGTCGCCATCGAAGGTGAAGATCACTTCGCCACGGAACTCCTCGTGGTCGTGCAGCAGGCGACGCAGGACGCGCGCGTGATCCTCCCCGAACGCCGTCCCGCACGTCGCCACGGCGGTGGGCACGCCTGACAGGTGGCACGCCATCACGTCGGTGTAACCCTCGACCACAACTGCCTGGGAGGTCCGCGCGATGTCGCGACGGGCCAGGTCGATTCCGTAGAGCACGTGGCTCTTCTTGTAGATCGGCGTCTCCGGGGTGTTGAGGTACTTGGCCTCGACCCGGTCGTCGTCGAAGAGCCGCCTGGCGCCGAACCCGATGACGTCGCCGTTGGTCTCCCGGATCGGCCAGAGCAGCCGGCCGCGGAAGCGGTCGTAGTGACCTCGCTGCCCCTGGGCGACGAGGCCGCCGGTGACGAGCTCCTCGTCGCGGAAGCCTTTCTGGCGCAGGTGCTTGAAGAGGGCGTCGCCGTCCCGGGGCGCGAACCCGATGCCGAACGTCTCGGCAGCAGACTTGTCGAAGCCCCGCTCCGCGAGGAACTGCCGACCCGCCACGGCCTCCGGTGAGGCGAGCTGCTCGACGTAGTAGGCAGCGGCGAGCTTGTGCGCCTCGATCAGGCGAGGCCGCAGGTTCGTCTCGCGGCGTTGGGGGCGGTCACCGCCCTCGCTGTAGCGGAGCTGGACGCCGTACTTGTCGGCGAGCCGCTCGACGGACTCTGCGAACCCGAGCCCGTCGATCTTCATCAGGAAGTCGATGACGTCGCCGCCTTCTGAGCAGCCAAAACAGTGGAAGAAACCGCGCGAAGGCGTGACATGGAACGACGGAGACTTCTCGTCGTGGAAGGGACACAGGCCCTTCATCGACCCGCCGCCGGCGTTGCGCAGGGTGACGTAGTCGGAGACCACCTCGTCGATCCGCGCCCGCTCGCGCACCAGCGCGATGTCTTCCTCCCGGATCAGTCCTGCCACGAGGCGTGAGTCTACGTCGTACGACAGATGCTCCGACCCGGTCGGGTCGAGGCGCGGCAGGTCAGACCTGGTCCCACACCACGTCGCGGTCAGACCTGAGCCGGGCGCCCTTCGAAGGACGGTGCTCGGTGAGTCGGCCGTCGTGCATCAGATGGAGCACGGGCACGTCGTACGCCACGACCGCGACGTCTGCGATGACCCGGCGATGGCAGCGCCACCACACGCTCTCGCTGCACATGACCGCGACCCTGCGGTGTCCCGTCTCCGAGACCAGCTCCGCCATCGCCGCCTTGAAGTCGGGCGTGCGCGTGTGTGCGGCGTAGGCCCGGAAGGCGTCGACCTGCCACCAGGAGTCCTCGGAATCCTCCGTGGGCAGGCTCCGGCGGCCACCGAGACGCTCCTCCCAGCGATACTCGATGCCCAGGGCCGGAAGCCACGACGGCAGTGCGTCACGGCCCACCGCGGGGTTTGCACGGCTCCCCGGGAACCGGCGTACGTCGACCAGCAGCTCGACTGAGGCGGCCTGGAGCAGCGAGCCGAGGGACTCCTGGTCGAGGCGCCCGTGGCCGACGGTCAGCAGAGGTGCCTCAGGCAACGGGTCGCCGAACGAGACGCTCATGCCACTGCACCGCGGAGGCATCCGTGAGCGAGGCGACCTGGTCGATCACCACCCGGAGTCGCCCGTGGTCCGAGGTCGTGGCGGCATGGTCGTTCCGGAAGGCCGGCTCGAGCGCGTCCGGCCCCCGGCTGACCAGGGCGGCGACCAGCTCCGCGACGACCTCCCGCTGCTCCACCATGAGCGAGACCCGGTCCGCGGCACGCATGACGTAGTGGGCAGCCAGGCCCTTGAGGACCGCGATGCCGAGCCTCGTCTCGCGTGGCACGACGAGGTCGGCGTGGTAGCGCGTCAGCGGCCCGGTGCCGTACTTGTCGTGGGTGGCGTGCTGGACGGCACTGCAGAAGGACCCGATGAGGTCGCTGGTGAGGTTCTTGAGAGCTGCCTGCGCTCCACGGCTCCCGTCGTAGGAGCCGCGTGGCCATGACGGCATGGCACGAAGGTCCGCCTGGGCGCCTTCGAGCTCCTCGTCCTCGACGTCGGGGAGGTACCACTCCCGGACGGTCTGCCACACCTCGCTCCGGCGGGCGGGGTCAGCGAGCCAGTCCAGCTCGATCCGGCCCGCCACGATGCCGTCCTCCAGGTCGTGCACCGAGTAGGCGACGTCGTCGGCCAGATCCATGACCTGCGCTTCGAGGCAGCGGCGCCCCGGCTCCGCCCCCGTGCGCATCCACGTGAAGACGGCCAGGTCGTCGTCGTACACCCCGAACTTGCGCACCGACTGCGCTTCACCGTCGGAGTCCACGCCGCGCGGCAGGGGCGCCTCTGCCCGAGTCCAGGGATACTTGGTGCTGGCGTCGAGGGTCGCCCGGGTCAGGTTCAGCCCCACCGACCGCCCCTGTGGGTCGACCGACTTGGCCTCGAGACGGGTGAGGATGCGCAGGGTCTGGGCATTGCCCTCGAAGCCGCCGCAGGAGGCGGCGACCTGGTCGAGGATCCGCTCACCGTTGTGGCCGAACGGCGGATGGCCGATGTCGTGCGCCAGCGCCGCCGTCTCGACGATGTCGGGGTCGCAGCCGAGTGTCTTGGCGAGGTCCCGTGCCACCTGGGCGACCTCGAGCGTATGGGTCAGCCGGTTGCGCACGAAGTCGTCGGTCTGCGGGTCGACCACCTGCGTCTTCGCGGCCAGTCTGCGCAGTGCTGCGGAGTGCACCAGACGCGCGCGGTCGCGCTCGAAGGGTGTCCGTTCGGCGCGCTTCGGAGGCTCGTCCACCCACCGGGCGCACGATGCATCGTCATACCGCTTCTCGTTCGACCCCATCGCTCTTGCACACTACTGCCCCGCACGGACATGCCGCCCCGTCAGCGCGCCGGCCAGCTCTTTCATCCCGGTCATGCCCGAAAGCGTCTCGTTCACGTCCAAGACGACGACCGAAGGTCGGACATGGGGCTCCCTCTCACCGCAGCGATGAGAGGGAGCCTAGCGACGAACGGCGTCAGTACACCGTCACGTGCACGTGGTCGTAGTGGTTCGCGGTCACCGAGCCACGGTCCTCCATCGGACGCCAGCCCTCGCTGCTGCGGTCGACCGACCAGATGCGCTGGGACCAGATCACGTAGCTGACGCCCAGCTCGCTCGCGTGGGACCGCACCCACTCGGCAACCTGGTCGCCGGTCGAGGAGTCCGTGATCATGATGTCCAGCGCCTGTCCCGTGCCGTGCTCGCCGTCGTCTCCGGGCCTCACGCCCCCGAAGGTGCTGATCTGCGGGAAGGCCGCACAGACCGCCCGGTGCACGGCGACCGCGTTGTCGACGAGGCCGCTCTCGACGTCGGAGCCGCTCGCGCAGGCGGCGGTGGAGATGCCCTCAGCCGCGCTCGACCCCGTCGGCTGGGGCTCCGGCTCGGGCTCGGGCTTCTTCTCGGCGAGGTAGGCGCTGTGCACCCAGTACGACTTGTCGTCGAGGACCACCTCGGACCACGGGCCCTTGGTCTCGCCGCTGACGGCCACCTTCTCGGCCCAGCCCAGCAGGTCGACCGTCGGAGCCTGCTCCGACGGCTCGGTCCGCACGTTCAGCTTCGTCGTCGCGTACTCGTGGTCGGTGACCTCGGGCGGCTTCTCCTCCAGGCGCACCCGCTCCTCGGAACGGGAGATCGGCGCGACCCGCACGGGGACGGGGGTGGTGCGGACGCGGGCATCGGACCGTGCCATGGAGATCGCCTGGACCGGCTGCTGCTCGGGCCACACGGCTGCCACGGTGGGAGCGCTCACCGCCAGCAGCGCACCGATCGGCACACCCAGGCGGATGAGGGGGTGCCGCAGGCGCGAGGTCTTCGCGGCGCGCAGCACGTGCTTGTGGCGGTTAGTCGCCACGGTGAATCACCAACCAGAATCTCGACGTCAAGGAAAATCGACGTTCGAGTGAAACACGCACGGCCCCGTCAACCGCAAATTCGGACCCCTTCTTCGTGGCGAAGCACACAGGGCGCGGGTTGCGCCCGTCACCCGCAAAGGGGGCGCAAGGCTCAGCCTCCGGACATCTCCGACGCATCCTCACGGACGGCGCACCCAGCGCCGTCGGTGTCGTCCAGCCAGCCCTCGGGGAGTACGACGCGCCGAGGACTGCCCTGACGGCCCCTCGGCGAGCCGAGCTCACCGACCGGGAAGGGCTCGTCCGGGTCGAGCCGCTCGAGCAGCCGGTCGAGGTCGGCCAGCGTGCTCACGAGGCCGAGCGAGTGGCGTAGCTCGCCGCCCGCCTTGAAGCCCTTGAGGTACCAGGAGATGTGCTTGCGGAACTCCTTGCAGCCTCGCTCCTCGCCCATGTGGAAGGTGAGCAGCTCGGCGTGCCGGCGCATCATGGCCGCGACCTCTCCGAGAGTCGGCAGAGAGTGTCGTACCGGCGGCGTCCGGGGGGCGTCACCGCCGGTGTCGAGCCCTTCGGCCGCGAACGCCGCGGCGAGGTCCCGGAACAGCCATGGCCGTCCGAGGCATCCCCGCCCCACGACGACTCCGGCGGCCCCGGTCTCCTGGACCATCCGGATCGCGTCGGCCGCCTCCCAGACGTCGCCGTTGCCGAGGACCGGGATGTCCACGTGCTGCACGAGAGCGCGGACTGCGTCCCAGTCCGCCTGCCCGGAGTAGGCCTGGCTGACCGTGCGACCGTGCAGGGCGATGGCTGCGACGCCGGTCTCCTCGGCGATCCGCCCCGCGTCGAGGTACGTGAGGTGGTCCTCGTCGATGCCCTTGCGGGTCTTCATCGTCACCGGCACGGCGTACGGCTCGGCAGCCCTCACTGCGGCGGTGAGGATCTCAGCGAGCAGGGAGCGCTTCCAGGGCAGCGCACCTCCCCCGCCCTTGCGGGTGACCTTCGGCACTGGGCAGCCGAAGTTGAGGTCGATGTGGTCGACGCCGTACTCCGCGCAGAGGATCTCGGTCGCCTTGCCGATATAGACCGGGTCGGTGCCGTACAGCTGCACCGACCGGACGTCCTCGAGCTCGTCGAAGACCAGCATCGACATCGTGGTGGCGTCCCGCTCGACGACCCCGCGCGAGGTGATCATCTCGCAGACGTAGAGGCCGGCGCCTTGCTCACGGCACAGCCGCCGGTAGGCCGCGTTGGTGATGCCGGCCATTGGGGCGAGGACGACCGGCGGCCGAATGCGCAGGTTCCCCAGGGCCAGCTCCTGGGGTACGACGGGCGCGATGGTCGGCATGGCATCCATTGTCCCGGGGTCCCGCCTGCCGCCAAAATCAGCCGCCGTTCTTGCCCTTCGACTTCTTGCCGCCCTGGGTCTTCTTCGGCTCCGGCTTCGGCGTCAGGATCTCGCCGGTCCACTGGATCGGGTCGAACTGCTGGTTGGGACGGAAGCTGACCGCCTTCATCGCGCCCTCGTTCGGCGCGAGGAAGACCAGGCAGGTCGAGAAGGAGTCCTCGGGTTCGAACTTCTTCGGCAGCGGGTCGGACGGACAGCGGTCGAACGTCGCGGTGAACCTCGCGGGAGGCAGGAGGGTGTTCTCCCCGTCGACGCCCCACAGCGGGACCGCCTGGCCGCCGACGGTGCCCTCGCCGACGTTCTTGACCTGCACGTCGACGTAGTACGGCGTCGACTTCTTGGTCTGGTCGTCGAGGATGAAGCCGGAGAAGTCCTTGATGCTGCCCTGCTCGGCCTTCTCGACCCTCAGGTCGAGAACGGTGCCGCTCTTCTGGTCCGGCTCGTAGATGACGGTCGCGGTGTCACCGAAGGAGAGGTCGGCCCCGACCTCGGTGAGCGCGACGGCCTGCGGCACCTTCACCGTGGACGACGGCGAGGGCGAGGTGGTCACTGTGGGCTTCTGGCCGGCCTCGTCGTTCGAGCCCCCACACGAGGCGACGACGAGACCGGTTGCCAGGCAGAGCGCTGCGGCGCGCGTCACGCGAGTCTTCGAGCCAGTCACGAGCACATGGTGACATGCGGGTGGTGGCGGCCCGTGCACCCCATGGCCGGGTTGAGCGGCGCGTCGTGAGACGCATCTCACCCGGACGGCACGCGGGTCGGGTCTCAGCAGGCGAGGAGCCGCTCGGCGAAGTACGCCTTGACCTGGTCGAGCCCGATGCGCTCCTGCTTCATGGTGTCGCGCTCGCGGACGGTCACCGCGTTGTCCTCGAGCGTGTCGAAGTCCACGGTCACGCAGTAAGGCGTGCCGATCTCGTCCTGGCGACGGTAGCGGCGGCCGATGGCGCCGGAGTCGTCGAACTCGACGTTCCACACGCCGCGGAGGTCGGCGGCGAGGTCCCGGGCCTTGGGCGACAGGTCCGCGTTGCGCGACAGCGGCAGCACGGCGACCTTCACGGGCGCGAGGCGGGGGTCGAGCCGCAGGACGGTGCGCTTGTCGACGCCCCCCTTGGTATTGGGTGCCTCGTCCTCGGTGTACGCGTCGATCAGGAACGCCATGAAGGAACGTGTCAGGCCGGCCGCCGGCTCGATGACGTACGGGACGTAGCGCTCCCCGGTCGTCTGGTCGTAGTACGACAGGTCCTGGCCGGAGAACTGGCTGTGCTGGGTGAGGTCGAAGTCGGTGCGGTTGGCGATGCCCTCGAGCTCCTCGAAGTTACGGCCGCTGAAGCCGAAGCGGTACTCGATGTCGACGGTCCGCTTCGAGTAGTGCGACAGCTTCTCCTTCGGGTGCTCGTAGTGCCGGAGGTTGTCTGAGTTGATCCCGAGGTCGACGTACCACTGCGTGCGCAGGTCGATCCAGCGCTGGTGCCACTCCTCGTCCTCACCCGGCTTGACGAAGAACTCCATCTCCATCTGCTCGAACTCGCGTGTGCGGAAGATGAAGTTGCCCGGGGTGATCTCGTTGCGGAAGCTCTTGCCGGTCTGGGCGATGCCGAACGGCGGCTTCTTGCGCGAGGCGTTCATGACGTTGACGAAGTTCAGGAAGATGCCCTGGGCGGTCTCGGGGCGCAGGTAGTGCAGACCCGACTCGTCCTCGATCACCCCCAGGTAGGTCTTCAGCATCATGTTGAAGTTCCGCGGCTCGGTCCACGCGCCGCGGGTGCCGCAGTTGGGGCAGGCGAGGTCCGCGAGCTTCACCGTGTCGGGGTCGTCGATGCCCTTCTTGGCTGCGTAGGCCTCCTGCATGTGGTCCGCCCGGAACCTCTTGTGGCAGCTGAGGCACTCCGTCAGCGGGTCGGTGAAGGTCGACAGGTGGCCGGAGGCCTCCCAGGTCCTCGTGGGCAGGATCACCGAGGAGTCGAGGCCGACGACGTCCTCACGGGAGGTCACCATGGCCTTCCACCATTGGCGCTTGATGTTCTCCTTCAGCTCCACGCCCAACGGCCCGTAGTCCCACGCAGAGCGCGTGCCGCCGTAGATCTCGCCGCTCGGGAAGACGTAGCCGCGGCGCTTGCACAGCGAGACGACCTGGTCGAGCGCGGATGACGTGTTGGCCTTGCTCATGAGGAATCTGCTCCGTAGGGGTCGGGAGGCCGGCTGGCTGCCGGCGAAGTATCAGGTTAGCCAGGGGCGCACGAGCGCGCCGTCGGCGGGGCGGATGGGCATCGCCCCGGCTCAGCCGAGGTGGCGTGGCCGAGCCTGGTTCAGCCCCTCGGCTCCCCCGTCCCCCAGGACCTCATAGGCCGAAGGCTCGTCGATGGCCTGCGACAGGAGGGGTACGACGCCGACCTTCACGTCGTAGGACGACAGGGCCCGCCGGTAGCTCCCGACGTCCGCCCACCGGGTCTGGAGGACCCACAGGGACGGCTCGTCGAGGTTCCGCCCGACTGCCCCGTCGACGTACCCCGGCTTGGTCGCGAGGACCCCGAGGGCCGCGGCGAGGTCCTCGGCGAAGGAGCCGCCTCCGCCCTCGTCGACCCGGAACCTGTTCACGACCAGCACGCGGCGACCCTATCCCGGTGCTGGCTCGGTGCTGTGGACGGTCCGCACGCGGTATGCCGCAGCCAGACGGTCCATAACCCCGCGTTACAAGCGGGGAGTTGAAAACGGTTGTCATTTGTGTTGAGAATGATTCTCATGAGCCTCGTACCTGCCGTCGGCCTTCGCCGGGCCCTCGTGCTCGCCGCACCGCTGCTGCTCACGGCATGCGGCGTCACCCAGGGCGGCGGCTCGGCGGACGGACCGCACGTGGTGGGCTCGTTCTACCCGTTGGCCTACGTCGCCGAGCGGGTGGCAGGCGACCAGGGCGAGGTGACCAACCTGACGACCCCAGGCGTGGAGCCGCACGACCTCGAGCTCAACGTCCGCCAGGTGGCCGCGGTCGCGGATGCCGACGTGGTCGTCTACGAGAAGGACATGCAGCCGGCCGTCGACGAGGCGGTGGCACAGAACGGCCCGGACCACGTGGTCGAGGCAGGACAGACCGTCGGGCTCGAGGGGCGGGATCCGCACTTCTGGCTCGACCCGGCGCGGATGGCCGACCTCGGGGTGGCGGTCAAGCGGGAGCTGGTGAAGGTCGACCCGGACCACGCCGGGGTCTACGAGCGCAACCTGACCTCCCTGAAGCGGGACCTCGACAGTGTCGACAAGGCCTACCGGCAGGGCCTGGCCGACTGCACGATCGACACCGTGGTGGTCAGCCACGACGCGTTCGAGTACCTGCAGAAGTACGGCCTGCGCTTCGAGCCGATCGCGGGGCTCACCCCCGACGCCGAGCCGTCGGCCGCGCACCTGAAGCAGATCGGTGACGTCGCCCGCGAGGACCACATCACCACGGTGTTCTACGAGACCCTTGCCAGCCCCGCCCTGGCAAGGACCCTGGCCCGTGACCTCGGCGTGAAGGCCGCCGTGCTCGACCCGATCGAGGGACTGGGCAGGACGACCTCGGACCAGGACTACCTGTCCCTGATGCGCAAGAACCTCCAGGAACTGAGGTCAGCGAACCGATGCCGATGAACAGCTCCCCCGTCGTCGCCGAGATCCACGACGGCTGCGTCAGCCTCGGCGGCCGCCCGGTCCTGCGTGGCATCGACCTCACGGTCCGCCAGGGCGAGGTGGTCGCGCTGCTGGGCGAGAACGGCTCGGGCAAGTCGACGCTCGTGCGGTCCTTGATGGGACTGGTGCCGGTCAGCCAGGGACAGGTCTCGCTCTTCGGCTCCCCGCTCTCCCGCTTCCGCGACTGGCGACGCATCGGCTTCGTCCCGCAGCGGGTCACCGCCACGTCAGGTGTGCCCACGTCGGTCTGGGAGCTCGTCTCCTCCGGCCGCCTCTCCCGCCGGCCGTTGCTGTCGCCCCTTCGCAAGGAGGACAGGACGGTCATCCGAGACGCCATCGCTGCCGTGGGTCTGACCGAGCGCACCCATGACGGTTGCTCGACCCTCTCCGGCGGCCAGCAGCAGCGCGCTCTCATCGCCCGGGCACTCGCCGGCGAGCCGGAGCTCCTCGTGCTCGACGAGCCGACCGCCGGCGTGGACCTGCGGAGCCAGCAGGCCTTCGCGGACACGCTGTCCGGCCTGGTCCAGCGCGGAGCCACGATCATCCTGGTTGCCCACGAGCTCGGTCCGATGGCGGACCTGATCGACCGTTCGGTCCTCATGCGTGACGGCCGGATCGTCTACGACGGCCCCCCTCCGGGCACGGCACAGGACCGCGGCGAGCGCGGATGGGCAGACCACGGCCATCACCATCCCGACCTCCAGGCGCCCCACAGCGACCACACGCCGACGGTGACCTCACCGCTCGACGGCCCCTCGACCAGGGAGCAACGACCATGAGCATCCTCGAGTACCCGTTCATGGTGCGCGCCCTTCTCGGCGCGCTGTTCACGGGTCTCGCCGCGCCGGCGGTGGGTACCTACCTCGTCCAGCGCCGCCTCGCCCTGATGGGAGACGGCATCGGCCACATCGCGGTGACGGGGGTCGCTCTCGGGCTCCTGACCGGCACCTCCCCCACGGCCACGGCGGTGGTCGTCGCCGCGCTCGGCGCCATCCTCATCGAGGTGATCCGCGAGCAGGGCCGGGCCAACGGTGACGTGGCACTGGCCCTGCTCTTCTACGGCGGCATCGCCGGCGGTGTCCTGCTCATCGGTCTCGGGCACCAGAGCGCGAGCACACTGAACGCCTACCTCTTCGGGTCGATCATGTCGATCTCCCCCACCGACGTGTGGGTGGTGATCGGCCTCGCCGCCGTCGTGGTGCTCGTCGCGGTGGGCCTGTCACCCCAGCTGTTCGCGGTGGCCCAGGACCAGGAGTTCGCGAAGGTGGCCGGCCTGAACGTCCGTCTGTACAACCTCCTCGTGGCCGTCATGGCCGCGGTGACGGTCACCGTCGCGATGCGCACGGTCGGCCTGCTCCTCGTCAGCGCGCTGATGGTGGTGCCCGTCGCCACCTCGCAGCAGCTGACCCGGGGCTTCCGGTCCACCCTCTTCGCCGCCATGGCGATCGGCACGCTCGCCGCGCTGTCCGGCGTGACGGTCTCGGCGTACGTCGACGTGGCGCCGGGCGCGACGATCGTGCTGATCGCCCTGGGCGGCTTCGCCCTGGCCTGGCCGCTCGGTGTCTGGGTGCGCCATCGCCAGCGGATGAGAGCGCCCTTCGCCCCGATCGTGGTGGGTCCCGAGGGCGCCGAGCACACGGTCGTACCCGAGGACCACGAGCACCAGCACGGGGAGTCCTGTGGCCATCTGGCCGTGCCGCACGGTGACCACGTCGACTACGTCCACGACGGCCACCGCCATGCACCGCACGGGAGCCACTATGACGAGCACTAGCGGCGACATGTCGATGGGCGGCGCGCGGCCGACCCGGCAGCGTCGCGCCGTAGCGGCGGCGCTGCAGTCCTCCGAGGAGTTCCGCAGCGCCCAGGAGATCCACGACCATCTCCGGCGCAGCGGCGACAACGTCGGGCTGTCCACGGTCTACCGCACTCTTCAGGCGCTTGCCGACAACGGCGACGTGGACGTCCTGCGCACCGAGGACGGAGAGGCGTTGTACCGCCGGTGCAGCACGAGCCATCACCACCACCTGGTCTGTCGTGGCTGTGGTCGCACCGTCGAGGTCGAGGGGCCGACGGTGGAACGCTGGTCGACCTCGGTCGCCAAGGAGCACGGGTTTACCGACGTGAGTCACACGCTGGAGATCTTCGGCACCTGCCCGTCGTGCGCCTGAGACCCTGCCCCGACCTCCAGGACGTCACGGCGTGGGCTCGGCGCCGCCGTACCTCCGGTCACGGCGGGCGTAGGTGTCGATCGCCTGCCACAGGTGCCGACGGTCCACGTCCGGCCAGAGCACGTCGCTGAACACGAGCTCGGAGTAGGCCGCCTGCCAGAGCATGAAGTTCGACAGACGCTGCTCCCCCGAGGTACGCCAGACCAGGTCGGCGTCGGCGAGCTCGGGGACGTACAGGTGACGGGCGAACACCCTCTCGTCGACCTTCTCCGGGTCCAGGCGCCCCGCGGCCACCTCCCGGGCGATGGACCTCGCGGCGTCGGCGACCTCGGCCCGGCCGCCGTAGTTGACGCACATCGTCAAGGTGAGCACGTCGTTGTCACGGGTCAGCTCCTCGGCCTCACGGAGCTCCTTGATGACCGAACGCCAGAGGCGGGGCGTCCGCCCTGCCCACCTGACGCGCACCCCGAGCTCGTGCATCTCGTCGCGTCGACGGCGGATCACGTCGCGGTTGAAGCCCATCAAGAAGCGCACCTCGTCCGGTGAGCGCTTCCAGTTCTCGGTCGAGAAAGCGTAGGCCGAGATCGCCTTGACGCCGATCTCGATGGCGCCCTCCACGACGTCGAAGAGAGAGTGCTCGCCCCGCTCGTGACCGGCGGTGCGCGGCAGGCCACGCTCCTGGGCCCAGCGGCCGTTGCCGTCCATGACCACGGCGACGTGCTGCGGCACGAGCTCCGGCGGCACGGCGGGGGGTCGGGCGCCGCTGGGGTGCGGGCTCGGTGCACGCACCTCGGTCCGAACGGCGACCCTGCTCCGTCTCGCCATGTCGCGCCCTTCCCACCGTTCGGAGTCGTATGATCGCGACCAACCTAAGCCTCCTGGCCCGGCCTGAGGCGGCTACCCCTGTGGAGGGCAGGCATGGACGGCGCGAACAAGCAGATCGAGCAGCAGCTGACGATTCTCCTGAGACGTGTGCAGCGCATCCACCTCTCGACGTCCTCCGGCGAGATGGACATCGAACGCTCCGCCTACGGGATCCTGTGTCGGCTGGCCGACGAGGGCCCCCAAAGACTGGGCGTCCTGGCCTCCGGTTTCGGGCTCGACCCCTCGACGATCACCCGGCAGGTGCAGGCGATGGAGAGGGCGCAGCTGGTCGAGCGCAAACCCGACGAGCAGGACCGTCGTGCCTCCATCCTCGACCTCACCGAGGAGGGGCGGACGGTGCTCGAGCACACCCGGGCACACCGCAGGCAACGGATGGAGGCGGTGTTCGCGGACTGGCCGGACACCGACCGGGACGAGCTGGCGCGGCTGTTGACCAGGCTGAACGAGTCCATCGCCGCGCTCGTCGACGAGGACCGCAAGGTCGGGTAAGCCGCGGGACGTCAGCGCTCGAGGTGGCTCAGTGACTTCAGGCCGCGCTCGAGGTGCCAGGCCAGGTAGGCCGAGACAAGGCCCGTGGCCTCCTTGCGGTGCCGCGGCTCGCTCGCCTCGACGACCGCCCAGTCGCCGGCCAGCAGGGCACCGAGAAGCAGGACCGTCTCGCTGGCGGGGCTCGCCGTCCCCGGCACCCGGCAGCCTGCGCACAGCATCCCCCCGGCTGCCGGACTGAACGCGCGGTGCGGACCCTCGAGGCCACAGCGTGCGCAGGCCTCGAACGACGGCGCGTAGCCGGCGACAGAGAGCGAGCGCAGGAGGAACGAGTCGAGCACCGCCGACGGGGAACGCTCTCCGGACGCCATCGTGCGCAGGGCCCCCACGAGCAGGAGGAACTGCTGGAGCGCGGGCTCCTTGTCCTCGACCACGAGGCGCTCGGCCGTCTCGAGCATGACCGTCCCGGCGGTGTAGCGCTCGTAGTCCGAGCCGATCTTCGAGGCGTACGGCGCCAGCGTCTCCGCCTGGGTGATCACGTCCAGCGACCGGCCCTCGGCGAGCTGCAGGTCGACGTACGTGAAGGGCTCCAGCCGGGACCCGAAGCGCGAGGTGGTGCGGCGGACGCCCTTCGCGACCGCACGCACCCGGCCGGTCTGGCGCGTCAGGAGCGTGATGATCCGATCTGCCTCACCCAGCTTCTGGGTGCGCAGCACCACGGCTTCGTCACGGTAGAGACCCACGCGCCCATTGTCCCTCAGGTGGGACGGACTCCGTTCCGGCTTCCCCTGGTGCGTCGTGGCTTGCCGAGCTGGTAGCACTCCTCGACGAACGACACAGCCTCCGCCGTGAGACGCCCCGGCTGGAGCCGCCACTCGAGGATGCTCCGGGCCTCGACGAAGCGGGCGTCCGGGACCTCCTCCGCGAGCAGAGCGGCGTCCGCCCAGGGATGGATCGGGTCCCGGCGGTGGCCGACCACCAGCGCCGGAGCCTCGATCATTCGCCGGCGGCGGCTCGAGGGGGCGACCCGGCCGAAGAAGATGCCGTGGATGGCCGCTGCCAGCGGGGCGGGCCTCTGGTTCAGCGTGTCCAGGACGATGCCGGCCCAGAACGGCACGAGCCCGCGCGGAACCAGCCTGGTGACCGCCCGCGTCGCGGTGACGGTGACCGGCAGGAACCGGGCGACGAACATGAGCGGCGCGAACGCCAGGATCCCTGCTTCCACGGCGTTGTCGAGCACGGGCATCTCGCAGATGAGCCCGCGGACCCGCTCGGGAGCGATGTCAGCGACCTCGAGGGAGACGTTCGCCCCGAGGGAGGTTCCTCCGAGGACCGCCTGCTCGGCGCCGAGGTGGTCCAGCAGCGCGACCACCTGCTCGCCGAACGCGGTCATGGAGTACTGCATCGGGTCGGAGGGACGGTCCGAACGACCGTGGCCGAGCAGGTCCACCGTGACGACGTGGAATCCCGCTCCGGCGATCGCGCGAGCGAGTGGCTGGTGCATGCGCCGTGGCATGAGCTGGCCGTGGACGAGCACGACCCATTCGTCCCCGCCGCCGTACTCGGTGTACTCGATTCTGTCCTCGTCGAAGAAGAACTGCCCGATTCGTTCCGACACCAGCGTCGCCACCACGGCATCCTTCCGGTTGAGTCGCCCGCATTGAGGGTAGACGAGATCCCGAAGAGGTCCGTATGGGCGCACCCCGCTTCCTGCCGGGGTGGGGGGATGACCGAAGATATGGGCCCATGCACCGGGGAGGGAGCTAGATCTTGTGCTGCGTGGGTAGAGGCTCATGAGCCAGCAGACGTCCGTGCTGGACGCTCCGGGGGCGGTGCTCGAGCCGCCCAAGCGGGAACAGGCGACCGGTCTGGACCGTCTCGTCGCCGACGTCCCCCTGCCGTCGGCGCTGATCGGGCTGCTGGGGGTCTACCTCCTCGGGGCGGCGTCCTCGTTCTTCACGGCTGAGGGCTCCGACGTACCCCTGTGGTGGCCGGCGACCGGTCTGAGCGTCGCGCTGCTGCTGCTCACCTCGCTTCGGCGGCAGTGGCTGCTCGCCCTCGGCGTCGCCCTGGCCAGTGGGCTCGCGTCGTACACCGAGGGCCACACCGAGCAGTGGGCGCTCGGCTTCGGCCTGTCCAGCGGGCTCGAGGCATACCTGGTGGCCTGGCTGGTCATGCGGGGACGGTCGGAACGTCCCTCCCTCCGGACGATGGAGGCCCTGTGGCGGTTCCTTTCCGCCGCGGTCGCCGGCAGCGTGGCAGCAGCCGTCGTGGTCGCCGTCACGGCCGTGTCAGTGGGTGCGCCCCCGACCAGCACCGCAGCTCCCCTCGTCGCCTCGCACCTCGCGGCGATCCTGCTCGTCACGCCCCTGGTGATGCGGCTCGGGCCGTTCATCGCCGAGGAGCGGTTCCTCGAGGCCGTGCTCGAGTGGACCCTGCTGCTCGGATCCGTGACCTACATCTTCAGCCCCGGCCAGGCGCTGGGCCTGAGCTTCCTGCCGTTGCCCCTGCTGCTGTGGGCGTCCCTGCGCTTCGGCGTGCGCACTGTGTCCTACCAGCTCCTCACGATCGGCGTCATCACCACGGTGCTCACCGCCGCGGGTGGCGGACCGTTCGCGGCCGGGGCGGCGGACGGAGGCACCTCGGCCGTCGTCACCGCGTCGCTGGTCCACGCGTTCCTCATCGTGACGGCCCTGATCGCGCTGCCCCTCGCCGTCGCCGTCGACCAGCGGCGGCACGCCCTCACCAGGGTCTCCGCGAACGAGGAGCTGTTCCACAAGAGCTTCACCGAGTCCTTCGTCGGCATGCTGCTGCTGTCACTTTCACGCAAGGGCCTGCGGATCCGCGAGCTCAACGAGACGGCCGCCGAGATCCTCGGTGGGACCGTCGAGGATCTCCTCGACCAGCCGTTGGAGCCGTACCTGGACACCCGGACCTCGTGGAAGGACGTCACCCGGCGGATCGGGTCCGGCGACCTCACCGGCTGGCGGGAAGAGCTCTGGCTCGCCCGGGACCCCGGACGCCGCGTGGCTTTCGCGATGTCGCCGATGTCCACTGCCGGCGAGGAGGCGATGTTCAGCGCCCAGCTCATGGACGTCACGGAGGTGCACGAAGCGACGTCCCGGCTCACCACGGAGAAGGACTTCACCGAGGCGGTCCTCAGCACGACCGCCGCTCTGATCGTGGTCGTCGACGTGGACGGCAACATCGCCGGGATCAACCCGGCCACCGAGCGCGCGAGCGGCCGGACGGAGGCCGAAGTCCTCGAGCAGCCGCTGTGGGGAACGCTCGCCCCGAACACCGACAAGCGCTTCCTGAGGGAGTTGATGGAGCGGACCCGGCCAGGACGTGAGACTGGGCGGACGCCGAGCGTGGAGGGCGACCTGCTCACGGCGGATGGTCGCCTCCGGCGGATCGTCTGGTCCAGCGCGCCGCTGACCAACGAGACCGGCCGGCGGACCCACGTCGTCCTGACGGGCATCGACGTCACCGACGAGCGCAACGTGCGCAGCATGACGAACCACCTGCTCGACGCGGCGACGTCGACCTCGTTCGTCGGCCTGGACCTGATGGGGACGATCACGATCTTCAACGCCGGGGCCCAAGAGCTTCTTGGGTACACCGCGGACGAGGTCACCGGGCGGATGCGTCTGGAGGACCTGCACGACCCCGACGAGCTGGCTTTGGTCTCCGTGGAGCACCGAACCCTGCCCGGCTTCCCGACCATCATCGCCGGTGTGGAGTCCGGGCCCCAGACACGCGACTGGACCTATGTCCGCAAGGACGGCAGCCGCGTCGCGTGCGCTGTCACCATGAGCGAGGTTCACGACGCCTTCGGCTCGGTCATCGGGTACCTCGCCGTCGGACGCGACGTCACCGAGTACCAGCGGAGCCAGAAGATCCTCGTCGAGAGCCTCGAGAAGGAGCGGGAGGCGGTGTCGCAGCTGCGCGAGGCCGACCGCGTCAGGGACGAGTTCGTCTCGATGGTGAGCCAGGAGCTTCGTACGCCGATCACGAGCATGGTCGGGTACGTCGAGATGCTCCGGGACGGCACCGCTGGGCCCGTCTCGTTCGAGCAGGCCCGCCTGCTCGACACCGTGCGCACCAACGGTGACCGGCTCCTTGCCCTGATCGACGACCTGCTCACCTTGTCGCGCATCGAACAGGGGTCGTTCACTCTCCAGAAGACGACCGTCGACCTCCGGATGGTGGTCAACCGCTGCCAGGAGGCGGTCCACTCCATGCTCGACGGCCGCGGCCTCCCGGTCCGGTTCGACGCCCCGGACCACCCCGTGCTCGTCATAGGCGACTTCCCCCAGCTCGAACGCGTCGTCGTGAACCTGCTGAGCAACGCGGTGAAGTTCACCGAGGACAACGGTCACGTGCAGTGTTCGTTGCAGGTGGTCGACGACCGGCTCGCGGAGGTCGTCGTGAGCGACACCGGGGTCGGAATCCCCGACGACGAGAAGCCCATGCTGTTCACCCGCTTCTTCCGTGGCCGGCTGGCACAGGAGTTCGCCGTCCAGGGCACGGGGCTCGGTCTGTCGCTCGTGCAGTCGATCGTGCACAGCCACGACGGGGAGGTGTCGATCCGCTCCAGCGAGGACGTCGGGACGGAGGTGCGCGTCGTGCTTCCGCTCGTCCCTGCCAGACATCGCATGGACGCGGCGCTTCGCTGACCGACCTCAACCACTGTGCGAGCACCGTCCGGGGGTGACATGCTCGTCGCCGTGAGCCTTCTCTCGACGCTCGAGGCCTACTACGACGCTGCGCCGCGCCCCATGGCGAGCATCGAGGAGATCGGGCCCTTCACCCTCTTCCTCCGCACCCGGGAGGACGGTTGGCCCTTCTACGCACGGCCTTCACTCGGGTACGACGGCCCAGTCGCGGCCCGGCAGGTGGAGGCCGTGAGGCAGCGGCAGCGTGAACTCGGTGTCCCGGAGAGCCTGGAATGGGTTCACGAGACGACGCCGACGCTCACATCGGCAGCGAGGGAAGCCGGCCTCCGTGTGACCGAGTGCCCGCTGCTCGCCCTCCCCGCCGGCGCCGGCACCATCATTCCGCCACTCCCCGACTCCTGCTCGGTGCGGATGCTCGACTCCGACTCCGCCGGCATCGCGGCCGCGGCCGCGGCCGTGAACGCTGGGTTCGCCAACACGGACGAGCTCGAGGAAGAGCCGGCGGGACAGCTGCGGGAGCTCGTGCATTCCGGCCTGCTGGCGATGGCCGGGGCGTACGACGGTCAGGGGTACGTCGGGGGCGGGTCGCACTCGCCACGTGGCGACACCACCGAGCTGACCGGCATCGCCGTGGTCCCCCGAGCGCGACGTCAGGGCGTGGGAGCGGCGATCACCGCCGCGCTCGTCGCACACGCCCGCGCGAGAGGGGTCGCCACGGTCTTCCTGTCCGCGCAGAACGAGGTCGTGGCGCGTGTCTACGAGCGCATCGGCTTCCAGCGCGTGGCCACCGCCTGCATCGCCACGCCGCCGAAACGCTGACCGGAGCAGGCGCCTACCCGGCGTCCTCGCTGACCCGCTCCTGGGCGCTCCGGATCCGCTCCTGGTGCGCGAAGATCGCCTCCAGCTCGAGGGGCATGTCGTACTGCTTGCGCCTCGACCTGCTGTCGGGACTCTCCTCGGGCCGCACCTGGGCGGGCACGACGAGAGCCGCCAGCTCCTCCAGTGGGGGCGCGGAAGCGGCCTCGGCCGGATCGGTCGTCACGGTGAGGGTCACGCGGGGCCACCATCTCTTGCGGTCCCGGCGGGACGTCACGGCCACGTCCCCGAAGCTCTCCTGGGCGAAGGCCAGCGCCGAGTCGAAGGACCCGGCCGTGACCTCCCACGTCGGCCCGTGACCTGAGACCTCGACCCGGTCCCGCACGGCTTCCCACAGCTCCTCGATGCCTCGCCCGAGCGGCATAACGACCACCTGCTTTCTCTCGTGCGGGAGAGTAGTGCAGATCACGTTCTCAAGGCAGTATCCGAGGTCGCCGCCACGGCGTGTCTTCTTGCCGGCCCGGGCATCCGGCCCACGGCGATGCCGCGGTCGAGGCGCTCCTGCTCGCCTTCGACTGTGCGTCGGAGTGCGGAGAGCTCGTCGGCCACCCGGAGCAGCCTCGGTCGTTCCCGCGCGAGCTCTGCCGTCAGGTCGGAGAGGTGTCTGCCGAGCTCTTCGAGCGGCACGCGATGGTCCATGAGCTCGACGACGGCCCGGTTCGAGGAGGCGGTATGGGTCAGCCGCGTGAGAGCGGCGGCTACGTCGTCCCGGGCGGCCGGCAACGACGAGACCAACATCGTGAGCTTGTCGCGGCGTAGCACGGCGGCAGAGCAGCCGTTCTCGACCTCCGACACCAGGGTCTTGGCCCGGTGGGCAAGGTCCTGCGCTTCGTCGAAGTCCTGGACCTCCATGGAAGATGCGCGATCCAGCCGGTCGAGCACCTCAGGCAGCTCTGCCAGCTTCCCGGCTGTTTCCGTCACCAGGGTGCGCACGTCATCCGTGCACGACACGTGAAAGGTGGCTTCGAGCCTGTCGGTGAGACCGCGGGCACCCCGGAGCAGCAGCCCGCAATGTCTGTGCCTGGCCCGGAGAAGGTCGAGATCGCCACGCAGACTGTCGTGCAGGTCCGGGAGCTCCGCGACCGCTGCCTGCAGCTCGTCCGCAATGGCCGATGCGGTGTCGGCGGCAACGCCGGCGTCTCCGACCCGGATCTGTCCCAGGAGCTGCTCTGCCTCGACGCACCGCTGCTCGATCCGTGGCAGGACCGCCTCGTAGGCGTCGACGAAGAAGCCCTGTCCGCTGCGCTCGGGGAGGAGTCGGGCCACGTCCGCGACGGTCGACCGGACTCTCGCGATGCGGTCGGGGAGGCTGGCGCGCAACGACTCGAGAGCGTCCAGGTCGGCCTCCACCATCGCCACGTCCTGGGTCAGCCGTTGCATGGTGGAGGTCACCGTGCCCATGGCCTGCTCCGCCGCGGTCGCCTCGTCGACCCCCAGCCGAGCAACACGGCGGGCGCCGTACTTCACGCTGAGCTCGACGTACGTCGCCATCACGGCAGCGACCTGTTCGTTCGCAGCAGCGAACCTGGTGCGGACCTCGGCCAGCGTCAGGTCCTCGGACGCAGGCAGTGCTTCGAGCCTCGCCTCGGTGGCCGCCCTGGCCTCCTCCAGCGTGAGGAAACCGGCTGCCATGGCATCCCTCGCGGCCAGGGCGCGGGCGCGCACCTGCGCGCTGCGCTGCAGCCTGCGCATCGTGAGGACTCCCGCCCACGTCAGCCCGCCGAGGCACGCCACGCCCAAGGAGACCAGGGATACCCAGAGCGCGACGTCGCCCGCGGTCGTCGAAGGCGCATCGGCGGGGGACATCTTGGGCAGCGCCGCACCGAGCCACACGCTTGCGGCCTTGTCGAGCATCAGGGGCACCCCCGTGATCGGCGCTTTCCCTGCTTCTGCCCCCACCCTGCGCCGCTTTGGTCGAGGCGACTGCACTGTACTGCCTGGCCCGGCCGCGATCACGACCTCGTCGGGACGGGACGATCCGGACGCTTCGGGCGGGGCTCGACCCAGACCGGAATGTCCGGAGTCGGCAGGGCGTTCTCCCGACATGACGCACCTCTTCAGCCCGATCCAAGTCCGCAGTGTGACGATCCGGAACCGCGCCTGGGTGGCTCCGATGTGCCAGTACTCCGCGGTCGACGGTGTTCCGAACGACTGGCACCTTGTGCATCTGGGCTCCTTCGCACGGGGAGGTGCGGGGCTTGTGCTGACCGAGGCGACTGCCGTCTCCCCCGAGGGCAGGATCTCCCCCGCGGACACCGGCATCTGGAACCACGAGCAGGTCGAGGCGTGGACGCGCATCGTGGACTTCGTGCACAGCCAGGGCGCGACGGCGGGGATGCAGCTGGCTCACGCGGGTCGCAAGGCTTCCACCCGTCCGCCGTTCGAGGGGCGCGGCTGGGTGCCGATCGAAGAGGGCGGCTGGGAGCCGCTCGGCCCCTCCCCCGAGCCGTTCCCTGGCCTCGGGACTCCCCGTGAGATGAGCCACCAGGACATCCAGCAGGTGGTGGAGGGCTTCGCCGAAGCCGCACGACGTGCTCTCGCGGCCGGCTTCGACGTGTTGGAGATCCACGCTGCGCACGGGTACCTGCTGCACGAGTTCCTGTCGCCGTTGTCCAACCACCGTCAGGACGTGTATGGCGGCTCCTTCGAGCACCGGACCCGGCTGCTGCTGCAGGTCGTCGAGGCGGTTCGTAGCGCCGTTCCGCCTGCGACGCCGCTGCTCGTGCGCATCTCCGCGACCGACTGGGTCGACGGCGGCTGGACCGCAGACGACTCAGTCGCGCTGGCCCGGCTGCTCCGCGAGACCGACGTCGACCTGATCGACGTCTCCTCCGGCGGAAACGCGCTGGCGGACATCCCCCTGGAACCGGGCTACCAGGTCCCGTTCGCACGGCGGATCAAGCAGGAGGCCGGTATCGCGACGGGGGCGGTCGGCCTGATCACAGACCCCAAGCAGGTAGAGGAGATCCTGGCAGAGGGCTCTGCCGACGCCGTGCTCATGGCACGAGCCATGCTGCGTGATCCGCACTGGGCGCTCCGCGCGGCCCACGAGCTCGGCGTGCCGGTCGGCCAGGGCGTCGAGTGGCCGAAGCAGTACCTCCGCGCAAAGCTCGACTGACAAGCCTCAGAACCTCAGGGCGCTCGTCAGGGGCAGGCGCAGGACGCTCGGAGCGTCCTGGCTCGTGGTCACCGTTACCGGCTGGCTGAGCGGGTTGTTGGCGTAGGCGAGGTCGCTCGCCGCGACGACTGCGCGGATCCGGTGTCCTGCCTGGAACTGCTGGACGACGCCGGGGAGCTCCACGTCCACCGGCTTCGTCACGTCCGCCACCCGGACCGGCGAGACCAGCCTGTTCTTCAGCGTCTGGGTGCCGTCGGGCGCGACGTCGTAGACCTTCGCGAACAGGACCAGGTGGCCCCCCGGCCCGGCTGACTGGCTGGTCTCGGCCACCGGGGCCTGGAGGTGCAGCGTGAGTCGCGGAGACCCGACCAGGGCGACGCTCCTGGAGAGCGGAGCGCTGGTGAAGGCTGCGAAGGTGCCCCGCTGGTCGTAGACGTCCTGGTTCACCTGGCCGCCCTCGAGCCCGGAGGTCTCCGAGTAGGACGTCGCAGCCGCGGACGCGTTGGCGTACGACGCGGAGCCCGTCGCGACGTCGTCGAGCGACGGGGTGAGCGTGTCGCTCCCGGAGAAGTAAAGGCTCGCGGTCGGGTCGTCGGAGAACGACGAGCGCTCCACGTAGGCCTTGTCGATCGCGCTGCCTGCCCTGCCCGGAGAGGTGTCGTAGCGGACCCAGTCGCGGAAGTACGCGAAGCGGGGCCCGACCGGCGCCGTGCTGTCGCCCTTGACGTAGTGGTCCATCCAGTCGAGGAAGCGCGCGCCGAGGTAGGAGTCACGCAGTGACGGCGCGTTGAAGTCCAGCTCGCCGGGAGCAGGCGTGCCGCCGGAGTGGCCCCAGGACTGCCACACCATCCGGACCGGCGTGCCGTGGGCCTGGAAGACGCGGAACGTGGCCACCGCCTCCTGCAGGTTGAACAGCGTGTCCTTCTGCCCCTGGACCAGGAGTGTCGGCGCTGTGACGCTCGAGGCGTAGGTCGCCACGGAAGCGTGCCGTGCGAGGGCGAGGGTCGCCTCGTCGGGGTAGCCGGCGGTGTTCAGCTGGACTGCTGCGGCACAGGCCTCGTCGGCGAAGTTGGGGCATCCCGCGTTGCGGGCCGGATCGACCTGTGCTCCCTGCACCCCGTCGAGGATGCCCGCTCCGAAGAAGAGGTCGATCCACTCCTTCTTGGCCACCCCGGGTGTGTCGTAGGTGACGCCGTGGGCGAGGTCGGTGTTGTTCGGGGCCAGGGAGTAGGAGAGGTCGTTCCAGGTGATGATCGGGACCAGCGCGTCGACCCGCTTGTCCTGCATCGCCACGGCGTACTGGATCTGGCCGCCGTACGACCCGCCGATCATGCCGACGCGCGGGTCCCCCGGGGCGTTCTCCGCCACGTAGTCGATGCGGCCGGTCTGACCGGTCGTCTCGTCGGTGAACTCCTTGATGCCCGCGAGGACGTCGACCATCTGGCTGCCCGCCTTGCCGTCCCAGTCCGGGTCGTCGAGGTGGATCTTGCAGCCCGAGCCGCCGAAGCCGAGCCCGGAGTACGACAGCACGACGTAGCCCTCCCGGACGAAGGCCTTGCCGACCGCGGTCTGGCCGCTGTCGTCCTTGCTGCCGCCGAAGCCGTGGGTCGTGAGGATCGCCGGCATCTTGTCCGTGGCCGAAGCGGAGTCGGGCTTGTAGATGTCTGCCGTGATCCCGCAGGGCTGGTCGCCATTGGGTCCGACCATCGTGTCGACGTGGATGTGCTGCAGCGAGTAGCCGGGCGTGCTGTCGGCCGCGGCGTGTGCACTGCTCCCGTCTGCTCCGGCGAGGACGAGGGCGCCTGCCCCTAGGGCCGCGACTGCTGCGAAACGGGCTGGACGGCGTGGTGCCATGGTGGGTCCCCTCCCCGTGTGACTGGTCACACTGACGGGAGAAACAACGACGAAGACCGGGTTTGGGTACGACGCCGGAAGGACGCCGGGACCACCTGCCGCACCCGCTACCGGCTGACCACGGTTCGGATCAGCGATCCCGAGGTGGTCCCATATCAGCTGCTCGGATCGGCACCCCTCGCCGCCACAAGGGCTGGGACCGACCGGTCATTGGTGCGTGAGCTGCCACGACCGAGTGCTGTAGCTCCGCACGTAGAGGTCGTCCGCCGGGACGACGGCTCGATACCACCTCGAGCCCGTGAAGCCCGAGACGTCGATGGTGAAACGCCACTCGGACCGCGCAGTGGTGGTCGCGCGCGACAGCGTGCGCCAGCTGCAGCTCGAGCAGCTCTTTCGCTGGAGGAGCACCGAACGCGCCACATACCGAGGCTCGACCGACCCCTGGAACCGGAACTGGTCGGGCGCCACCTGGGTCATCGCGTCAGGCACCCGGCGAGCGACCTCGACCGTGCGGTCTCCCTCGGATCCGCCGTAGAGCAGGGTGCCGTGGTAGACCGCCCGATACTCTGTCGTCCTGGTGGGCTTCAGACAGGTGAACGAGAACACGCCGGTCTCCGAGTCCGAGGTGGCGGAGCCGACCGAGACCCATTTCGAGGACCCGGCCTCCCTGGCCACGAGGTCGACGGTGGCGTCGGGGATGGCCCCGTCCTGGGTGACCACCTGCCCCTTGAGGGTCGCCGTGTCGCCGTACACGACGCGGGTGTGCCACCGGACCCAGCGGATCTCGGTGTCCTCCAGGCCGACGGGCACTCCGCTCGCCCTGCTGACCAGAGCTACGGCGGACTGCGTGGTGGTGCTCCCACCCGGCGACGCGCAGATCCCGGCGGACGCCTGTGACTGCATGGGCCCCACCAGGAGCAGGCCCGCCAGCATGGCCAGCGCGATCGCCGCTCGACCCGCGCCGGCTCCGACGACCCTCACGTTCTCGCGTCTCATGACCGGCACAACGACCACCGAAGCAGCGGGTTATGTGCCGGCAGACGAGAAGCCCCTGCCGGACTCTCGCCCGGCAGGGGCCCGCATCGATGCTCCGCGCCGCTCAGGTCACCTGGCGCCGTGGAAGCGTCGCCTGGCGAGAAGTCCCGCGCCCACAGCGAGCAGGCCGAGCCCGGCCGCCAGGGTCACCCCGACCTCCCCGGCACCGGTCTGTGGGAGGACGCCGGTGGCCGGAGCAGCAGCCGCGCCGGCAGCCTGAACCCCCATCCCCGCGGAAGAGCCCTGGACGCCAGCGACCTGGACCGCTGAACGGTTCGTGGTGCGCTCGGCCTGGACACCGAGGACGGACCCGGAGCTCCCGAGCTGGGTCAGCAGGCCCCGCTGGATGTCAAGGACCGTTTCGAGGGCGACCTGCGAGGAGGGGACCACCTCACCGGTCTCGCCGGTGACGGGTGAGGACGGACAGCCGCCCTCCGGGACCGGATACAGGTCGTCGTGACCCACGTGGGCCTTCAAGGCGCTGTCGTCCATGGTGAGCAGGTGGTAGGAACCGTTTCCCAGCAGGTGGCAGACAGTGACCGGGGTGTGGCGGGGCGGGTTGGCACGGCCGTGCGACTCGTGAGCTTTCGACTGCGGCGTGGGCGCATTCCCGGCCCGGGCGCTGCGTCCCTTGGGTGCACCCTCGTCGGAGGTGGAGCTGCTGCGCTCGCTCGCGTGGCTGTCGCGCTGCTGCGAGGGCTGGGCTGACCGGCGCTCCGCACCGCCGGACGTTTGAGCGAACCTGCCGGATCCCTGGCGATGCTGCGTCGAGGCCTGGTGTCCGGCAGATTCGTCAGAACGGCCGTCGACCGCGAAAACGGGAAGCGCGGAGCCTAGGGTCAGAACCCCCGTGGCAACTGTCGCTGCGGCGATTCGCAGCGTTGAATACTTTGTGGGCATTGGCTTGTGACCTTCCGTCCCCCTGACCCAGGTCGTGGGCCAGAACCTTTGTCGGACGCATTTCGCTGTACGTCCTGCTCAGAGCAACGGCGGATTTCTCGGGAAGTTACGTACCCAATAGCCGAAAAGCGGTTTCTTTACTTTCTTGCCCGAGTCGAGAAAAGCGCCCGATAAGCCGCACTAGAACTGGCGGTTTGAAGAGGCTTTTCCGGGGAACATCCAGGGTTTTGGTGGAAGAGGAAAGGCGCCTCAGGCGAATGGATCCTCGAACCGCACCGCAAGACGACGGCGTCCGACGTGGTCGCCGGCTTCAGGGATGCCGAGCACCTGTTGCGCGGTCTACCGTGAGACCCCGCCCGTCGCCCACGTGAGGGCGGCGTCTCGCGGGCGACGCTGGAGGGTCGACGTGAGCGAAGAGAACCTGGTGGACCTGGAAGAACGCGGTTGGCGCGCCCTGTCCACCTCAGGCGCCTCGGCGAGGGCGTTCTACGAGTCCGTCCTGGACCGCACGGTCGTCATGCTGCTGCCTGGCGGCATGGTGCTGGACGACCGGGCCACGATCCTCGACTCCATGTCTGGGCAGCCGTGGAGCTTCTACGACCTGACGGATCTGCGGGAGCTCCGGCCGACGCGGGACACCGGGCTGGTCACCTATAGAGCCTTCGCCCATCGAGAGGGCGCGGGGCCGTACTCCGCCCTCGTCAGCAGCCTCTACGCACGCCGCGACGACGGCTGGAGGCTGATCTTCCACCAGCAGACGCCGACATGACCCGCCGGCCTCAGGCCGGGAGAAGCGACTCGTAGATCCCGATGGTCTCCCGCGCGACCGCCTCCCAGGCGAACTCGTCGACCGCCCGCGCTCGGCCGGCGCGTCCGAACTGCTCCGCGAGGCCCGGGTCCGCGACGAGACGGTTCACCGCGTCGGCGAGTCCCTTCTCGAGGCCGCTCGGGTCCTGCTCGTCGTAGTCGACGAGGAGTCCCGTCTCGCCGTCGGCAACGACCTCGGGGATGCCGCCCACCCGACTGGCGACGACGGCGGTCTCGCAGGCCATCGCCTCGAGGTTCACGATGCCGAGCGGCTCGTAGACCGACGGGCAAAGGAAGGCGAGCGCGTGCGTGAGGACCTGCCGCACCTCTTCCCGCGGCAGCATCTCCGAGACGACGAACACGCCGCTGCGACTCGCCGTGAGCCGATCGATCGCGGCGTCCGTCTCGGCCTTCAGCTCCGGCGTGTCCGCAGCGCCGGCGAGCAGCACGATCTGCAGGTCGGGGCGGAAGTCGAGGCCGGCACGGAGCAGGTGCGGCACGCCCTTCTGCCGGGTGATCCGGCCGACGAACGCCACATAGGGGCGGCTCAGGTCGACCCCGATCCGCTCGAGGACCTCCGTCTTCGGGTCCGGGCGGTAGAAGTCGGTGTCGATCCCGTTGTGCACCACGAGGACCTTGTCCGGGTCGAGACTCGGGTACGCGGTCATCACGTCGGCGCGCATGCCCCTGCTCACGGCGATCACGGCGTCTGCCGCCTCGTAGGCGGTCTTCTCCGCCCAGGACGAGATGCGGTAGCCGCCCCCGAGCTGCTCCGCCTTCCACGGCCTGAAGGGCTCGAGCGAGTGCGCCGTGATGACGTGAGGCACGTCGTAGAGCAGCTTCGACCAGTGACCGGCCATGTTGGCGTACCAGGTGTGCGAGTGGACGACGTCCCTGTCCGGGGTCACACCGGCCGTCATGGCCAGGTCGGTGGACAGGATCCGCAGCGCGCTGTTCGCGTCGGCCAGGCGCGAGTCGTTCTCGCTGTGGGCGACGGCGCCCTCGCGAGGCTCTCCCATGCAGTGGACCTGGACGTCGATGAGCCGTCTCAGCTCCCGGACCAGGAAGTCCACGTGGACTCCGGCTCCGCCGTACACGTCGGGCGGGAACTCGCGGGTCAGGATTGCGGCACGCATGAGGCGAATCTAGCGGGGCAACCGAAGAAGGGACATCATCAAGCGAAGCGGACGCCGCGCCGTGCGACGACACCCCGCTGACGAGGGGAGGCCCTAAAGTGCCAGCCATGCCGAAGGTTCTCGCAATTGTCCTGGCGGGTGGCGAGGGAAAGCGCCTCATGCCGTTGACCGTGGACCGAGCCAAACCGGCTGTTCCCTTCGGGGGCTCCTACCGGCTGATCGACTTCGCGCTGTCCAACCTGGTCAACGCGGGCTACCTGAAGATCTGCGTGCTCACGCAGTACAAGTCGCACTCGCTCGACCGCCACGTCTCCCTGACCTGGCGCATGTCGACCATGCTGGGCAACTACGTGACGCCGGTGCCCGCGCAGCAGCGCCGCGGGCCACAGTGGTACCAGGGCAGCGCGGACGCGATCTACCAGTCGATGAACCTCATCAACGACGAGAAGCCCGACGTCATCGTGGTCTTCGGCGCCGACCACGTGTACCGGATGGACGCCTCCCAGATGGTGAAGGCACACCTCGAGTGCGGCTCGGGCGTGACCGTCGCAGGGATCCGGGTGCCACGCAAGGACGCCTGGCAGTTCGGTGTCATCAAGACCGCCGGCCAGACGAACACGATCGAGGACTTCCTCGAGAAGCCCGCCGACCCTCCGGGGCTGGCCGACTCCCCCGACGAGGTGTTCGCGTCGATGGGGAACTACGTGTTCAGCGCGGATGCCCTGGTCGAGGCGCTGGAGCGCGACGCATCGACCCCCGGGTCACGGCACGACATGGGGGGCGACATCATCCCTGCGTTCGTGAACCGAGGGGACGCCTGCGTCTACGACTTCAAGCGCAACGACGTGCCTGGGTCGTGGGAGCGCGACCGCGACTACTGGCGCGACGTCGGGACGCTCGACTCCTACCACGAGGCCCACATGGACCTGGTGTCGGTCAACCCGATCTTCAACCTCTACAACCAGGACTGGCCGATCTTCACCTCGCACCCGCAGCTCCCGGGGGCCAAGTTCGTCGAGGACGCCACGGCGAGCGACTCGATCGTCTGCGCCGGTTCGATCGTCTCCGGAGCCGCGGTGGACGGCTCGGTGATCGGCACCAACGTGTACGTCGCCCAGGACGCCGGCGTCGAGCGCTCGGTCATCCTCGACAACGTGCGGATCGGCGAGGGCGCCACGATCCGCAACGCGATCCTGGACAAGAACGTCGTGGTGCCCGACGGGGTCAGCATCGGCGTTGACCGCGAGGAGGACCGGGCCAGGGGCTTCGTGGTCAGCGACGGCGGCGTGACCGTGCTGGGCAAGGGCCAGCACGTCCCCGCCCCCTGACCTCGCACAGAATGTGAGTGCCGGACGGTCCCGGGCGACCGAGACCGTCCGGAGCTCACATCGGAGCTGTCGCGATCGGTCCCCGGGCCGTCAGGTCTCACTCGGCGCGATGTTGTGGTTGCCGCGGAAGATGTTCTCCGGGTCCCACTGCTCCTTGAGCGCCGCGAGTCGTTCGTACTTGCCGGTGCTGAACCCGGCCCGCACGTTGTCCTCGCTCGTGTCCGGCTCGAAGTTCAGGTAGACCCCGCCCGTCCGTGCCGGTGCGACGGCCTGAGTGAAGTCCTCCACCCACGCCTTCTCGCGGTCGGTGTCCGCGGGATCCTCCCAGCAGGCGATCGGGTGGGCCATGTAGGGGGCGCCGCGGTCGCTGACGGCCGTGGCGTCCTCGTGGATCCTGCTGATCGCGCCTCCGTGCCGGAAGATGACGCCCGCGGTCAGCGGCGAGCCGATCTCCCGGCCGTTGGCCATGTATGCGTCGAGCACGTCGTCGGGTAGGGAGGTGAGATGCATGCCGCGGTGGTAGTTGAGCATTCCGGGTGGGTTGCTGGCATCGAGCATCGCCTGGAAGGCGGTGTAGGGCATCGGCTGGACCAGGTCCAGCCCGCCGGCCATGAGCTGCCGCAGCGGGGCGATGGCCGCCTCCGCGTCGGCAGGGTCCCCCAGCCAGGCCACGGCCAACATCAGGACCGGGTGGCCGACGAGCTCTGCGGGGACGAAGTCCTCCGGCGGCGCCAGCCCGGTCAGCAGCGCGGTCACGAGGTCCTCGGGTGCCTGCTCGACGTAGTCGCGGTAGCCGCGGGCGACCTCGTCGGCCCGCTCGTCGTTCGGAATCGCCAGCAGACCCGCCATCATGAGGGGCCTGATCGGGTGCACGCGGAACTCGAACGAGGTGACCACCCCGAAGTTCGCGCCGGCACCACGCAACGCCCACATCAGCTCGGGGTTGGTCTCGTCGGTGACGTGCATCAGGTCACCGCTCGCGGTCAACAGGTCGGCGCCGATGAGGTTGTCGCACGTGAGGCCGTACTTCGTGGACAGCCACCCGTAACCGCCGCCGAGACAGAAGCCCCCGACTCCCGTCGTGGTCACCCGGCCGCCGGGAGTGGCCAGGTTCAGCATCTCCGTCTCCCGGTCGTACTCGCCCCACAGCACGCCCGCGTTGGCGGTAGCCGTCCCACGCTCGGGGTCGATGTGGACGCCTTTGAGGCTGGAGAGGTCGATGAGCACGCCGGCCTCGACGGCGCTGACCCCCGCCACGCTGTGGCCACCACAGCGCACTGCCAGAGGTAGTCGCTGTTGCCGGGCGAAAGCGACGGCGTCGCGGATGTCGGCGGCGCCTGTGGGGCGGACGATCAGGGCGGGCCGCCTGTCGATCATCCTGTTGTAGACGGCGCGTGCCGTGTCGTAACCCGCGTCGCCGGGACGGATGGCCTGCCCCTTGAAGCCGTCCGGAAGGCCGATCTGGGCGGCGATGGTACCTATGTCCATGGCTGAGCTCCTCGGTGGTGGACCCCCGTCGGAAGCTCCGTCCAGTCAACGCTCCGGGACGTTGCGGGACAATGATCCATCCTCGTCATTGCCCAGACCGGAGACCTAGGCGCGGTTGACCGCCGAGATCACGGCCTTGAGCGACGCCGTGACGATGTTCGGATCCAGTCCCACGCCCCACAGCACCTTGCCACCGACCGCG
>DASVBF010000235.1:0-3802 GCA_036375975.1 Nocardioidaceae bacterium | reverse complement strand
ACCTTGCGCAGCTTCTCGTTGACGGCGATCGGGGCGTCGGAGGTGGTGTCGGTGCCACCGGCGATGCCGACCTCGATCTGGCCCAGCGCGATCTTGTTCGCGATGGTGATCGTGGCCTGGATGCCGGTGTCGCAGGCCTGCTGGATGTCGTGGGCCGGGGTGTGCGGGTCGAGCTTGGACCCCAGGACCGACTCGCGGGCGAGGTTGAAGTCGCGGGAGTGCTTGAGCACCGCGCCTGCGACGACCTCGCCCAGGCGCTCGCCCTCCAAGCCGTAGCGGGCGACCAGCCCGTCGATCGCGGCGGTCAGCATGTCCTGGTTGGACGCGTTCGAGTAGACGGTGTTCGACCGGGCGAACGGGATCCGGTTCCCGCCGATGACGGCGACCCTGCGGACGGTCTGGGTGGTGGCCATGTGTCAGCTCCTGATCGTGCCGGTGTGTCGTCCCATCCTTGCGCGACCTACGGTCGGTAGGGAACGTAGTGAGTGCCACATCACGAAAAGTGGACTCGGAGTTACACCCATAGTTACATATCTCAAGAGCCGTCGCGCCCGACCGCCGCCCACGTGCGATGGGCGACAACCGAACCGGAGGAGAAGTCCGTATGGCCACGCGTTACGAGACCTTGATCAGCACCCCCGTGGGTCAGCTTTTCGCGAAGAACCTCGGGCTGCCCAACCCGGCCAAGCTCGAGCGCTATGAGGAGGGCGCACCGCTGGTCACCGGGACGGTCGCGGTCGGGGGCGAGGGCCGACTGCAGCCGACTGTGGTCTCCATGCTCGACGACCTGGGCGTCTCGAACGTGACGGCCACCGGTGCCGACCAGACCTACAAGGGCCTCGTCTTCGACGCGACCGGTCTGCACAGCTCGGGCGATCTCGTGGCGCTGCAGCGCTTCTTCACCCCGCTGATGCGCAGCCTGGAGCACAACCCGCGCGTCGTCGTGCTCGGCACGCCCCCGGAGATGACGAACAGCGCCGAGGAACGCGTCGCCCAGCGCGCGCTCGAGGGCTTCACCCGGTCGCTCGGCAAGGAGATCGGCCGCGGCGGGACGGTGCAGCTCGTGTACGTCGCACCCGCCGCCGACGCCGCGATCCAGTCCACCCTGGCCTTCCTCCTCTCCCCCAAGTCCGCCTACGTCTCCGGTCAGGTGGTCCGGGTCGGGGTCACCGGATCGACAACGGCCGAGCCGGTCGAGGACTGGACGAGGCCCCTCGAGGGCAAGGTCGCGATCGTGACGGGCGCGAGCCGAGGGATCGGCGAGGAGATCGCCCGGGTGCTGCACCGCGACGGCGCGACGGTGATGGGCGTCGACGTACCCCAGGCTGCTAGCGAGCTCCAGGCCGTGATGAAGGACATCGACGGCGACCAGCTGATGCTCGACATCACCAACAAGGACGCCCCGCAGCGGATCGCCCAGCACGTGAAGGACAAGCACGGCGGGGTCGACATCGTCGTGCACAACGCCGGAATCACGCGAGACAAGAAGCTCGCGAACATGAGGGAGGACGGCTGGTCCGCCGCCATCGCGGTCAACCTGACCGCGCCCGAGCGCATCACCGCGGAGCTCCTCGACCAGGGCCTCATCCGCCCCAACGGCCGGATCGTCGGGGTCTCCTCCATCGCCGGCATCGCAGGCAACGTGGGCCAGACCAACTACGCCGCGTCGAAGGCCGGGGTGATCGGCCTGGTGAACGCGCTCGCCGACTCCCTCGAGCACGGCATCACCATCAACGCCGTGGCACCGGGCTTCATCCACACGAAGATGACGGCGGCCGTGCCGTTCATGACCCGGGAGGTCGGCTCCATGCTCAATGCCATGTCCCAGGGCGGCTACCCTGTCGACGTGGCGGAGACGATCGCCTGGTACGCCAACCCGGCGTCGACCGCCGTCAACGGCAACGTGGTCCGCGTCTGCGGCCAGATGATGCTGGGGGCGTGATCGCTGTGAGCGAGGCCACCACCAGAGAGCTCACCGGCGAGCCGGCGACGCTGCCCCTGCTCCTCAAAGCGGTGCTCCCCTCGATCCCGGGAGTGTCGAAGCTTCCCGGCGTGCGGAAGACGAGCTCGACCCTCCCCCAGCTCACACTGACCCGCCACGACGTGCCGATCGACCGCGGGCATGTGGCGGCATACTCCGGGGTCTGCGGCTTCCCGCTGAAGGAGACCGTGCCGCTGACCTACCCGCACATGCTCGCCTTTCCGCTGCACATGGCGATCATGACCGATGCGGCCTTTCCGTTCTCCCCCATGGGGACCATCCATCTGGAGAACTCCATCACGCAGCACCGGCCCGTCTCGGCCGGCGAGTCTCTCCAGGTCAGCGCGCGCCCGGAGCGCCTGCGCAGCCATCCTAAGGGCACGGTGTTCGACATCGCGAGCGAGATCCACTCCGCCGGAGAGCTGGTCTGGGAGGAGACCTCGACCTTCCTGAGACAGGGCAGGTCCGAGGGCGAGTCGACGGAGGGCGGGATGCAGCTCGAGCAGGTGCCGCCGTCCGGCATCGAGTGGCGCCTCGACAGCGGCCTCGGACGTCGCTACGCCGCCGTGTCCGGCGACCACAACCCGATCCACCTGCACACGCTGACGGCGAAGCTCTTCGGCTTCTCGAGCCACATCGCCCATGGCATGTGGAGCATGGCCCGATGCGTCGCGATGCTGGACCCGCGTCTGCCTCGCTCGGTGCGCGTCGACGTCGCGTTCAAGAAGCCGATCCTGCTGCCGGGACGGGTCGCATTCGGTTCCCGAGAGCTTCCCTCGGCGGCCGCAAAACCCAACCAGGACTGGGCATTCTCGCTGACAAACCCGAAGAATGGGGCACCGCATCTCGTCGGTCGGACAACTCATCTGACCACTCTTGGGTAGATCGGCCGTCAAGCCCTTGTGACCCCTTTCGACACGGGATGACGATGAATTGAACGCGATCCGCAAGTGGTCGCACCAACAAAAGGGGAATCACATGGGCAAGAAGGCGCTGGCACTTGCAGCCACCGCAGTAATGGGGGTCTCGGGCGTCCTTGCCGCAGCTCCGGCATCCGCGAGCGTGAAGAACGTTCCTGGCGGCGGGTACACCCAGTCGGCCGGGCCGCTCAACTGCATCGGGCACGTCTACAACGGAGGGCTTCCCTCCGGCGACGGCACCGGCGCGCTGGGCGTCGAGGTCAGGGCTACGGAGTTCCGGCTCTCGAGCACGCACTTCCGCACCGCTCGAGTGGCGACTCGCATCATCGCCCAGGAGAAGAACTACTTCGGCGTCTGGAAGAACGTCGCGAGCTCCAGGGCTGCGATCGGCCACCTCGGACCTGCACGGAACGTGGGCGCGTACAACGTTGCTCGCGTGCGGTGGAGTGGCGACTACAGCCCGTTCCTGACGGTCAGGGTCAACGGGTTCGACGACCTCTACCGGGCGAAGATCGTGAGCCGGTTCTACAACGACGAGGGCAACCTGATCGCCAGGTTGGTCGACCGCCGTGGGCAGTGCCAGCTCTGATCCGGGTTCAGCGCGCAGGCGCTGACTGACTCCGAGACCCACGCACCTCCGGGTGCGTGGGTCTCGGCCTGTCCCGAGCAGGAGAGCAGTCCTGGGGCCTCCGAGGCGCATCGGGCGTCCCCTGGTCGCCGTCAGCCGCGGTGCCGGATGAGTCCCTCCTGCGCGACCGTTGCGACGAGGATGCCCTCCTCGGTGAACAGCCGCCCGATCGCGAGGCCCCGGCCGCCAGAGGCAGACGGCGACACCTGGTCGTAGAGCAGCCACTGGTCAGCGCGGAAGGGGCGGTGGAACCAGATCGTGTGGTCCAGCGAC
>DASVBF010000197.1:0-12405 GCA_036375975.1 Nocardioidaceae bacterium | reverse complement strand
AAGGGCTTCGACCTGCTCGTCGCGGCGTGGGCGCAGGTCGCCGCCACCCACCCCGACTGGAAGCTGCGTATCTACGGCGACGGCTCCCAGCGCGACGCCCTCCAGAGCCAGATCGAGGAGCTCGGGCTCGGGAGCAGCGTGGCTCTGGAAGGGTTCTCCAGGTCGCTGCAGCAGGAGATGGCGAAGGCATCCCTGTTCGTGCTCAGCTCGCGCGCCGAGGGCTACGGGATGGTGCTCGTCGAGGCGATGGCCTGCGGGGTCCCTGTGGTCAGCACCGACTGCCCTGCCGGTCCTCGTGACATCATCACTCCGGGCGTCGACGGCCTCCTCGTGCCCAACAAGGACGTCGACGCGCTCGCTGCCGCGATCACCGAGATGATCGACCTCGACGACGACACCCGTCGCAAGATGGCCGCCGCTGCCCTCGCCAAGGCCGGGGAACGCAGCCAGGAGGCAGTCTCCGCCCAGTGGGACGCGCTCCTGCGTGAGCTGTCTGCGAAGCGGGGATGCTGAGGCAGGACCAGGACACCGCTGACCACCGACACCGCAGGACCGAACGGAGACACATGCCGATCTCATCACGGAGGTACGCCGCCAGCGTGCTCCTCAACCCTCCCGACGAGCTGGAGAAGCAGCGCACCTATGCCATCTTCGGCACGCGACGCGGAGGCACGAGCATGGTCGCCGGCCTCGCCCGGGCACTTGGTCTAGACCTCGGCAACGTCCGCCAGCGCAAGAACAACGAGGACCCCCGGTTCCAGAACCGCCCGCTGGACCGGATGCGGGAGGTCGTCGAGGAGCGCAATGCCGAGCACGACGTCTGGGGCTGGAAGTTCCCGGCTGCCGGCAACTACCTGCCCGAGCTGAGCAACACCCTGCGCAACCCCTACTTCGTCATCGTCTACCGCGACCCTGTGGCCGCGGCCCTGAGCCAGGCCAAGCGCGACCGGGAGTTCAACAAGCGCTCCGCGCGCCTGGCGCTGCACGAGTCCGCGGCAAACAGCGCCACGAACACCGGCCTGGCTCTGGCCACCGATCGTCCCTGCCTGCTGGTGAGCCACGAGCAGGCGGTCGCGAAGCCCGAGGGCCTCATCGACGACGTCGCCGCCTTCCTCGGCCAGGAGCCGCCGACCGGTGAGCTGCGGCAGCAGATCCTGGCCTACATCACCCCCGGCCAGTACAAGACATTCGACGACTTCTTCGGCCCCGACGCGGACAAGATCGTCACCGAGGCAGCCCGGGCGCGGACATCCGAACGCTCAGGCCTGCTGAAGCGCCTGCGCGGCTGAGCCGCATCCTGCGCCTGGCGCCACGAACGTCATACGGCCCGGTCGCTCTTGCGAACGGGCCGTATGACGTTGCCTGCTCGGCCTAGCCCTCCGGCGGGGTCCACACGTCCGTGCGCTGCATGCCCGCGGCGCGGCCCTTGGCGGAGATGACCAGCGCCATCTTGCGAGAGGCCTCGTCGATCATCTCGTCACCGAGCATCACGGCACCCTTGGCGCCGCCCTTCTCCGAGGTGAAGAACTCGTAGGCGTCGAGGATGTTCTCCGCGTGGTCGTAGTCCTCCTGCTTCGGGGAGTAGACCTCGTTGGCGGCCGCGATCTGGTCCGGGTGGAGCGTCCACTTGCCGTCGAAGCCGAGGGCGGCGGACCGACCGGCGACCCGCTTGAACCCGTCGACGTCCTTGATCTGCAGGTAGGGGCCGTCGATGGCCTGCTTGTTGTGGGCGCGCGCCGCCATCAGGATGCGCATCAGGATGTAGTGGTAGGCGTCACCGACGTCGTAGCCCGGAGGCTGCTCGCCCACGACGAGCGACTTCATGTTGATCGAGGCCATGAAGTCGGCGGGACCGAAGATGATCGTCTCCACGCGCGGGGAGGCGGTGGCGATGTCGTCGACGTTGATGAGACCGAGGGCGTTCTCGATCTGCGCCTCGATGCCGATCCGGCCGACCTCGTAGCCCATGGTCGTCTCGATCTGGGTGAGCAGCACGTCGAGAGCCTTGACCTGGTCGGCGGTCTGCACCTTCGGCAGCATGATGCAGTCGAGGTTCGCGCCGGCGCCCTCGACCACCTCGATGACGTCCCGGTAGGTCCACTGCGTGGTCCAGTCGTTCACGCGCACGGTGCGGACCCGGTTGCCCCAGTCGCCCGTGTTGAGCACGTCGACGATGTTCTTCCGGGCGTCGGGCTTGGCGATCGGAGCCACCGAGTCCTCGATGTCGAGGAAGACCTGGTCGCTCTCGAGCCCCTGCGCCTTCTCGAGGAAGCGGGGGTTCGACCCCGGCACGGCGTGACAGGAACGGCGGGCGCGCAGCTCGCGAGCGATGGGCGCGTCGGACATGGATGAAACCTCTCTTCACAGGGTCGTCTCACCGGAGGGAGATTGGTCGGGAGCCTACTCGGAGGTGCATACCCCCGGGGAGGCTCGTCTCCCGTGGGATTCGTCACCCGTCAGTCGAGCGGTGGCTCGCGCACCGGCTCCGGCGCAGGGCGGTTGCCGAGGACCACCGTCGTCATGCCGGCCAGGATCACCAGAAGACCCGCGACGGCACCCGACGGGGGGTACTGCCCCAGGAGCAGGGCGGCGATCAGCGACGCGCCGGGGACCTCGAGCAGGAGGGCGAGAGAGACGAGGACAGGGCTGGTCGTCGCGAGCAGGTGGTTGAACACCGAGTGACCCAGGAGCTGCGCTGTCAGTGTCACGCCGACCAGGAGCAGCCACTGCCCGACGTCGTACCCGACGAGGTCCTGACCGGCGACGAGGGAGCCGATCGCCAGCACCGCAGAGCAGGTCCCGTAACAGACGAACGTGTACGTCGTCGTGCTGACCGTCCGCCGGGCCCGCGAACCGACCAGCATGTACGCCGCCGACGCCATGCCGCCCACCAGCGCCAGGAGGTCTCCGGCAAGAGCGCGCAGCGAGAGGGAGAAGTCCACCCCTGAGACCACGAGGACGCCGGCGAAGGACACGACGAGGCCGAGGACCACCCCCGCCGGGAACCGCTCGCCGTGAAGCATCTGCCACGCGACCACCCAGGCCATCTGCAGGCAGACGATCGCCGTCGCCGAGGCGACCGAGGTGAGCGTCAGCGAGGTGACCCAGGTGCCGAAGTGCACGGCGAGCGCCAACCCGGACAGGCTGACGAGCCGAAGCTGCGACGGACCGAGCGACACCACTTCGGCCCGTCTGGTGGTCAGGGCCGCGGGAGCGAGGAGCGTGGTCGCCAGGGCGTTGCGCCAGAATGCGATCGCCAGCGGAGGGACGACCATCGCCGCCATCAGCGGCCCCGAGAGGGAGACGGCCAGGACACCGACCGTCATCAGGAGCAGGGTGCGCACCAGGGCCATTGTGCTGCAGCGCACGAGGCCCGCTCTGTGGGAGGCTCGTGGTGTGACCGACTCGTTCACCACCGCACTCATCGCAGAGCTCGGCAAGAAGACCGGGGTGTGCTGGCTGAGATACGCCGAGCCGGGTCGGTCGGCGGAGGAGGGGGGCCGCACTCGTGCCGCGTGGCACGTCTGGCACGACGACGCGCTCCACCTCGTGGCCGGCGGAAAGGAGCAGCCGCTCCCCGGCCTCGCGGACGTGGACCGCGTGCAGGTGATCATGCGGAGCAAGGAGAACGGCGGTCGACTGGTGGCGTGGGTCGGCTCCGTGTCCGTCGTACGCCCGTCCGACGAGGCCTGGGACGACGTCACGAGCGCTCTGGTGGCAGACCGGCTCAACCTCGTCGACCTCGAGGCCGCGAAGCATGAGTGGGCCGCCGAGAGCGTGGTCGTCCGGATCGACCCGACGGGCGAGCTCCTCGAGCAGCCCGGCGCCCTGAGCGACGAGGCGCACTCGGCGGCTCCGCCTGCGACAGGGGCGACGACCCGCGGCCCGCTCCCCCGCGTGCTGCACCGGCGTCAGCGCCGCCGGCGCGACCTCAGCTGACGCCGGATCACCCGGCCGGCGGCACCGCGATCTCGCCGGCAGCCACCCGCTGTACGCGCCCGGCCACGTGACAGCGGCTGGGTCGACCGCCCGTCACCTCCACCCGACAGATGAGCCTCGACGGGCGGCCCATCTCCACGCCCTGCGAGATCGTGTAGCGGCCGCCCTCGGGCAGGACTCCCCCGGCGACCAGCGCCAGCCCCAGACCGGCGGCGGCCGATCCCGTAGCGGGGTCCTCCGCCACGTCGAGGCCGGGGACGAAGACCCGCGAGTGCACCTCGACCTCGGGTGCCACCCCGGTGACGTGGTGCAGGTTGATGCCCTCCACGGGGTCCCGGGTGGCCCCCACGGCTGCCAGCCTCTCGGCGTACTCGCGCAACGGGCGGGACGACGGGCGCGCGCGTGCCAGGGCGTCCTCCGTCACCGGCAGGTGCACGAAGGTGAGCCCGGTCCCGGCCAGCCGGGCCGGACCGTCGGCGTCGGAGATCGAGAGACCGACGTCCTCGAGCAGTGCGGCGACGAGATCGTCGTCCACCGGCCCGGCGAGGTCACGGGCAGCGGCCGTCAGCTCCACGTTGCCGTCGGGAAGGAAGCTCACCCCGATCTCCCCCGCGCCGCAGTGCTGCGTGACGGTGTCTGCGGTGAGCAGGCCGCGCAGGCGTAGCACCCAGGCGGTGCCGAGCGTGGGGTGGCCGGCGAACGGGATCTCGGCGCTCGGGGTGAAGATGCGAGTCGCGTACTCAGCGCCCGTCGAGGGCGAGGGGAAGGTGGTCTCGGAGTAGTTGAACTCACGGGCGATCGCCGCGCACTGCTCGGTGCTCAGCTCCTCAGCGCCGTGGACGACGGCGAGCTGGTTCCCGGCGAAAGGCCGGTCGCTGAACACGTCGACGATGTCGAAGGTGAGCATTCCCGCATCTTTCCAGAGCCGCGGCGACAACGTACGCGCACGTCCGCCCGCTAACGTATCGACATGTGAGCACTACCCCGACCCGCGTCTTCTGCGCACGCCTGGCCGGCCTGCCGGTGTTCGACCCGGCCGGCGACCAGGTCGGCAAGGTGCGCGACCTCGTGGTGGCCTTGCGCACCGGGCGTCAGCAGCCCCGCGTCCTCGGTCTGGTGGTCGACGTCTTCGGTCGCCGGTCGGTGTTCGTGCCGATGACCCGCGTGACGCACGTCGACAGCGGGCAGATCATCACCACCGGCGTGGTGAACATGCGGCGGTTCGAGCAGCGCTCGACCGAGACGCTCGTCTTCGGGCAGATGCTCGACCGCAAGGTCACGATCCGCGAGTCCGGTGTGACCGGCACGGTGTACGACGTCGCGATGGAGCAGGCGCGCAACCGCGACTGGTACCTCTCGCGGGTCGCGCTGCAGGAGGGCTCCAAGCGGTTCGGGCGCCGGGGCCAGACGCACGTGGTGGAGTGGGACGAGGTCGACGGCCTGACGCTGCCCGAGGAGAGCCAGGGCGCGACGCACCTGCTCGCCGCCCTGGAGGAGATGCGGCCGGCGGACCTCGCGAACGTCATCCACGACCTGCCGGCCAAGCGCCGCCGGGAGGTCGCCGCGGCCCTCAACGACGAACGACTCGCCGACGTGCTGGAGGAGCTGCCCGAGGAGGACCAGGTCGAGATCCTCGGGAACCTGGACAGCGAGCGGGCGGCGGACGTGCTCGAGGAGATGTCGCCCGACGACGCCGCTGACCTGATCGCGGAGCTCCCCACGGAGACGGCAGAGGCGCTGCTGGCCCTGATGGAGCCCGACGAGGCCAAGAGCGTGCGGCAGCTGATGGCCTACGAGGAACGCACCGCCGGCGCGATGATGACGACCGAGCCGGTGATCCTGCCTCCCGATGCCACGGTCGCGGACGCGCTCGCCCATGTGCGCAACGCCGAGCTCACCCCCTCGCTGGCCGCGCTCGTGTACGTCTGCCGGGCGCCGTTCGAGCCCCCGACGGGGCGGCTGATCGGGATCGCCCACATCCAGCGACTCCTGCGCGAGCCACCGTCGACCATGATCGGCGCGGTGCTCGACACCGACCTGGAGACGCTCCCGGCCTCGGCCACGCTGGAGGACGTGGCGCGACACCTGGCCACCTACAACCTCGTCGCCGCACCGGTGACCGACGAGGACGGCCGGCTGCTCGGGGCCGTCACCGTCGACGACCTGCTCGACCATCTCTTGCCGGAGAACTGGCGTGAACGGCCCTCACGAGGGGGTGTGCTCGGTGGCCGCTGACCGCCGCAAGGACCGGCCGGAGCGCCAGGAGCCGCCGCGCACCAGGCTCGACCAGCCCCAGGACACCCGACGGAAGCTGGTCCGCCGCCCGACGTACGACCCCGAGGCGTTCGGCAGCTTCGCCGAGAACTTCGCGCGTTTCATGGGCACGGCGCGGTTCCTGCTCTACATGACGGGCTTCGTGCTCGTGTGGCTCGGCTGGAACTGGGTGGCCCCGCCGGCGTGGCAGTGGGACGCGTACCCGTTCATCTTCCTGACCCTGATGCTCAGCCTCCAGGCGTCGTACGCCGCACCGCTGATCCTGCTCGCCCAGAACCGGCAGGAGGACCGTGACCGGGTCATCACCGAGCAGGACCGCCAGGCCAACAGCAGGGCGCACGCGGACATGGAGTTCCTGGCACGCGAGATGGCGTCCCTGCGCATGGCGATCGGCGAGGTCGCGACCCGCGACTACGTCCGCTCCGAGCTCCGTGCCCTGCTCAACGAGCTCGAGGAGCGGCGGCGCGAGGAGGAGGGCGACGCACGGGAGGGCGAGGGCGCCACGACACGGTCGAGCGGTGACGAAGACCATGCGGACCGACGCTGAGGCCGCTGTGCCGGGCCGCGTACCCTGACAGCATGACGTCTCCGCTGCTCGACCAGATCAACGCTGCGCTGGCCACCGTCAACGACCCCGAGATCCGGCGGCCGATCACCGAGCTCAACATGGTCGACTCCGTGGAGGTCGACGAGCAGGGCATGGTCCGGCTGACCGTCCTTCTCACCGTCGCCGGATGCCCGCTGCGGGACAAGATCACCCGGGACGTCACCACCGCTGTGGAGAAGGTCCCCGGGGTGACGGGCGTCGACCTGACCCTGGGCGTGATGACCCAGGAGCAGCGCGCCGGCCTCCAGGAGGTGCTGCGAGGCGGGCAGGCCCAGCGCGAGATCCCCTTCGCGCAGGCGGGGTCGCTGACCAAGGTCTACGCGGTCGCCAGTGGCAAGGGCGGCGTCGGCAAGTCCTCGGTCACCGTGAACCTCGCTGTGGCGATGGCCGACCAGGGGCTCAAGGTCGGGATCGTCGACGCGGACATCTACGGCCACTCGATCCCCGCGATGCTCGGCGTCGGCGACCTGCGGCCGACGCAGGTCGAGGACATGATCATGCCGGTCCCGACGTCGCACGGGATCTCCGTGATCAGCATCGGCATGCTGAAGCCTCGGCGCGACCAGGTCGTCGCCTGGCGCGGCCCGATGCTCGACCGGGCCCTCGTGCAGATGCTCAGCGACGTCTACTGGGGCGACCTCGACGCTCTCTTCCTCGACCTGCCGCCGGGCACCGGGGACATCGCCATCTCGCTCGGCCAGCATCTTCCGAACGCCGAGGTCGTCGTCGTGACCACTCCGCAGGAGGCAGCAGCCGAGGTCGCCGAGCGCGCCGGCACCATGGCCTCGATGATGCACCAGCGTGTGGTCGGCGTCCTGGAGAACATGTCCTTCCTGCCGTGCCCGCACTGCGGTCCCGAGCACCGGCTCGAGGTGTTCGGCTCCGGCGGTGGCGCCCGGGTGGCGGCGACGCTGTCGAAGCGCTTCGGCTACGACGTCCCGGTGCTCGGCGAGGTGCCGCTCGACCTCGAGCTGCGCGAGGGCGGCGACACCGGCAAGCCGATCGTCGAGTCGGCCCCGGACTCCCCCGCGGGCAAGGAGCTGGCCAAGGTCGCGGCGAGCCTGTCCGGCCGCGGCCGCGGGCTCGCCGGCATGCAGCTCGGTCTCACCCCGGCCGGAAGACGCTGACCCATGTGGGGAGTCGGTCTCCCAGAGATCGTGGTGATCCTCGTGGTCGCCATCGTGGTGTTCGGGCCCGACCGGCTCCCCGAGTTCGCGCGTCAGGCCGGGCGGTTCGTGCGCCAGGTGCGACAGTTCGCGCAGGCTGCGCGAGACGACCTGCGCACCGAGCTCGGACCTGAGTTCGCCGACCTCGAGCTGTCCGACCTCGACCCCCGCCAACTAGTCCGCAAGCACATCCTCGAGGCGATGGACGAGGACCCCGAGGAGGACGCCAACGCCGTACCGGTGAGAGCCGGCCTGCGCCCCCTGGAGCCCGGGGAGCGCCCGCCGTACGACGCCGAGGCGACCTGACCGCGACCCTCCCGGGCTCAGCCGACCTTCGCGTCCAGGGTGACGTCGACGGTCTCGAGGCCGCCGTCGTGCCGGACGGTCAGCTTGACCGTCTCTCCGGGCTGATGGCTGCGGATCGCGACGATCAGCCCGATGCCGTCGCCGACCGGCTTTCCGTCCACGGCGACCACGACGTCACCCTTCTCCAGGCCGGCGCGCGAGGCCGGCGTGCCGGAGGGAACGTCCACGATCTCCGCCCCGTCGCCGCGGGTGCCGGTGTTCACCTGCGCGCCGATGACCGGGTACTTCGCCTCACCGGTGCGCAGGATCTGCGACGCGGTGATCTTCACCTGCTCCATGGGGATCGCGAAGCCCACACCGATGTTGCCGGCACTGCCGGCGAACCCTCCGGTGGTGGCGATCGCCGAGTTCACGCCGACCACCTGGCCGCGGAGGTTCACCAGCGGGCCCCCGGAGTTGCCAGGGTTGATGGCGGCGTCGGTCTGCACGGCGTTGATGAACGACGACTCCTTCTCGTCGCCCGTGGTGACCGGTCGGTCCAGGGCGCTGATGATGCCTGCGGTGACGGTGCTGCTCAGCCCGAGCGGGGACCCGATCGCGACGACCGTGTCGCCGACGTTCATGGAGCGCGAGCTGCCCAGCGAGGCGGGGTGCAGCTTCTCGGCGCCGTCCACGTCCAGGACCGCGATGTCGTAGACCGGGCTGCGCCCCACGATCGTCGCGTCGTGGCTGCGGCCGTCATTGTCGATGACCTCGATCCGGCCCTGGTCGCTCACCGCCGCCACGACATGGTTGTTGGTGATCACGTGACCTTGGCGGTCCGCCACGAACCCGGACCCGGTGGCGTCGCCCGCAGCGCCCGAGCCGCCCTGCGTGACGATCTGGACGGTGCTCGGGAGGAGGGCCTGCGCCACACCGGCGACCGACCCGTGCTCCGGGTCGAGCGGGGGAGGCTCCGCCCCGGAGCCGCCGAGCGCGGGGACGCCCTGGTAGCCACCGGTGACCGTCGAGCTGACCAGAGCACCGCCGACGGTGCCACCGATCAGGCCGACCACCAGCGCGGTCGCCGCGACCACGGGCCACACCCATGCCGGCAGCCGCGGTCCGCTCGGACGCGGGGGCTGGTACCACTGCTGGTAGGGCATCGGGTGCGTCATCGGCTGGTGCACCGGCATCGGCTGGGTGGGAGCGCCGTGATGCGTCCAGGCCTGCCCGTAGGCGTGCGGCGACTGCTCGGGGTAGCCGTGACCGGGCCATCCCTCGTTGCGGGCCTGCTCGTCGTCGGGCTGCGGTCGACCTGGGTTCTCACTCACCCGGCCATTTTGTCCTACCGCCGCAAGTCACCCGGACCCTCACCCCGTCCGGGGCCGTTTGCCCGCCTTTCGTGCCCGCCGTGACGCGCGGCGTCGAGCGACAGTCGACCGTGCACCTCGGCCACGGGGGCGATCCACGCCGTGGGTGTCCGGGACGGCGCTGTGCTGGGGGCCTCACCGATTCCCAGCGTGGATCCGGTCAGCGTGGCGAAACCGAGGACGGCGGCGGACACCGAGCCGACCCCCACCAGCGCGATGCCGGCACGGCGGCGGCCACGTCCCTGGCGCTCCAGCTCCTCCACGGCGGCCCAGGCGAGTGCGGGGTCGGGCGAGGGCTCTTCCACGGCGCGCTCGCGTCCGGCGCTGAGCCCGTAGAGCGATCCGAGCAGCTGGGGCGGCGGACCCTGCTCGCCGGTCATCGCCGCGAGCTGCCTCTTCACCCACCCCTCGCGCTCCACCTGCCGGTGACACAGGCCGCAGCCGTGGACGTGTGCCCAGGCTCGCTCGGCCGAGGCAGGGTCGAGCTGCCCGTCGACAAGGGCGCTCACTGTGACGCCGAGGTGGCCGCCCAGGTAACGCATCACACCGTCTCGGGAGCGAGCTGCGGGTCGATCGGCTCGACGGGGCCGGAGTAGCGGACCCGACCGGCGGCGGGGGCACGGTGCGCCAGGGCGGAACGCAGCATCTTGCGTCCACGGTGGATCCGGGAGCGGACGGTCCCGAGCTTCGCACCCAGGGCCTCGGCGATCTCGTCGTACGAGAGACCCTCGATGTCGCAGAGCACGACGGCGGCGCGGAACTCCGGGGGCAGATCGGCCAGCGCCGCTTCGATGTCGTCGTCGAGCATGCCCTCGGCGACCTGGGTGTCCGGGCTCGGCATGCGTCCGGGCATCCGGGCCTCGGCGTCCTCACCGAGAGCGTCGAAGCGGATCTTGGCCTTCCGGCGCGCCTGGTCGAGGAAGAGGTTCGTGGTGATCCGGTGCAACCAGCCCTCGAAGGTCCCGGGCGTGTAGCTCGACAGAGAGCGGAAGACCCGGACGAAGACCTCCTGAGTGAGGTCCTCGGCATCGTGGGGGTTGCCGGTGAGGCGGTAGGCCAGGCGGTACACGCGCGCGGAGTGGCGCGCGACGATCTCCTCCCAGGACGGTGTCTCCCACTCGACGGGCACGTCCGAGGTGCGGTCGAGGTCGCTCATCGGACGCTCCTTGCCCCAAGGGGTCTTCGCGGCCAGGCCGCTCCAACTGGTCACCGGTGTCGCCATCGCGCTGGTGCTGTCCCTCCCACGGTAGGAGCCGGTCCTGAGAGTCGGCTGAGGAATGAGGCCGACCTTTACTGAACCAACGGACGAAGCATCCCCGGTGTTCCCCGGGCCAAACCGGCCGTGCCGGTAGAGTCACGCCCGGAGAGAACCCTTTTGTCACCCGCCGCTGCCGATCGAGGAGGCCATCATCGCCACGGGACTCAAGCCCACCAGCTGGGCGTACGCCGAGGAGTACGTCGGTGAGGACGAGGTGCTGGCTGCTGCCCGGAATCGAGCCAAGGAGGTCGGGGTCGTCCCCATCGGGCCCGGCGGCGGTGCCACCCTTCGCTTCCTCGCCGCGGTGACCGAGGCCCGGTCAGCGGTGGAGATCGGCACCGGCACCGGCTCCTCCGGGCTGTGGCTGCTGCGCGGCATGCGCCCCGACGGCGTGCTGACCACGGTCGACACCGAGGCCGAGCACCAGAGGCTGGCGAGGCAGACCTTCAGCGAGGCGGGCATCGCCCCGCAGCGGGTGCGGTCCATCCCTGGCCCCGCCCTCGACGTCCTCCCCCGGCTGACCGACGGCCATTACGACATGGTCTTCTGCGACGCCGACAAGCTCGAGTACTCCGACTACCTCACCGAGGCCCTCCGACTGCTCAAGCCGGGCGGGATCGTGGCGTTCGACAACGCCCTGTGGCACGACCGCGTGGCCGACCCGGCTCAGCGCGACGCGGAGACGGTGGCCATCCGGGAGCTCTGCCGGACGGTTCGCGAGCACGACACGCTGCTGCCCCTCCTGCTTCCCGTGGGTGACGGCCTCCTCGTCGCCAAGAAGGTGTGGACCGGGGAGTCGTGAGGACACCGCCTCGGGGATCGGACCGGTGCACGGCGGCTCAGTAGCAGGGTGCGGCGAGGAAGCCTGACCCGCCCTCGGCCACGGCGACCACCTCGCAGGGCTCGATGAGCACCGGCGCGGAGCCGACGATCTGTGACCCTGGGGAGTCGGCGGCCACCTCGGTGAACTCCTTCTCGAAGGCTTCCCGGTGCGCGGGGGTCTCGAAGACGTAGCAGCCCTCGAACCACTCTCCGGGACGCATCCGCCAGGTCTTGAAGCGCAGGCCTTCCTTGCCGGTGAACCTGGCGTGCGAGGTGTCCGAGACGTAGGTGGCGAGCTTCGCCTCCACCCCCTCCGGCGCGTCGGCAAGAGACCAGCGGACCGTCAGACCGTGCATCGTGACCTCCAGGATTCGTCGTCCGGTTCTCGACGCTCAGGCTTCCACGCCGGCCAGCGGCTCGCGGAGCTCGAGCCAGTGAAGCAGGGCTCTGGCCCCGAAGCCGGTCGCGCCGATCGTCCACTCGAACGAGTCGACAGGCGAGTCGCCCACCGATGCGATGTCGAGGTGCGCCCAGGGCAGGCCGCCAGTGAAGTGCCTGAGGAACAGCGCAGCGGTGATCGCGCCCGGCCCCCCGGCGGCGTTGTCCGCGTCGGCGACCTTGGACTCGAGGCGCTCCTCGTAGTCGTCGACCAGGGGCATCCGCCACAGCGGCTCGCCGGCG
>DASVBF010000191.1:0-3340 GCA_036375975.1 Nocardioidaceae bacterium | reverse complement strand
GGAGCGGAACGATGCTGAAGAAGGTCGAGCACCTGAGCCTGGAGGAACGCACCGCGCGGGGCGAGGCAGCCCGTGACCGGGTCCCTCCGTCGAGTCATACCGGATGGTCGCCAATGCCCGGCCGGCAGGACCCCTTGGATCTGATCGAGCAGCAGGACGCCAGGCGCGACCCAGACCTGGTCCCGGTGCGGCACGGCCGGATGATGGCATCGCCGTTCACGTTCTACCGAGGCGGCGCGAAGGTCATGGCCGCAGACCTCGACGGGAGCCCCACGGCGGGGCTCGAGGTGCAACTTTGCGGTGACGCGCACCTGTCGAACTTCGGGGTGTTCGGCTCTCCGGAGAGACGACTCGTCTTCGACATCAACGACTTCGACGAGACGCTGCCGGGGCCGTTCGAGTACGACGTCAAGCGGCTCGCAGCGAGCATGACCGTGGCGGCGTACAACAACGGCTTCTCCAAGTCTGACGCGAAGTCGGTGACCAGGGCGACAGTCGGGTCCTACCGGGAGGCGATGGGCGAGTTCGCGAAGATGAGGACGTTGGAGGTGTGGTACGCCCATCTGTCCGAGGACGAGCTCACGAGGGCGACCGGGGAAGCGCTCTCAGCGCTGGCCGGGGGCACGGGGAAGGGCAGCAAGGGCATGGCAGCGGCTAAGGAAGCCAAGAAGCTGCAAAAGCGCTTCGAGAAGAACATCCGGAAAGCCCACTCTCGTGACAGTCTTCAGGCACTGTCGAAGCTCACGGAGGTCGTCGACGGTCGTACCCGGATCGCCAGCGCTCCCCCGGTCGTCGTCCCCGCGCGAGAGCTGCACGCGACCTACGGGATCGACCCCGAGCAGCTGGAGGGCGCGATCCTCCACGCGTTCTCGGAGTATCGCCGAAGTCTTCAGCCCGACCGTCGAAGGCTCCTCGAGAAGTTCGAGATTGTGGACTGGGCACGGAAGGTGGTCGGCGTCGGCAGCGTGGGCACGCGTGCCTTCGTCGCGCTGTTGGAGGGCCGGGACCACGGCGACCCGCTGTTCCTCCAGATCAAGGAAGCGACCTCGTCGGTCCTCGAGGGACCCCTGCCGAAGAGCAGGTACCAACAGGCCGGAGCGCGTGTCGTGCAAGGACAGCGACTGATGCAGGCCACCAGTGACATCTTCCTCGGTTGGAGCAGGGGCGCCGAGGCCGGCCGCTCCTTCTACTGGCGGCAGCTGCGGGACATGAAGGGGTCGGCCCTCGTCGAGCTGATGCCTCCCGAGGCCTTGGCCTTCTACGGACGCCTCTGCGGATGGACCATGGCCCGGGCGCATGCCCGGTCCGGTGACCCGGTGGCAATCGCCGCGTACCTGGGCACCGACGACGCCTTCGACCGGTCGATCACGAACTTCTCTCAGCGCTACGCCGAGCAGAACGAGCGCGACTTCGCAGCCTTCACCGAAGCAATCCGGACCTCGCGGATCGACGCCGTTCAAGGAGTCTGAGAGCCCCCCGGGCTGTATTGAGCCTTAAGCATCTGAGCGGTGCACACGACCATGGTGAACAGCCCGCCGTCCTCGGAGGAGCCTCATCAGCTCCTCCCCGCCGACGGTGTCGAGGTAGTCGACCCCGCCGACACGAGCATCGATAAGTCCGACGACCAGGCGGAAGACATGGGGACGGCCGCTGCGGCCGTGATCGTTCACGACCCGAACGCGAGGGGCCGGTGCGTCGGAGGGCCGGGACGGGCCCGTCGAGCTCACGTGTGCTGTGAGAGTGGTAGCGGCGTGCCTGGGCATCATCCACCTCCTCGAGGAGTCTCTGAAGACCGGACCGGCGCAAGACTGACGAGCTCGACTCCGTGATCACTCAGCCACTCGATGACACCGATCAGCTGTGACTGGTCGACGATGTCACCGGTGAGGATGCAGTGACCGTCCTCGTATCGCACGGACCAGCCCTCCAGTCCCAAGAAGCCGCCCGGCAGTCCGCCAAGGACGACGATCCGGTATGTGATCGGTTGCGTGCCCGCTCGTCGGACTACTTGGTTCGGCTCCACACCAAGACTCTCGTCCCAGTCTTTGGCTCCTACATCCCCTCCGCAGCGAGTTCACCCGGGTGACCTGGCTGGGGCAGGGCTTGGCGGGAGGCCGGCGACGGGCCGGCCCTGAAGAGGGTGAGGGCGCTGAGCCTTGGCTCGGGCACCCGGACTCTGCTCGTGGCAGGTTCCTGGAGCTCACCATCGCGGACAACGGGTGAATCCCCCGGGTGATGTACCGCCGCGGGGGATGTGGCAGGGAGCCCATGAGCGCTTCGATTGGCGAAGACCACAGGTGAACAGGAAAGGTGATGGTCTTCATGGGCGTTGCAGAAGCGAAACCCAGAGCCGGCATGAGCGGCTCGGTTGACGAGCTGGGACCGGTGGACTGGATTGTGGTGGAGTTCCCGACCGACAGGTACGGCGACGGCACGCTCGCGCCGATCCTCAAGGAGTACGTCGACCGGGGCCTGATCCGCATTCTGGATCTGATGTTCCTGCAGAAGGACGCCGACGGCGGCCTCGAGTTCGGGGAGCTCGAGGACTTCGGGGACGGCCCGCTGAGGGATCTGCGGGAGGCCGAGACTGACTTGGCCATGGTGCTCTCCGAGCAGGACGTCCTCGACCTCGCCGAGACGATCGAGCCAGGCCGGTCGGCTGCTCTGCTGGTGTGGGAGAACCTGTGGGCGGCACCGTTCGGTGCTGCTGTGCGTCACGCCGGCGGTGAGCTGGTCGCCTCCGGCCGGATCCCCACCCAAGCCCTGTTGGCCGCGCTCGAGGCCGATGCAGAGGAAGGAGTCTGACATGCCGATGGCAGCCCGACGTAGACGTAGGACGGCAGCAGTGGTCGGCGGGGCCGTTGTCGTTGCCCATGGCCACAACCGCCGACAGGACCGGCGCGAGGACCGACGCGACGACCGCGGAGACCGGCGCGAGAACCGTCGCGACCGCCGCTTCTGAACCGCACCCCAACCAGCCGCGACCTCCTGCCCCCGGTCGACGCCCAGTGGCGTCCCGGGTCGGTGGGGGACGCGGCTGTTGACGTGCAGCACGACCGCGAAGTCGGCGAGCACGTGGTTCACCCGTAGCGGACGATGCCCGATCGAGCCGACGGGCAGACTCTGGAGGCGTCCAGGAGCTGATGGGCTCCTGGGAGGAGTCACCGCGAGACCGCGCGGGAGGGACAATCACGCAGGATCCCCGGGCCTTGACCCCGAACTTTGGACACGTGGTGTGTTTGATTACGCGGCTTCCGGGAGGGTAGTCGCGAGCTTGGTCTCGTAGGTGTTCGGGGCCTGGTGACCGAGGTAGGAGTGGCGCCTGCGGCGGCCAGCGGCA
>DASVBF010000171.1:0-12159 GCA_036375975.1 Nocardioidaceae bacterium | reverse complement strand
CGGTACGGCTCCACCCAGTCGAGGACCTCCCGCAAGGTCTCGGCCTGGAGGCTGCTGGAGCGCCACTGCGCGTTCCGGCTCCTCGTGATGTGGCCGGCTTGCTCCAGCACCTTCAGATGCCGCGAGATCGCGGGGAGGCTGATGGAAAACGGCTCGGCCAACTCCGAGACGGTCGCGTCGCCGTCGGCGAGACGAGCAAGGATCGCCCGCCGCGTCGGGTCGGCGAGCGCCGAGAAGATGATGCTGAGCCGGTCCGTTGCCATCGCGCTTAACCACCCTGTTAATTAACAAGTACGTTAAACTTACCCGACCTCGGGCTCTTGTCAAGAGGGCATTTCGCCGACCCATCCGCAGGGGCTCGCGGGGCGAACTAGATTCACCAACACCGTCATGCTCCGCGCTTCGCACCAGGAGGCCCCATGCCCGATCCCGAGCTGAGGCTTGTCCCTTCCCCGGGTCCCGCTGATGTCGACGACCTCATGCGCCAAGCGGCGAGGGGAGACTCCCACGCGTTCGAGATGCTGTACGACGAGCTGTCCCCGGCCGTCTACGGCCTGGCGCGACGTGTCGTCCGCGACCCGGCCAGGGCCGAGGACGTCACCCAGGAGGTCTTCCTCGACGTGTGGCGCAAGGCCACGCGGTTCGAGGGGGATCGCGGCAAGGCCAAGACCTGGGTCATGACGATCGCCCATCGACGGGCGGTCGACGCCGTACGCCGGAGCGAGGCCGCGAAGCGCCAGGACCACCGAGCGGCGCCCGACGAGGTGTCGCACGACGAACCGGCAGACGCGCTGATCGAGGCCGAGGAGTACGGCGCGGTGCGCGACTGTCTCGAGACCCTGACCGACCTGCAGCTGGAGTCGGTGCGCATGGCCTACTTCAACGGCTACACATACGGAGAGGTGGCGACCTTGCTCGAGAAGCCACTTCCGACGATCAAGACCAGGATGAGAGACGGGCTGATCCGTCTCCGCGACTGCCTGGAGGGAGCGCGATGACTACCGAACTCCACACCTTGTCGGGCGCGTACGCCCTTGATGCACTGACCGCGGAGGAGGCCGAGCAGTTCCGGCGCCACCTCGAGGCATGCACAGCCTGCCGGGTCGAGGTGCGCGAGCTGCGTCAGGCCGCGGCGACGATGGGAGCGAGCGAGGCGGTCCCGCCGCCGGCGTACCTCAAGGCGAGGGTGCTGACGGCCGTGGACCGGGCCCCGCAGCTGCCTCCACGGGCGGTCGGCGGCAACGTCGTCCAGGTGGCACCGCATCGGTGGGGGAGGTGGCTGCTCATGACTGCCGCAGCCGTCGTCCTGATCGTCGGGGGTGTCATCGGCGTCAGCCGGATCGGCGACGACGCCACGAAGGACCAGAGCCTTCTCGCGGCCGACGTGGCCAAGGTGTTCCAGGCCGACGACGCGCACAAGGCGACGATGCCCACGAAGAACGGCGGCACCATCTCCGTGGCGACGTCACCCGAGCTCGGCGAGATGGCGGTCGACACCACGAAGCTGGCGCCGTTGGACAGCGGCCACGTCTACCAGCTCTGGGCGATCCACCGCGGCGAGGCTTCGTCGGTCGGACTCCTCGAGCCCGCGAAGGGGGCCGCGATGGAGATGCCCCCTGCGGACACCGAGGTTGCCATCACGGTAGAGCCAGTCGGCGGGTCGCCGAGGCCGACGACGAACCCGATCATGCAGGTGAACCCGAGCCAGGTGTGACCGCGCGCCGGTGATTGGGAGGTCGCCGGGCCGTCACCCTGCGGGAGGCAAGGGGGCCGTCACTCGGCCTGGTGTGCCTCCAGCACGGCCTGCGCAGCGTTGTGGCCGGCGATGCCGCTGACGGCTCCGCCGCGGCGCGCGCCGGAGCCACAGAGCAGCACGTTGTCGACGTCGGTTGCGACGCCCCATCGCTGTGCCGCGCTGTCCATCCGGCTGCGGTTCGGCGACCACGGCCAGGAGAGGTCGCCGTGGAAGATGTGGCCGCCCGGCATGGCGAGCGCCTCGTCGAGGTCCTGGGGGGTCGTCGCCTCCAGACATGGATTGCCGTCGGCGTCCACGGCGAGGCAGCTCTCGATCGGCTCCTCGAGGTGCTCGTTGATCGCGTCGAGGACGCGTTCGACTGCCTCGTCGCGGCGACTGTCGCGGTCGCCGTCGAAGACTTCGGCCGGCATGTGCACGCCGAAGTACGTCAGGGTGTGCTTCCCGCTGGCTGCGAGATCCCCGAGGATCGAGGGGTCGGTGAGGGAGTGACAGTAGAGCTCTCCCGGGGGGACCGTCGGGATGTTCCCGCTCACGGCCTCGTCGTAGGCCTTCTGGAGCTGGCTGTAGTCCTCGGCGATGTGGACGGTCCCGGCGAAGGCGACCTCCGGGTCGAGCCCCGACTTGAGCGCAGGCAGCCGGTCCAGCAGCAGGTTGATCTTCAGCTGGCAGCCCTTCGGCGGCTCGCCCGGCTCCTCGCCGAGAAGGATCTGGAGCACCCACGGCGCCACGTTCGACAGCACCCACCGCGTCTCGACGGTGTGCTCGCCGTCGTCGTCGTGCCAGGTGATGTGGGCCGTCGTTCCGTCCGTCTGGATGCGGCTCACACCGGCCCCGGTGAGGATCTCCGCGCCCGCGCCACGAGCTGCCTTGGCGAGCGCGTCCGTGACGGCGCCCATGCCGCCGACCGGCACCCGCCACTCGCCCGTGCCGTTGCCCACGACGTGGTAGAGGTAGCAGCGGTTCTGGATCATCGAGGGGTCGTGCATCGACGCGAAGGTCCCGATCAGCGCGTCCGTGGCGATGACTCCCCGGACCGTGTCGTCGGTGAACCGCTCCTCGATCGACTGGCCGAGGGGAGTCGCCACGAGGGCGTCCCACGTCGCCGGCTTCACGAGCTCGCGCATCTCCCTCTCGGTGCGCAGCGGCTCGAGCAGCGTGGGTGCGACCGCCTGGGCGAAGTCGGTGACCTCGCCGTAGAAGCGCCGCCACTCGTCGTACTCCTTGTCCGATCCCGTCAGGGCGCGGAACGACTCCGCGGTGAGCGTCCCCTCGGGGCGTTCGACGAGGAGCCCGGTGTGCTTGCCGTCCCGGACGACCGGGGTGTACGACGCGGTGGGGCGCGACTTCAGCTCGAGGTCGAGCTCGAGGTCGCTGATGATCTGCTCGGGCAGGAGACTGACCAGGTAGGAGTATCTCGAGAGGCGGGCCTCCAGGCCGGGGAAGGCCTCCGTGCTGACTGCGGCGCCACCGGTGTCTGCGAGACGCTCGAGCAGCAACACGGAGAGTCCTGCCTTGGCAAGATAGGCGGCAGAGACGAGACCGTTGTGTCCGCCCCCGACGATGACGACGTCGTACTTGTCCTGGTTACTGCCTGTGCTCACGGGCTGCACGCTACCTGTACCTGCCCCCGCTGGCCGACCCTGGTGAGAGGTTGAATCTTGAACTAGCATGGATTCATGCCAGCGCTCACCGTCGACGACCTCACCGTGCTCCCGCGGATCACCGGTCCGGGCCTGGGTGACACGGTCCGTCCTGTCGTCCAGGTCACGGACGCCCCCCGCGGCCTCGAGGGCGAGGGTTTCCCGGTACGACGAGCGTTCGCGGGCGTCGACCTGAGGCTCCTCGACCCCTTCATCCACATGGACCAGATGGGAGAGGTCGAGTACGCACCCGGGGAGCCGAAGGGCACCCCGTGGCATCCGCACCGTGGCTTCGAGACGGTCACCTACATGATGGACGGCCTGCTCGACCACCGTGACTCCAACGGCGGCGGTGGCAGCATCACCGACGGCGACACGCAGTGGATGACTGCGGGCTCCGGCCTCCTCCACATCGAGGCTCCGCCTGAGTGGCTCGTGCAGAAGGGCGGCCTCTTCCACGGCGTCCAGCTCTGGGTGAACCTCCCGCGCGTGCAGAAGATGAGCCCACCTCGCTACCAGGACCTGCGTGCCGGGCAGGTGGGTCTCGTCACGAGCGCCGACGCCGGAGCGCTCGTCCGGATCATCGCGGGCGAGGTCGCGGGTCAGCAGGGGCCCGGCGCCACCCACACGCCCATGACGATGGTCCACGCCACGGTCCAGCCGACCGCGGCGCTCGACCTCCCGTGGAACGTGGACTTCAACGCGCTCGTCTACGTCCTCAGCGGGGAGGGCGCCGTCGGGCCGGATCGCCGGCCGATCCGCACCGGCAACCTCGTCGTGCTGGGCCGGGGCGACTTCGTGAGCCTCACCGCCAACACCTCGCAGGAGGGCCGGAGTCCCGCGCTCGACGTGCTGGTCATCGGCGGACGTCCCATCCGGGAGCCTGTCGCCTGGGCCGGCCCGTTCGTGATGAACACCAGGGCGGAGCTGCTCGCGGCGTACGAGGACTTCCAGGCCGGACGCCTCGGCCACATCCCGGCGGTTCACGGCATGTGACGCACCCGCCGCCCGTGCCCCCGTAACCCGGTCGCCCGTTCCCGCGTTGACCAGACGACGGGAAGGGGTGACGGGATGCACCGCAGGCGGCGAAGCTTCGCTGAGCTACTGACCCGATCGCTCGCGACCGCAGGGTTCCTCTACGCCCTGGTCCTCGTCTACGCCGTGCCGGCGAGCCTGTTGGGTGAGGCCCCGGGGCATGCCGGGCACGGATCGCCAGACGTCAGCTCGCTCACCCGGGCGGCCGACCAGCCGGCGTGGAAGCACTTCCATGCCCAGCGGTTCCCGGGCTGCGTCGACATGGCGCGGTGGAGCGCCTCCGTTGTGCCCACCACCGTCGTGGTCGTGCGACGTGACGGGCGGCTGCAGCGGATGCCCTTCGGCGAGGCCTACCACAGGGCGACCAGCTCGTCGGCCGCCGACGACGTCTGGACCATCGGCGCGTGCGGCTGAGCGTCATGGGCACGGACTTCGCGCGAGGGAGTGGCCGCCGATGATCTCGCCACTCGAGGTGAGGCGTGCCAGGAGGGACTGGCAGTGCGGATGGTTCGAGGCATGGACCCGCATCCGCGCACGTCGTGCCTACTGGGCGCGGCGCCCGCCTCCGACCGCGGCGGCCGAGCAGGACCGGGCTAGCTCGTCGGACGGTGGCTCATCGGCACCTCGTGAGCCTCGCACCAGACCTCGAGTGCCGTGACCGCGGAGGGCGTCGTCGCCGCCGCTGAGGCAAGGCTCCACGGGTCCAGGGTGTTCCCCTCGCCGTCCACCAGCTGACCGCCGTCGCTCCAGCTCAGCCGATAGGTGGCTCGGCGGCTGTCGATCAGGGCGTCCGCCACCAGCTCTCCGACGAGCTGGCCGGCGGCGCTCCGCCGCTGCTCCTCGGTCGCGTCGTCCGGCATCAGGGGAGCGACGAGGTCGGTGGCCCAGCCCAGGCGCAGGGCCTGCAGGGCCTGCCCCAGGTCGCCCTTGCTCTCCCCGCCTGCCTCCATCGCCCCGATCAGCGCCGCCGCGTTGCCGTGCGTCCGCTCGGCGAGCGAGGTGGACACCAGGTCGTCCCACGCCACGGCGGTCAGGGGAGAGTCGGCGAACATCCACTCCTCCAGCCGACGCAACGTGCCCGGGGCGTCGTCGAGGAGCTCGATCGCCGACTCGGAGTCGTCGGGTTCGTCGGGTGCGTCGAGGGCTGCCAGCACCGCCACCCGCTCCGACGTGCTCGGGTGGGAGTCGTAGACGGACCGGGTCTCCGCGGGTGGCTCCGCGCGCACCTCGTCGAGCTGCTCCTGGCGCTCCGGGGTCGTCCAGAACTGGTGGAAGCCCGCGAAGAGCTCATGCGGCCGACGCCGATGCTCCGAGCCCGGACCGACGTAGTTATGGAGGAAGAACGACCACGCCGCGTCGATGGCCGGAAGCTCTCGAAGGGCGCTGATCGCTACGCCTTTGCCCGCGAGTCGGGCGCTGAACTCGTCCGCCTCCAGCTCCTGTCGGCGGTTCACGGTGTTCGCCACGGCGATGTAGAGGCGGGCGTACACCTTGAAGATGCGTCCCACCCAGGAGTCGGGGCCGAGGTGGCCGATCATGCGCAGGAGCGACTCCTGCCCCCGGTAGGTCACCCCCGCGAGTCCGGTGTGGCGGCCGCTGTAGTGACCGAGCTCGTGGGCGAGCACGGACCTCATCTGTCGAAGCGACAGGCCCGTGAGGAGGGGGACTCCGACGTACATCCGACGGGCTCCGGGCACCAGCCCGAGCCACCGGGAGCTCTCCGAGACGGCGGCGTTGACGTCGGGGACGAGCCGGATCTCGTCGGGCGGGCGCGTGCCGACCTGCTCGGCGAGGTGGCGGACCTCTCCCCAGAGGCGCGGCTGATCCTGCTCGGGGAGGACCACGCCGGGCTGCTCGCCGTCCCGGTGCCGCAGCCCTGCCCAGAGGCCTCGGCCGATGGCCACCGTCACCAGGAGTGTGATGATGCCGAGCTTGAGGAGGGCGGCGCCGGTGAAGCCGTGGGCGACGAGCTCGTAGAGTCCGAGCGCCAGGGCACCCACGACGGCGGCCGCAAGGACGTAGACGCCGAGCAGCATGGCGATCGCCAGCACGGCGCGCACGGTGTACTTCATGAGAACTCCCGCCCCTTGGCTCCCTGACCGTCGTGACACGGACAGCAGAACGGTAGACATTGTGCGGTCTGTCCGGAGCCGTTTCGACCGATAGCGGCGGTTTTTGGACGGATCGACGGGCTGGTCCAGATCGAGCCGCCGAGGGCTCGGCTCGCCGTATCGTCGAGCCATGGTGCACGAGGTGTGGGCTCTCGGCGATGCCTACGAGGCGTACGTCGGACGTTGGAGCCGCCCGGTCGCGGAGGCGTTCGTGCACTGGCTCGACCTGCCCAGGGGTGGGTCCTGGCTGGACGTGGGTTGTGGCACCGGCGCGCTCACGCAGACCCTCCTGGCGCTATCGCAGCCCGGACGAGTCGTCGGAGTGGATTCGTCCGAGGGGTTCCTCGCGGGTGCTCGGGCCCGCACGCGGACCGGGACCGCCACGTTCTGCGCGGGCGATGCCCAACGCCTCCCGCTCCCGGACCGGCTGTTCGACGCGGTTGTCAGCGGTCTCGCGCTCAACTTCGTTCCTGCGCCGGAGCGCGCCGCGCATGAGCTCGCGCGGGTGACGAGGGTTGGGGGCGTCGCGGCAGCGTACGTCTGGGACTACGCGGACGGCATGGGCATGCTCCGCTACTTCTGGGACGCGGCGGCGGATCTCGACGGCGCGGCCGGGGAGCTCGACGAGGGGCAGCGCTTCCCGATGTGCCGCCCGGACCCCCTGGCGGACCTCTGGTCGAGGGCGGGGCTGAAGGAGGTGGGGGTCCACCCGATCGAGATCGCCACCGTGTTCGGTGACTTCGAGGACTACTGGGGGCCGTTCCTCGGCGGCCAGGGACCGGCGCCCGGCTACGTCACCGCGCTGAGCGAGAGAGACCGGAGTTCCCTCCGGGATCTCCTCCGACAACGCCTTCCCTGTCGACAGGACGGCTCGATCGCGCTCACTGCCCGAGCCTGGGCGGTCCGGGGGACCGTGGCCGAGTGAGGACGCCGGAGCGGTCGCAGACGGCGTCGGCTCGGGGAGGGACGTTCGCCCCTTGACTCCTTACCCCTAGGGGGTATCCTAGGACAAGGAGCGAGATACCCCCTAGGGGTAGTGGAGGCGACGATGGCACACACGATGCCCGGCTACATCACCGAGAAGCAGGCGCTGCTGAACCGGCTAAGGCGGGTCGAGGGTCAGGTCCGCGGGCTGCAACGCATGGTCGAGGACGACACCTACTGCATCGACATCCTCACGCAGGTCTCCGCTGCGACCAAGGCCCTCGAGACCGTCGCGCTCACCCTGCTCGACCAGCATCTGCGGCACTGCGTCACGGACGCTGCCCGAGCGGGCGGCGACGAAGCCGAGACCAAGCTCACCGAGGCCTCCGACGCGATCGCCCGCCTGGTTCGTTCCTGACGAGCCACAGCCACCACGCCCTTCGCAGACCCTTCCAGCGACCAGGAGAAGAAGACATGACCACCCGGACCTACTCCGTGACCGGTTTGACCTGTGGACACTGCGTTCACGCTGTCACCAGCGAGATCGAGGAGCTCGACGGCGTCAGTGACGTCAGCGTGGATCTGGTCGCCGGCGGCGCCTCCCAGGTCACCGTGACCAGTGGACAGCCCCTTGATGAGGCCCAGGTCGCCGCCGCCCTCGACGAAGCCGGTGACTACCAGCTCGTCTGAGCACGACAAGGAGATGGAGAGCATGAGCCAGCACACGACCACACCAGCCCCCAACGGCGGGGCGCCCACCGATGTCGAGCTGACCATCGGCGGGATGACGTGTGCCTCGTGCGCGGCTCGGGTCGAGAAGAAGCTGAACAAGCTGGACGGTGTCACCGCCTCGGTCAACTACGCCACCGAGAAAGCCAAGGTCACCTACACCGGTGGCATCACTCCCGAAGACCTGATCGGCGTGGTGGAGGCCACCGGCTACACCGCCGCTCTGCCAGAGCCCCCGCCGCAGTCGGAGCCGGCCGTCGACACCACGGCGGGCGAGGAGGACGCCGGTCAGCAGGCCCGCGACACCGAGGCCGCCGCCTGGTGGCAGCGCCTGGTCGTCTCCGCGCTGCTTTCCACCCCGGTTCTCCTGCTTTCGATGGTGCCCGCCTTCCAGTTCGACAACTGGCAGTGGCTCGCACTCACTCTCGCCTCACCGGTCGTGGTCTGGGGCGCGCTCCCGTTCCACCGCGCCGCATGGACCAACGCCCGGCACGGCGCTGCGACCATGGACACCCTGATCTCGGTCGGAGTGACCGCCGCCTACCTGTGGTCACTGTGGGCGCTGTTCTTCACCGATGCAGGCATGACCGGGATGCGCATGACCTTCAGCCTGCTGCCCGGATCCGGCGACGACACCCCGCACATCTACCTTGAGGTCGCCTCGGCGGTCACCACGTTCATCCTCGCCGGCCGCTACTTCGAGGCCCGTGCCAAGCGCCAGTCCGGCGCCGCTCTGCGCGCGCTGCTCGACATGGGCGCCAAGGACGTCGCGGTGCTCCGGGAGGGCGTCGAGGTGCGCCTGCCGGTGGGCCGGCTCGCAGTCGGCGACAGGTTCGTGGTCCGGCCCGGGGAGAAGATCGCGACCGACGGAGTCGTCGAGTCCGGCACGTCCGCCGTCGACGCGTCCATGCTCACCGGAGAGCCCGTCCCGGTCGAGGTCGCCCCCGGGGACAGTGTCGCCGGCGCGACCGTGAACGCCGGCGGCCGGCTCGTCGTCCGCGCCACGCGCGTGGGGTCTGACACCCAGCTCGCCCAGATGGCGAAGCTCGTCGAGGAGGCCCAGAACGGCAAGGCACAGGTGCAGCGCCTCGCCGACCGGGTCTCCGGGGTCTTCGTGCCGATCGTGATCGGCCTGTCCCTGGTGACCCTGGTTGCCTGGCTGCTTACCGGGCACAGTGCCACCGCCGCGTTCACCGCCGCCGTGGCGGTCCTGATCATCGCCTGCCCCTGCGCACTGGGGCTGGCCACCCCCACGGCACTGTTGGTCGGCACCGGCCGCGGCGCGCAGATCGGTGTCCTGATCAAGGGCCCCGAGGTGCTGGAGTCCACCCGCGTCGTGGACACCATCGTGCTGGACAAGACCGGCACCGTTACCACCGGGCACATGACCCTGGTCGACGCCATCCCCACCGGCGACACCCCGACCGGCGAGCTGCTTCGTCTGGCCGGTGCGCTCGAGGACGCCTCCGAGCACCCCATCGGCCAGGCGATTGCCGTCGGTGCAACCCACCGCCTCGGCCGGCAGCTGCCGTCCGTGGAGGGGTTCACCAGCTCTCAGGGCCTGGGCGTCGCCGGAGTCGTGGACGGGCACGCCGTCGTGGCGGGGCGTGCCGGCTGGCTGGAGGCCGAGTGGAGCCAGCCGCTCCCCGAGGCGCTCTCGGCGGAAGTGGCGAGCGCAGAGGCCCAGGGGCAAACGGCGGTCGCGGTCGGCTGGGACGGCGCCGCCCGTGGCGTCCTGGTGGTCTCCGACACGGTCAAGCCGACGAGCCCCCTGGCAGTCGCCGAGCTGAAGGGGCTCGGGCTGCGGCCCGTGCTGCTCACCGGCGACAACGACCGCGCCGCGCGCGCCGTCGCCGCCGAGGTCGGGATCGACGAGGTGATCGCTGAAGTGCTCCCGACCGACAAGGTCGCGGTGATCGAACGCCTGCAGGCCCAAGGACGCACGGTCGCGATGGTCGGTGACGGGGTCAACGACGCGGCAGCCCTTGCCCAGAGCGATCTCGGGATCAGCATGGGCACCGGCACCGACGTCGCCATCGAGGCCTCCGACCTCACCCTGGTGCGGGGTGACCTTCGCGCCGCGGTCGACGCCATCCGGCTCGCGCGACGCACCCTGGGCACGATCAAGGGCAACCTGTTCTGGGCGTTCGCCTACAACGTTGCGGCGCTTCCACTCGCTGCGTTCGGCCTGCTGAACCCGCTCATCGCCGGAGCCGCGATGGCGTTCTCCTCGGTCTTCGTCGTCACCAACAGCCTGCGGCTGCGCCGCTTCCAAGCTGTCTCCACCACCGGCGAGCGGCCCCGGTCCACGACGGCCACGCCGCGCCGGCCCGAGACGGTCTCGGCCTGACCTCGAGACCACACCCCTCGTCAGACGGAGGGCGTTGTGCCCAGCTCGGGAAGCCATGCCGCTGCTTCCTCCCGCAATGGCACCGACGCGCCGAGCTGGCAGAGCACCCCTGTGGTGCCGGCTGCGACGCGCTGGACGAGGAGGTGACGCACCGGGACGCGCAGCTTGCGCTGGGTCCTGGACGCGGCTGAACGCGGGTCGGAGAACCGGACCGTCTGGGAGCGCAGCCAGCCGCGGGTGAACGCGAACTCCTCGTGCCGGAGTGGCTCGAGCAGCGGGTCGACCAGGTCGAGAAGTGCCTTCGGGGTCACCTCCGTCGGTCGGACCAGGCCCGCGGCGGTCGCGACGTCGAACAGCGCTGCGGAGTCGCGGTCCCGGCCGGCCCGCACGAGGCGCGCCAGCCGTGGTGGCCAGCCGTTCGGCATCGGCAGGCTCGAGCCGAAGTCGACGACGGCGAGCCGGCCGTCGTCGAGCAGGCGGAAGTTGCCCGGATGTGGGTCACCGTGCAACCGCCCGACGCGTGGCGGGCTGGACAGCAGAAAACGGGCCAGCAGCAGAGCTGCCCGCTCGCGCTCTCGGGCGCGACCACGTCGGGCCACCCTGGCCACCGGGGTGCCGTCGACCCACCCGGACACCAGGACTCGGTCGGTGACGTCCACGACCTCCGGAACGACGAAGTCGGTGTCGCCTCGGAAGACCCGGGCGAACTCCGTCTGGGCGGCAGCTTCCTGGTGGTAGTCGACCTCGGCCATCACGCGGGCACGCAGCTCGGTGAACAAGCCTCGGGCGTCCAACCCCGGCGCGGCCACCCGCAACAGCGGGACCAACCGGTCCAGCTGCCGCAGGTCGGTCGCAAGAGCCTCGCCGGCGCCGGGGTACTGCACCTTCACGGCGACCGGCCGGCCGTCCTGCCACACCGCGCGGTGCACCTGGCCGATGCTCGCTGCCGCGGCAGGCTCGTCCACGAACTCTGCGAACCGCTTGCGCCAGCTCCGGCCCAGCTCGTCCCTCAGCACCCGATGGACGGTCTCCCTCGGCATGGGCGGCGCGGCCTCCTGGAGCCGGGTCAGCGCCTCGCCGTACGGACCGGCCAGCTGCTCGGGGAGCGCGGCCTCCATCGCCGACAACCACTGCCCGACCTTCATCGCGCCGCCCTTGAGCTCGCCGAGGACCGCGAACAGCTGCTCGGCGGTGCGCGCCTGGACCTCGGCTGCGATCGCCTCGGCCGGCCGGCCACCGACGCGGCGACCCAGCCCGATGGCCTGACGGCCGACGAACGCCGCGGGAACCGTCGCCAGTCGTGCGCCACGCAGCAGCCCACGCGTCGGGAGGTCACCCATGGCGTCATCTTGTCATCGCCCGACCACGACAGGCGTCGGTCTACAGTTCGATCGTGATCGATTGGGCCGGCTGGGCGGTGTTCGGGTTGGTTGCCACCTCGGCCCTGACCGCGGTCATGACCACCGCGCAGCTGGCCGGTCTCACGCGCCTGGACCTCCCACTCGTGCTCGGCACGCTCGTGACCGAGGACCCGGACCGGGCCCGGCTGGCAGGCTTCGTCATCCACCTCGGCGTCGGCCAGGTCTTCGCCCTCGGCTACGCGCTCGTTTTCGC
>DASVBF010000369.1:0-19535 GCA_036375975.1 Nocardioidaceae bacterium | reverse complement strand
CCACAGCCGCACGGTGTTCAGGTCGAGGCGCCAGCTCCCATGCACCCGACACGCCACTTTGTTGTCGCCCTGGTTGAGCCACGACGTGACGGAGCCGTCTCGGTGCAGCGTCGTCCGGGCGATGTAGCTCCCCTGTTCGGCGGGCACTCCCACCGCGTCCATGTTGTAGCCGAAGGCCTGACGCCCGCGCCGAAGGTCGACCACCTTCGCCTTCACCGAGAGCGTGCCGGAGTTGTTCACGTAGGTAACCCGGATGATGTCGAAGCGTGCAGGAGCATCTCCCCTGGGGTCGCGTTGCGCCACCGTCGCAGCGGTGGCGGCGGGGCCGACAAACGCGAGGAGTAGGACCGTTCCGAGCACGCCAAGACGCATGAGAACCCGGTTCATGACACCACCCCCAAGTCCGCTTTCCACGCTACGCCGAGGCAGAAGGTCAGGCTGGCGGATAGTTGCTCGAAATGTGAGGCGGCCACGTCCCGCGGCGAGTGGTGCGCAAGGATGACGCATGCCCAAGCCCCGCAACCGCCGCCTCACCGCCACGCTGAGCTACCTGACTCTCGCCACGCTCGACACCTACCTGGCCGGGAGGACCGGGGGTGTCGCGAGGGCGGCACGCCATGTGACCAAGCCGTTGCTGATGCCGACGCTCGTCGCGAGCACCGAGCTGGCGGCGGGGGCCGACGACGGGAAGCCGGACCTCCTGGTGCGCACCACCCAGGCAGCACAGGTGTTCTCCTGGGGCGGCGACCTGGCGCTCCTCGGGCGGGGCAAGCCGAGCTTCCTCACAGGCGTCGCGTCGTTCTTCGTGGCGCACCTCTGCTACATCGGCGTCTTCGGCACGATGCGCGGCCGTGGGGCGAAGCTCACAGACCCTGGACCCAAGGCCGCTGCCACGACCTGGCTCGTGGCCGCACCCGTTGTCGCCTATGCGGCTGGGCGCGAGGACCCTGCGCTGAGGGGCCCGGTGGCGGCGTACGCCGGAGTCCTCACCACGATGTTCGCGACCTCGACGATGATGGACCGCTCGATCCCTACGAGCGCCCGTCGCAGGATCGTTGCGGGGACGTCCCTCTTCCTGCTCTCCGACACGCTCCTGAGCGTCGGGAAGTTCTTCCGCAAGACACCGTCGCCGGCACTCGAGTCGGCCGTCATGGCGACGTACACCGTGGGCCAGTGGCTCATCGCGGAGGGCGCCGTCGGCGCCGCCAGGGCCGCCGACTGAGGACATCGGGCTCCGGACGACGAACGAGGGCGGGACGCACGCGTAGCGGTCCCGCCCTCGTTGCTTGTCTCGACGTCGACCACGGGTCGAAGGAGGCCGACGTCAAGTCCTCGTCAGCTCACCGGAACGGCAAGCTTCTGCCCCTGCATCAGGCTGGGGCCTGGAAGGGAGTTGAGCTCCTCGATGTAGTGGATCATCTCCTGAGTCGCGCCTGGCTCGGCGATGTCGGAGGCGATGTCCCACAGCGTGTCGCCCTCCCCCACGACGATCGTCCGGGTCTCCACCGGCCGGCCCGCCTCGCCAGTGGCCGCGGAATGCCCACCCAGCATCGTCAGGGCCGCGAAGGCGACGCCGAGGAACACCACCAGCAGGGCCACACGCCCACGTCGGGTGAGCCGCACCCCTGACGAGCCCCTGCCCGCGCTCACGCTGGGGGAAGCCGAGTAGCGGATGCGGGGTGCTGCTGCGACGGTGCTCATGGGTGAGACCTCCTGCGAGATGCCGGACCTTGCGTTCACGAACAGATGTCTATCGACGGCCACCGACAGTTTCTGCCGGCCGATCGAAGACACGTTCGAATCGAACATGTGTACGAAGGTAGGTCAGGACACTCCGAGAGGCAAGAGACACGCCGAACAAGTGTTCGAACAGCCGAAGAGGGTTGGGAAGGCGTCGGCGTTCAGCGAAGACGCCGGGAGGTTGGGTGTGGGAGCCAGACTCAGGACTGCCTGCGCATCCTCCGCCGGCCCTCCCACACGAAGAACTTCTCCGCCTTCATCGAGACCGAGGGCGTGACGGAGGTGAACCGCATCAGGACGGCGCGCCAGGACGGCACGGACCGGATGACCCGCTTCGAGCCCACCAGGTCGCACGCGGCTTGCGCGGCCTCCTCGATCAGGAGCAGCCGGCTCCCGGAGTGCACCAACGCCTTCGCACGCCCGTGGTGCTTCATGCTCTCGACCATGTCGGTTGCGACGCCGTCGGGGCAGAGTGCGTGGACGCGCACGTTCTTGTGGCTCTCGACGTGGACCGACATGGTGAGCGAGACGACGGCCGCCTTGGTCGCGGCGTACACCGAGAGCCCCGGCACCGGCCCATGACCGGACATCGAGGCGGTGTTGACGATGTCACCGCCTTCGGGCCCGAACGCACCGAGCGCCGCGCGCATCCCCCAGATGGCGCCCATGAGGTTGACCTGGACCAGCTGCTCGACCTCGGCCGAGGACAGCTCCATGAGCGCCCCGTCATTGCCGACCCCGGCGTTGTTGAACCACGCGGCGAGTGGGCCGTGGCGCTTAGCCTCCTCGGCGACCGCCTGGTGGGACGCTTCGTCACGGACGTCTTGCTGGAGACCGGCGACGGCGCCGATCTCCTCGGCCGTACGACGTACCGCCTCACCGTTCACGTCGGTGATCAAGACGTGGAAGCCCCGGCGAACCATGATCTCGGCAATGCCGCGGCCGATGCCGCGCGCTCCCCCGGTGACTACGACTGATGCAGTGGGCGTCATGAGCAAACCTAAGCAGACACGCCCGTTCGAACAAATGTTTGAAGCCGGGCCGATCTGACGCTACGTTGTCACCAACCGGTCAAGCAGGACGGGCACACCTAGAAGGGCACGCACGATGGCAGCAGGCAAGGGCAGACCAGTCACCGAGCTCCCCGACGGTCCGCCGGACGCCTCCGGCCTGACACCGCGTCAGCAGCGGGTGCTCGAGGTCATCCGCGAGTCCATCGAAGGGCGCGGCTACCCCCCGAGCATGCGCGAGATCGGTGAGCGCGTCGGCCTCACGAGCTCCTCATCCGTCGCCCACCAGCTGCGGACGCTCGAGGAGAAGGGATTCCTCAAGCGCGACCCGAACCGTCCCAGGGCCATGCAGGTGTTCTCCCCCGCAGAGGCGACCGAGACCGGCACCGGCGACGCAGCCGTGCAGCCCATGCCCGCGGCGACGTACGTCCCCGTCGTCGGCCGCATCGCCGCCGGCGGCCCGATCCTCGCCGAGGAGCGGATCGAGGACGTCTACCCGCTCCCGAAGAGTCTCGTCGGCGAAGGCACGCTGTTCCTTCTCGAGGTCGTCGGTGACTCGATGATCGACGCGGCGATCTGCAACGGCGACCACGTTGTCGTCCGGCAGCAGCCGACCGCCGAGAACGGCGAGATCGTCGCGGCCATGATCGACGGGGAGGCCACGGTCAAGACCCTGCAGCGCAAGGGCGGCAAGGTGTGGCTGCTGCCCCACAACGAGTCGTACGACCCCATCGACGGCACCAACGCCACGATTCTCGGCAAGGTCACCGCGGTCCTCCGGCGGGTCTGACCAGAGGTGCTCCTGCGGGTGACCGTCTGACGACCGCCGCCCGCGCCGCCGTGGTCGTTGGCATGATCTACGCCCAGCGGGTTACGTGAAGAGTGACAACCTTCACATCTCGGGGGAATGCCAGATGAATGACGCTGAAGCCGCAACCCGGTCCGACGAGAGCCAGGCGGACGAGCAACGCCCCAGCGAGGGCGGGCTGCCCGACCCGGACGAGATGTCGCAGGAGGAGATCGACGAGATCGAGGCCGAGCGCAAACGTCGGCTCGACCCGGATAACCGCCCCGACATGGCGGAGGTGGACAACACCGACCTGGAGTTCGACTTCGAGCGGGAAGAGCTCGTCGACGCAGACGAGCTCGCTCGAGAGAGCAGGGCCGAGAGCAGCGCGGACGGCGAGGGGTCGCGAACACCCGCCCAGGGCGGTCTGCCTCCCCTCGAGGAGATCCCGCAGGAGGAGATCGACGAGATCGAGGCCGAGCGCCAGCGACGACTCGACCCCGAGAACCGCCCCGACATGGCGGAGGTGGACAACACCCAGCGCGAGTTCGATCTCGAGCGCGGGGAGTTCGTGGACTCCCCGGACGAGGACGCCGCAGCCGAGGGCTGAACGCGCGGCCGGAGTCAGTCCAGGCGTACGACGAGCAGCGGCCCGCCGTCGTACCTCCCACCGTCGATGTCCAGCACCAGCCCCTCGGCGTACAACACCGGCTCGGTCACCTCGGACGACGGCACGTCGATGAGGCTCCCGATGATGCTGTGCCCGTGGACGATCACCTCGCCGCCGTACAGCGAGAGCATCTTCGCAGCCACCTCCGCGCCGTCGGACCGCGCGAAGTGGTAGCGACTGGTCAGCCTCGCCCAGACGTCCCAGTGCGTCTGGAAGTCGTCGGGGTCGGCCAGGGCGGCGCGCACCGTCTCGTTGACCTCCTCGATGCTCTCGCCCCACCCGACGTACGCCGTGGTGTCGGAGTGCATCATCAGGAAGTCACCGGCACGCCCGAGCAGAGGCAGTGAGGCCAGCCATTCGGCGTGCTCGTCCGTCAGCCCACGTTGGTCCTGTCGCTTCCCGCCGTTGAGCGTCCAGGACTCCAGGAACCTGGTGTCCGGGAAGCGGTAGCGCCCGAGCGCCAGGATCTCGTGGTTGCCCATGAGCACGCGAACGCGGTCGGGGGCCTCCTGCTGGAGCGTCATGACCCGGTTCACCACGCCGATCCCGTCGGGGCCGCGGTCGAGGAGGTCACCCAGGATCCAGAGGGTGTCGTCGGGGCCGAACTCTGCCTCCTCGAGCCCTCGGTCGAAGTCGTTCAGGTAGCCGTGCACGTCGCTCAGCACGTAGAGGGACCCCATGCGCCCATCTTGCATTAACGAGACGTGAACAACACGAACGTGCCGTCACGATTCATCGGCACGGTCGTTGCTCTTGCCGTGACCAGCATCGAGCTCGACCGCCGATCCCTCCTCGTCGCAGGCGCCGCCACCTCAGGCGCCGTGGCGCTCGGTGTCTCGCTGACCGGCGAGGCCGATGCCGCCGAGGGCCAGCACGAGAACCGCTACTTCAAGCACGGCGTCGCCTCAGGCGACCCGCACCCGACGAGCGTGATCCTCTGGACCCGCGTCACCCCGACCCCCGATGCCACCGCCGGCTCCGGCGTGGGACCCCGGGTCGCGGTGCGCTGGCAGGTCGCCAAGGATCGCCGCTTCAGCGACATCGTGGCAAAGGGCAGCTTCACCACCAGCGCCGCACGCGACCACACCGTGAAGCTCGAGGCGACCGGGCTGCGTCCCCGCACGACGTACTACTACCGCTTCCTCTACAAGGGCGTCGCGAGCCGCGTGGGGCGCACGAGGACGGCGCCCGCCCCGCACGCCAACCCCCGCAACCTCCGGTTCGGCGTCGTGTCCTGCTCCAACCTGCCCGGAGGCTACTTCTCGGCATACCGCCACCTCGCGCAGCGCAACGACCTCGACGCGGTGCTGCACCTCGGTGACTACCTCTACGAGTACGGCCCCGGCGAGTACGGCGAGGTCCGCAAGCCGGTCCCGCACCACGAGATGGTGTCGCTCTCCGACTACCGCCGGCGCCACGGACAGTACAAGCAGGACCGGGACCTCCAGGCGCTCCACGCGAAGAACGCCTTCATCGCCACCTGGGACGACCACGAGGTCGCCAACGACGCCTGGCGGCGGGGCGCGGAGAACCACGACCCGAAGACCGAGGGAGACTTCCTGGCCCGCCGCCGTCGTGCGCACAAGGCCTACGACGAGTGGATGCCCGTCCGCCTGGGCGACTCCACCGCACTCGGCGACGGCACCCGGATCTTCCGGCGACTGCGCTTCGGCAACCTCGCCGAGCTCTCCATGCTCGACCTGCGCACCTACCGGTCCAAGCAGGCCGAGCTCGCCGTCACCCCGGTTCCCTCACCGGACGGCACGGTGAGCGACCCGAAGCGCACGATCACCGGCGACGCGCAGATGCGCTGGCTCAAGGAGTCCCTGCGCCAAGACCGCGCGCAGTGGAAGCTGATCGGGAACCCTGTGATGATCGCGCCGGTCGTGTTCCCGCCGCTGCCGGCCGACGTGACCCGCAAGATCAACGACTTCGCGGGGCTGCTGCCCGAGAACGGCGCTCCCTACAACGTCGACCAGTGGGACGGCTACACCGCCGACCGCCGCGAGCTGTTCGCGCACCTCGCAGACCACGGTGTCCAGAACACCGTGTTCCTGACCGGCGACATCCACTCCGCCTGGGCCTGCGACCTCCCCCTCGACGCCGGCACCTACCCGGCCGAGAGCGGGCGCTCCGTGGCGACCGAGCTCGTGTGCACGTCGATCACCAGCGACAACCTCAACGACCTCACCGGCACGGCTCCTGCCCGCAGCAGCATCCCGATCGAGGCCGCGATCCAGGCCAACAACCGTCACGTGAAGTACCTCAACTTCGACGACCACGGCTTCTCGGTCCTCGACGTGACACCTGCCCGCACGCAGATGGACTACTACGTGATCAGTGACAAGACCGACCCCAACGCCACCGTGTCGTGGGCGGCCTCCTGGGCGACCGACGCCGACACCCAGGCCGTGCACGCCGTCGACCACCCGGTCCAGGAGCGTCGATGACTCACACGTCCTCGAACCAGCCGACGGCACCGGGCGAGCTCAGTCGCCGGTCCCTGCTGAAGGTCGGCACCGCCGCGGGAAGCTCGCTGCTGTTCTCCGCCGCGTTCGGTGCCTCACGAGCGGAGGGGGCTGTCGCCCTGAAGCGCCGCGCCTACGTCCTCGTCGTCGACGGGTGCCGGCCCGGCGAGATCGGCAGCGGCCAGATGCCGAACCTGCAGGCGCTCCGCGACGGCGGGATGAGCTTCCCGCGCGCTCGCTCCCTGCCGGTCATGGAGACCATCCCGAACCACGTCATGATGATGACCGGGGTCCGCCCCGACCGCAGCGGCGTCCCGGCGAACTCCGTCTACGACCGCCGCGAGAAGACGGTCCGGGACCTCGATCGACCGTCCGACTTGCGGTTCCCCACGGTCATCGAGCGTCTCAACCGCAGTGGGTTCACCACCGGCACGGTGCTCAGCAAGGAGTACCTCTTCGGCATCTTCGGCCACCGGGCGACCTATCGCTGGGAGCCGCAACCGGTGCTCCCCGTCACGGGGCATGCTCCGGACGCGTTCACCATGGACGCTGCCATCAGCATGGTGGAGGAGTTCGACCCGAACCTGGTCTTCGTCAACCTCGGCGACTGCGACCGGATGGGCCACGGCGACGTCACCGGTACGACGGTCAAGGCGGCGCGCGAGGCAGCCCTGGTCGACGTGGACACCCAGGTCAGCCGGTTCGTCGACATGCTGAAGTCGTCCGGGCGCTGGAGGACCTCGGTGGTCGTGGTCCTCGCCGACCACTCCATGGACTGGTCCCGGCCCGATCGCCTCATCTCGCTGAAGCCGGCCTTCGACGATGACCGACTCCTGAGAGGACGCGTCGTGATCGCGCAGAACGGCGGCGCGGACCTCCTCTACTGGACCGGCCCCGCTGACCGTCGTACTGCCGCCGTGGAGCGCATGCGGAAGATCACCGAGTCGACGCCCGGAGTGCTGTCCGTCCGCACCCCGAGGAACCTCCGGCTCGGCGCCAACGCCGGGGACCTCGTCGCCTACTGCCGCTCAGGATGGCGGTTCAGCGACCCGGCGCAGTACAGCAACCCGATCCCCGGCAACCACGGACACCCTGCCACCCGCCCGATCCCGTTCTTCATCTCCGGCGGCCACCGCCTCGTCGGAAAGGGGACCTCCAGCGCCCCCGCCGCGACCGTCGACGTCGCCCCGACGGTCGGTCGGCTGTTCGGTCTGGGCGCCCCCCGGGGTGGCTACGACGGTCGGAGCCGACTCTGACGCAAATCACCGCAGTTCGGGACCGATAGACGAACACCCGGGGCCCCAAGAATTCGGTGAGGGAACGAGGCTGACCTCTCAGCCGTTGGGTACGTAGGCAACCTGACGACCTGGAAGGGCAGCGCCGTGTCGGGTGACTCCCCCACAGCACCCGGGGGCAGCCGCTCGACGGCTCCCGGGCGACGCAGGCGCGTCCTGAAGGTGGGTGGCATCGTGCTCGCCGTTCTGCTCGTGGGCGTGGCGGGTGCCGGAGCGGTCGCCTACGTCCGGCTCGACCGGAGCATCAACACGTTCAGCGGCAAGGGGATCAGCAAGCACCGCCCGCCCCCGACCGTGCACGGACAGAACATTCTCCTGATCGGCTCGGACACCCGCGCAGGTGCGGACCAAGCGCTCGGAGGGGCCGGATCTGCTGTGGGCCGCTCCGACACCACGCTGTTCTTCCACATCTACGAAGGCGGCCGACGTGCCGTGGCGGTGTCGATCCCCCGCGACGCGCTGGTGGACATCCCGGCCTGCCGGCTTCCTGACGGCAGCTGGTCCCAGCCCCAGCACGACGCCATGTTCAACACGGCGTTCTCCGTCGGACAGACCCACGAGGGGAACCCGGCCTGCACCGTCAACACCGTCGAGAAGATGACCGGCATGCGGGTCGACCACGCGGTGGTGGCCGACTTCGCGGGCTTCGCGGCGATGACCGACATCGTCGGCGGCGTGCCGGTGTGCCTGCCCGAGCCGGTCTACCAAGGCGACATCAACCCGAACCTCGGCGAGCAGGGCAGCCTCGTGTTCCACAAGGGCCTGCAGACCGTCTCCGGCCCGAAGGCGCTCGACTACGTTCGCCTGCGACATGGCGTCGGCGACGGCTCGGACATCGGCCGGATGCAACGGCAGCAGGCGTTCCTGGGCAGCGTCATCAGCAAGGTCCGCGCCGAGGGGATGACCCCGACGCACATCCTGCCCTTAGCCGAGGCCGCGACGAAGTACCTCACCTTCGACAGCCAGCTCGGCAGCGCGCGGGAGCTCGTGAGCCTCGTGCTCAGCCTCCGCCACATGACCACCGAGGACGTCATGTTCGTCACGACCCCGTGGAGGTACGACGGTCCGCGCGTCGCTCTGGTGCACCCCGACGTCGACCGGCTCTGGGCGGCCCTGCGCCACGACGATCCACTGACCCCGCAGGACCGGCTCTCCGGCCCGGACAAGCCTCGGAAGCAGCGGCCTGACGGCCGGGGTGGGGAGGGTCGGTTGCCTCGGAGCATCACCGACCGGGCCCGCTCGGCGGCCACGGACCCGTGCGAGAACCTGACCTACGGAGCAGCGGGAACCGGGTAGACGCAGGCTCGGCTACGTTCGACTCATGGGACGCGCAGTCCTCGCCGCCTCGGCGGCCGCGCTGGTCCCGATGCTCGCGCTCGTGGCGTGTACGTCGGGGGGTCCCACCCCGGCCGGACCCACCGCGACGCCCGCTCCTGCCGTCACACGCTCGCCGGACACGACCGGTCCACCGACCGCGGACGGATCCATCCGTGGCGGCGGGCCCTCCGAGACATCGGAGCACGCCGGCGGGTTCGACGCGGCGGCCGCCGTGTCCGACGTACGCCTGCTGGCGGGGCGGATCGGACCGCGGTTGGCCACCGGACCCGCCTACCGGCGGGCCGGCGAGGTGGTGCAGCGGAGGTTCGCCGAGCTCGGGTACGACGTCCACCGAGAGGCGTTCGACGTGCCGGCGGGCGACTCCTGGGGGGTGCCCGTCGAGGCCGGACGGTCATTCAACGTCGTCGCCGAGCCGCACGACTTCGACCCGACGCGGCCATACGTCCTGCTCGGCGCCCACCTCGACACCGTGGCCCGCGCGCCCGGCGCCGAGGACAACGCGAGCGGGGTGGCCGTGCTGCTCGAGGTGGCCCGGCTCGCCGTGGCGGACGACGACACCCGGCTGCCGGTGGTGGTGGTGGCCTTCGGGGCCGAGGAGCCGCGAGGGGCTGGCGACGACCTGCACCACTTCGGTTCACAGCACCATGTCCGGCACCTGTCCCGGGAGCGACGGGAGGCGCTCACCGCGATGGTCTCGCTCGACCGCGTCGGCGTCGGCTCGGTCGTGCCCGTGTGCAAGGGCCCGCTCTCACCGCCCCGGGTGCAACGGGCCCTCCTGCGAACGGCGGCGCGGATCGACGTACCTGCCCAGCCGTGCGAGAACACCGCCAGCGACCACTGGTCCTTCGAGAAGGTCGGGTTCGCCGTGGCGCGGCTGGGCAGCACCAGCTACGCGGCCTACCACTCTCCCGACGATCTGCCGGCGGTCGTGAGCCGCCCACAGCTCAGGCGCACCGGGCGGCTCGTGTGGGCCTGGCTGCACTGAGGCCCGGGGCGCGCTGACGCCAGCCGCCCCTCTCAGCCCGGAGCGCGGAAGGGTGCCGCGCTCGTCGCCCGCATCACCTCGAGCACCTGCCCCGCCCGTTGTCCGGTCACCACGCGCGGGGCGAACCGGTCGTCCATGACGTACGGCACGAGCTCGGCAGCTCTCAGCTCCTCGCCCCAGAAGGTCATCTCGAGGATGGCGCCTTCCTGGGTCTGGCGCATGAAGTCCATGTCGAAGACGAAGTTCCCGAGGCTGTGCGCGACCAGCCGCTCCCGGACGATCTCCACACCCTGCAGCCAGTGCGGGTGGCCACCCACGACGACGTCCACCCCGGCGCGGACGAGCCGGCTGGCCACGACCCGCTGGACCGGCTCGGGCCGGTTGGTGTACTGCGTGCCCCAGTGCGGAATCGCCACCACGACGTCGACGCGGCGGTCCAGCCGCCGCGCGGCGCGCTCGAACCTGCGCAGCGCGGTCTGGTCGAGCGGCCCGGTCCGCGGCGGCATCCCGACCGTGACGGCCCCGGGACGTCCTGGTCCGACCGCCGGCGTCTCGCCGATCGCGTTGAAGCCGAGAAATCCGAAGCGGACGCCGTGGCGCTCGACGACGGCTGGTGCCCATGCCTCGCGTGCCGTGGCGCCGGCCCCGAATGTCTTCAGGCCTCCGTCGCGGATCCGGCGGACCGTCTCGACCAGCGCTCGTGGTCCGAAGTCCCCGAGGTGGTTGTTCGCGAGGCCGAGCACGTCGAAGCCCGCGCCGCGCAGGCCGTCGAGGACGGCAGGGTCTGCCCCGAACGAGTCGCCGCCCTGGGTCGGTGGTCCGGCCCGCGACAGCGTGCTCTCGAGGTTCCCCACCGTGATGTCGGCCCGTGCCAGCCTGCGAGCGGTCGGTCGCAGGGCCGGGGCGGGGTCGCCCGAGCCGCGCGCTGCCTCTGCGACACCGCGGCCCAGCATGATGTCGCCGACCACGGTGACCGTCACGACCGGCCCTGGAGGGTCGGCCGCGGACGTTCGCAGCGGGTAGGCGGCCGGGCTCCGGACCGGGTCGACGCCGTCGACCGAGAGCGCGCGGACCTCGGGTCCGAGATCGCCGGCCGGGACCACGGCCACGTCCGCCTTGCCGCGTGCGACCGCGCGGAGAGCAGCAGGCGGCCTCCCGGAGGCGACGTCGAGACGGCTCCGCCCCGCGACCACGTTGCGTGCCCGCTCGAGGGACAGGTCGCGGAGCGAGCTGGTGTGATGCACCGCCAGGGCCAACGGCTGGTCCGGTGGCCGCGCGGGCGCTCGTGGTTGCGCGGTAGGCGACCCGAAGGTCCTCGACGAGCCTGCCGAGGCAGCCGATGGCGCAGCGGGCGGTTGGGTCGACGATCCGGTCGCGGTGCAGGCGACCATCGCCAGCGAGACGATGCCTGCTGCCGGCACGGTCCACAGACGTGGGGCGTGCGCCATCCCTCGACGGTAGCCGCTCGGTGACCACGCCCGACGGGCCGGGGCGTCTCAGCGGGCGCCGGTGGCGCGCAGCTTGCTGGAGGGTTCCCGCTCGGCCTTTCCTCCTGTGGCGGCCGGCTCGTCTGAGTCGGCATCGACGGTCCTGCCGGCGGACGCCAACCGCCTGAGCGCGTCCAGGACCACCGAGCGGTCGGTCGTCGGCCACATCGGCGGCAACGAGGCCCGCAGGAAGCCGCCGTAGCGTGCGGTCACGAGCCGCGGGTCGAGGATCGCCACCACCCCGCGGTCCTCCGTGGTGCGGATCAGTCGCCCTGCCCCCTGCGCGAGGAGCAGGGCCGCATGGGTGGCGGCCACCGCCATGAAGCCGTTCCCCCCTGCCCGGTCGGCCGCGCGCTGCCGGGCCGACATGAGCGGGTCGTCGGGGCGCGGGAACGGGATCCGGTCGATCAGCACGAGCTGGCACGTGTCTCCCGGGACGTCCAGCCCCTGCCAGAGGCTCAGCGTGCCGAACAGGCAAGCGTGCGGGTCCTCAACGAAGAGCCGGGCCAGCTCGGGAAGCTGCGCCTCCCCCTGGGCCATCACCATCAGGTGCGGCAGCCGCTCGCGCAGCGCCTCGGCAGCGGCCTCCGCCGCCCGCCGGCTCGAGAACAACCCCAGCGTCCGACCCTCGGCCGCCTCGACGAGCTCGGCGATCTCGTCGACCTGGGCGGAGCCGAGCCCGTCGCGTCCTGGCGGCGGGAGGTGACGAGCTACGTAGAGGATCCCCTGGCGCCGGTAGTCGAACGGCGAGCCGACGTCGATGCCGCGCCAAGGCAGCGCGTCGTCGACGGCGAGCGACTCCACCGGCTCCTCCGCTTCGGCGGTCTCGGGAGACGCCCCGCCGTCGATGGAGTGGTCCACCCGCTCGCTCGGCTTCAGGCCGATGCTGGTCGCCACCGAGTTGAAGTCACCACCGAGCATCAGCGTGGCCGAGGTGAACACCACGGTCTTGTCGTGCAGCAGCCGGTCGCGCAGCGGCCCCCAGACCTGGAGTGGAGCGACGTGGAGGCGGCTCCCGCCCCGGGAAGGGTCGCGGTCACTGACCCAGAGCACGTCCGACTCGGCGTTCGCCGCCATGCGCTCCGCGGTCTTGAAGATCTCCTGCACCCATCCCCTCGCCTGGGTCCGCCCGGCGTCCGCGTCGCCGGAGTCGGGCCCTCCGGACTCCTTGGGGAAGGCGGAGATCAGGGCGCGCGCGGAGTCGCGGACCAGCGCCAGCGCGTCTGCGAGCGTGACCGGGAGGGTGTCCACCCGGCCAGCCCCCGCCTCGTCGAGAGCGTCACGAAGGGCGTCGGCGGCATCGGCGAGCTCGTCGGCCTCCTGGCTCTCCACGTGTTTCTGGGAGCGGCGTGCGGCCCGCTCGAGGTCGGGGACGGAGAGCTCGTCCGTGGCGGCCTGGGTCACCCGGGCGGACAGCTCGTGCGCCTCGTCGATCACCACGGCGTCGTACTCCGGGATCATCGGCACGCCCTCGATCGCGTCGATCGCGAGCAACGAGTGGTTCGTGACGATGAGCTGGGAGTGCGCCGCTTTCTCCTTGGCCCGCTCGGCGAAGCACTCCATGGCGTAAGGGCACTTGGTCGCCCCGAGGCACTCGCGGTGGTTCACCGAGACCTGACGCCAGACCCGATCGGTGTGCTTGGGCGCGGAGTCGCGGTCGCCGGCACCCCCGCGCTCGGTCTCCTCCTCGGCCCACGACCGCATCGCGAGCACCTCTGCGGCCATGGAGCCCTCCGGCACGTCGACGAGCACGCCCTGGTCGTCGGGGACGCCCTCGCGGATCCGGTGCAAGCAGGCGTAGTTCGAGCGGCCCTTGAGGACGGCGTACGTCGCCTTGTCGCCGAGCTGACGCCCGGCCGCCTCCAGCAGCGCCGGGATGTCGCGCTCCACGAGCTGGTGCTGGAGCGCCAGGGTGGCCGTCGCCACGACCACCCGCCGGTCGTGCAGCAGCGCGGGGACGAGGTAGCCGAGCGACTTGCCGGTGCCGGTGCCCGCCTGGACGAGCAGGTGCTCGCCGCTCGCCATCGCCCGGCCGACCGCCTCCGCCATCTGGATCTGGCCCGGGCGCTCCTGTCCGCCGAGCGCCTCGACCGCTGCGGCGAGGACCTGCTTCACGGTCGGGGAGGTCTCAGGCACTGAAGAACCCTAACCGGTCCCGCCGACGAAGGGGGACCGGCTTCCACGGCATCGGCGGCCTTCGTGCCCTTCCCAAGAGTTATGGACGCTTCCCCAGCGGCATACCGCTGCTGAAGCGTCCATAACCCCGCGTTACAAGGGGGAGGTCAGACCACCGCGCCGGTGTCGCGGGCGTCCCGGACCCGCTTCTGCTTCTTCTGCGCCTCGGCCTTCGGCAGCGGCCACTTCTTCTGGAACAGAAGGGACAGCGGCGTCGCGACGCCCACCGACGAGTAGGTGCCGATGATCAAACCGAGCAGCAGCGCGATGGCGAAGTCCTGCAGCGACTCGCCACCGAGGACGGCCAGCGCGGCGAGGATGAACATCGCACCCATACCGGTGTTGACCGTACGCGGCATGGTGTCGAGCGCCGCCTGGTTGGCGACCTTGGCGAGGTCGCGTTCCTTGGTCGAATGCCACTGCTCACGGATCCGGTCGAAGACGACCACGGTGTCGTTGACGGAGAGACCGATGATCGTCAGCGCCGCGGCCAGGAAAATGCCGTCGATCGGCTTGTCGAGCCAGGCGAAGACACCGGTCACGATGATCACGTCGTGGAACATCGCCAGCACCGCGGAGGCACCGATCGTCCACTTGAACCGGATCGCCAGGTACGCCATCTGGACCAGGAGCGCGATGCCGAATGCGATGAGCGCCTTGTTGCGCAGCTCGTCGCCCAGGCTCGGCCCGATCAGCTCGTCGCGCTGCTTGGTGGCGTTGCCGCCGACCTCGCCGAGCGCGTCCTGGATCTCGACCTGCTGCTCGTTCGTGATCTGCCCGGTCCGGACCGAGATGTTGCTCTGGTCGGCCTTCTGCACCTCGGCGCTCGCAAAGCCCGCGTCGGCGAGCGCGGCCCGTGCCTGGTCGGCGGTGACCGGCTGGGATGTGGAGTACTCCATGATCCGGCCGCCGGTGAACTCCACGCCGAGGTCGAGCCCCTTGACACCGATGCCGACGAGGGCGAGTACGAACGCGACCGCCGAGATCGACAGGAAGATCTTCCGGTGGCCCATGATGTCCGGGTTCCAGCGACGGAGTGCTTCGCGGACCCGCCCGAGGTGGTCGATGCCGGTGACCTTCGGGTGCCCCTGGACCCACTTCACCCCTGCCACCTGCTCGGTGAGCACCCGCGCGATGATCAGCGCCGAGATCATCGACGCCAGGACACCGATCGACAGCGTGACACCGAAGCCCTTGACCGGTCCGGAGGCGAGGAAGAACAGCAGCGCCGCCGCCAGTAGCGTCGTCATGTTGCTGTCGATGATCGCCGACCAGGCCTTGTTGTAGCCGATCGTCAGCGAGCGCACGAGCCCGGTCTTGCTGGAGGCGGCGTACTCCTCCCTCGCTCTCTCGAAGATCAGCACGTTCGCGTCGATGGCCATCCCGATCGCGAGGACGAATCCGGCGAGGCCGGGGAGGGTCAGTGTCGAGCCCAGCGCGATCAGCGCCGCATAGGAGATGGCGGCGTACGTCGCCAGCGCGATCGTCGCGAGGAAGCCCATCAGGCGGTAGATCCACACGATGAACAGGCCGGTCATGATCAGGCCGATCACCGCAGCCTCCGCGGAGGCCTGGATCGCCTCGGCGCCGAGCGTGGGGCCGACGGTCCGCTGCTCGACGATCTTCACCGGCACCGGCAGGGCGCCGCCCTCGATCAGGATGGAGAGGTTCTTGGCCTCCTCCGGGGTGAAGTTGCCCGTGATCTGGGTGGAGCCGCCCGGCATGCCGACACCGCACTGGATGTCGGAGACCACCTCGGGCGAGGAGATGATCTTCTTGTCGAGCACGATCGCGACACGGCGTGGAGGGGTCCCCATCTGCGCACAGGCGGCGTTCGCCGTCAGCTTCCGCCAGGCGTCGCGACCCTGGGCCCCCTTGAAGTCCACGGTGACGTACCAGCCGGTGCCCTGGGACGGGTCCGTCGCCGGCTTGGAACCGGACACGAGGTCACCGGGCACCGCCGTGGGGCCGAGCACGAGCCGCTGACCGGCCTCGTCCTTGTAGATGACCTGTCCGTCCTTGGGCTTGGTGCCCGGAGTCGCCACGTTGACGACCGGGTGGAAGCTCAGCTGGGCGGTCTTGCCGATGACCCGGGCCGCCTCGCGCGGGTCCTGGAGGCCCGGCAGCTCCACAATGATCCGGTCCTCGCCGGCCCGCGCGAGCGTCGGCTCGGAGACACCGAGCGCGTCGACGCGGCCCCGGAGCACCTCGAGCGTCCGGTCGGTCGACTCGGCGTTCGCCTGGACCGTCGGCGAGTCCTGCGTCTGCAGCACGATCTGCGTGCCGCCCTTGAGGTCGAGCCCCAGACGAGGTTTGGAGGTGACCGACAGGGCGATCGACCCGCCGAGGATGAGCAGCGCCAGTACCAGGCGCACGAGTGCAGCACGCGACATGGGGTCTATCGTCCCCTATCGACGAAGCGCATCCGATGGCGCCCCACCCCCTAACCCGGCTGGACCATTTTGGGGTGATCTTTGGGGAATAACGGGACAGAGCGTCTCGCCATGTTCCCTGCCGGGGGTGGCTCCCACTAGGTTGTCAGCAAGTGGGGGATCCGACTTCTTTGGAGGGGGTTGTGGATCATGACCGCACTACAGGCCCGGCTCTTCGCGGGGCGCTGCGTCCAGGGGGCGCGCGCTCAGGAGGAGCTGGCTCGGAGCCTGCGCCCCACGCCGGCGATCCCGTCCCAGCGGGCACGCGACGACGAGCCCGCTTCGCGGCTCACCGTCGTGTCGCCAGCTGAGCCCGAGTCGGCCCAGTAGCCGATCCGGGGTGCGAGCCGCGCGAGTGGGGGGCTTCTCAGGCGCTCGCCGAGGACGTGAGGTAGGGAGTCAGCTCCCCGGCCAGGTCGGCGTGCACCCGCCCGTGCACGACGGTGCCGTCACCGGTGTGCTCGATCCGCTCGACCTCACCGTGCTCGTGGATCCGGTTCAACAGGTCGCCCCGCTCGTAGGGCAGTAGCGCCTCGAAGGCGATGCCCGGCCGAGGGAGGTCCCCCTCCACCGCGGCCAGGACGTCACGCACGCCGTCCCCGGTCTTCGCGGACACCACGACTGAGTGCGGCTCCCGCTGGCGCAACCGGGCCAGCACCATCGGGTCGGCGACGTCGGCCTTGTTGATCACCACGAGCTCGGGCACCTTGTCGGCGCCGATCTCCGCGAACACTTCGCGCACCGCGGCGATCTGCCCCTCGGGGTCCGGGTGCGACCCGTCGACGACGTGAAGGATGAGGTCGGAGTCGGACACCTCCTCCAGGGTCGAGCGGAAGGCCTCGACGAGCTGGTGCGGAAGGTGTCGCACGAACCCGACGGTGTCGGACATCGTGTAGATGCGGCCGTCGGCGGTCGTCGTACGTCGGGTCGTCGGGTCGAGGGTGGCGAACAGAGCGTTCTCGACGAGGACACCGGCGTTCGTGAGCCGGTTCAGCAGGGACGACTTCCCGGCGTTCGTGTAGCCGGCGATGGCCACGGACGGGATCTCGTTGCGCCTGCGCTCGGACCGCTTGGTGTCACGGGTGGTCCGCATGTGCGCGAGGTCGCGCCGCAGCTTGGCGATCTTGGTGTTGATCCGCCGGCGGTCGGTCTCGATCTTGGTCTCACCGGGACCACGACCACCGATGCCGCCGCCCTGGGAGCCGACGCGGCCACCGGCCTGGCGGGAGAGGTTGCCACCCCATCCACGCAGCCGCTGCTTCATGTAGCTCAGCTGCGCCAGCTCGACCTGGGCCTGGCCCTCGCGGGACTTCGCGTGCTGGGCGAAGATGTCGAGGATCAGCGCCGTGCGGTCGACGACCTTGACCTTGACCCGGTCCTCGAGGTTCCTCAGCTGGGACGGCGCCAGCTCGCCGTCGCAGATCACGGTGTCGGCGCCGCTGGCCTGCACGATCTCGCGGAGGCCGTCCACCTTGCCCCGCCCGATGAACGTCGCAGGGTCGGGCCGCTGACGGCGCTGGTAGATGGCGTCGAGGACCTGGGAGCCCGCTGTCTCGGCGAGGAGGGCCAGCTCCGCGAGAGAGTTCTCCGCGTCCTCGACGGAGCCCTCGGTCCACACCCCGACGAGGACGACGCGCTCCAGCCGGAGCTGGCGGTACTCGACCTCGGTGATGTCCTCGAGCTCGGTGGACAGACCCGCGACACGACGGAGCGCGTGGCGCTCGGCGAGGTCCCACTCCCCGACACTGCCCTCGTCGGCCTCCTCGGGGTCCTCGCCCCAGTCGGCCGTGGCCTCGAGCTCGACGTCGAGGTCGAACTCCTCCGGAGTCTCGTAGGCCTCGTCCACGGGGCGGACGCGATCTGCTTCATAGTCGGCTGCGTAAGCCTTGTGAGATTCAGTCATGTTCACCTGTGACAACATCCGGGGTGCCGGAAATCTTCCGGGCGCAGGCCGTGTTGGCCAGACCTCGATGCTGGCACGCGTCAGGTACCCGCGGCGAACGAATTAGACACCTCGCCGGTCGCCACGAGCACCGCCGGTCCGGTCAGGAGCACGCGGTCGTCCTCGGTCCAGGTCACGTCCAGCCGGCCGCCCAGGACGTCGACCTGGTACGTCGTACCGCGACCTGCGCCGTCGACGAGGGCGCTCGCCACCATGACCGCGCAGGCACCGGTGCCGCAGGACCTCGTCTCGCCAGAGCCCCGCTCGTGGACCCGCACCGCGACGTGACGCTCCGCCAGGCGCACGACGAACTCGACGTTGACACCCTCGGGGTAGGTCGCGGCGTCGAAGGCGGGGCTCTCGAGCAGCGGGCCGGCATCGTCGAGCGACTCCACGAACGCCACCGCGTGCGGGTTGCCCATGCCGATGTTCGAGGCGGGCCAGGAACGCGGGCCCACACCCACTTTCGTCTCCCCGAGCAGTGTGGGCCGGCCCATGTCGACGGTGACCCGTCCGTCGGGCTCGAACGTGACCTTCTTGGTGCCTGCGCGGGTGCCGATGGCGAGCGGAGCGGAGGTGTCGACGCCCCGGTGGTCGGCGAGGTACCGCGCGAACACCCGGACCCCGTTGCCGCACATCTCGGACAGCGACCCGTCGGAGTTGCGGTAGTCCATGAACCACTCCGCGCTCCCCCGCGCAGCGACGGCCGCTGGGTCGTCGTACGCCTCGGTCCGGATGACCCTCATCACCCCGTCGCCGCCGATGCCGGCCCGCCGGTCGCAGAGCGCGGCGACCAGCTCCGGGGCGAGGTCGCCGTGGACCGAGCCGTCGGGGTCGGGCAGGAGCACGAAGTCGTTCTCGGTGCCGTGGCCCTTCACGAACTCGAAGCCGGCAGCAGTATGAGGCACCCGTCCAGGGTATCGGGCGCGTCCTCCCGGGAACTGTCGGCGCCGTCTCCTACCGTTTCAGACATGGAGAACAGATCGGACAACCTGATGCTCACCGGTGTCGTCGCGTTCTGCGCCGACTGCGGCGACGAGGGCCTGTTCGTCGCGGTCGAGGAGGGCTGCGCGGTCGACGGGTGCGAGTACTGCTGCACCCGCTGCGACGCCGCGGTGTTCCTGCTCGAGGTTCTCGACAACACAGGTGCCTCCCACCGCGACGTCGCCTGACCGCCTGCCCGGTCCGCCGACCACGGCCGCCGGG
>DASVBF010000034.1:0-5565 GCA_036375975.1 Nocardioidaceae bacterium | reverse complement strand
GCAGTCGATTCGACTGCCGCCCCGACTCATCCGTGTTCAGGACCGCTTCGAGGTCTTCTTGGCCGGTGCCTTCTTTGCGGACGCCTTCTTCGCCGCGGTCGTCGCCTTGGCGGGGCTCTTCTTGACGGTCGTCTTCGCGGTCGACCTGGTCGCCGGGGCGCGCTTGGCGCTGGTCTTGGTCGCCGGCGACTTCTTCGCCGAGGTCTTCCTTGCGGCGGTCGTGGACTTCGCCGCGGACTTCTTGGCGGCGGCCGTGGACTTCGCCGCGGACTTCTTGGCGGCGGTCGTGGCCTTGGAGGTGGCCCTCTTTGCGGTCGTGCTGCTCTTGGCTGCCGTCTTCCTGGCCGGAGACTTCGCGGCCGATGTCTTCTTCGCAGGACCCTTGGCAGCGGTCTTGCCGGCGCTGGTCCTGGGCGAGCTCTTCTTGGCGGCGGCCTTGGTAGCGGGTGCCTTCTTGGCGGTGCTCTTGGTCGCCGGAGCCTTCCTGGCAGTCGGCTTGGTGGCGCCGGTCGCCTTCTTCGACACCGTCGCGGTGGCCTTCTTGGCCTTGCTCTTGGCAGAGCCCGCGGCCTTCTTCGTGGTCGCGGTCGCGGTGCTCTTCCTGGTCGGCGTCTTCTTCGCCGGCGATGTCCTGACGGCTGACCTCGTGGTCGCCTTCTTCTGTGTTGCAGGCACCTGTGCCTCCTGGTCCGTGATCGTCCGGCGGTGCCGGCGCTCCCTGTCTCGGACGGCCGGTCCGGTCGCCCCCGCGTATGATCTTTGCAAGATCACCGCCCGAGATGAGTTAATTCGCGGAATTTATGTGGGCGTGTCGCATTGCCCCATTCAGGACCCGGCGAAAGGGAATTTCGCCGAATGCGACAGAATCCCTAACGCACAAAGGGATTTCGACACCGCTTCGTCCATCGCCGAGAAAGCAGCACGCTCACCATGAACCTTCGACAGTCAGGACCGTTCATCGGGCTCGGCGGTATGGCGACGACGCTCTTCCTCTACGTCTGGTCGGCCATCGTCGTCCATGACGCAGAGACTCTCGTGGTGCTTCCGCTCGTCTGGGTCGTGCTGTTCATTCTCAGCCTGACGTGGTTCACGAGATACCCGTACCGCGTTCTCGTGTTGCCTCTCATCGCCGCCGCTGCGTGGTTTGTCGCGATGTTGACGTGAACACCGGGCAGGGGCTCTGAACCGGTCCATTCCACCGGCGCCGAACCTTGCGGATTCCGCTACATCGACCGACGAGATCTGGGCACGATGGCCGCATGCCTGTCTTGTGGAAGGCCTTGCTCGGGATGCTGCTGACCTTCCCGGCGGGTGCGTACGTCGCGGGGACGATCGTGGGCCCGTACGACACGGCGACGCCGCCGCACCAGGCATCCCCGGCCGCACCCGGCTCTCCGACGCCGAGGGCACCGGGCGACCCGGGCGTGGGGTCGGCCTACGTGGGCCCTACGGAGGCTCCAGCGGGACCGGCCGACACGGGTAGCACGAGCGGGATCGGCGGGAAGCCCCGGAGCACCGCGGCTCACGACGGCGGTCCGTTCACACCCGGCGGTCGTGGGTTCGGTCGGGAAGGGCCGGACCGGATGAGCGTGTCCGGGTCGGAGTCGCCTTCCGAGACGACGACTCCGAGTGAAAGCAGCAGCGAGACGCCCACCCCGAGTGAGAGCGGGCCGACGGACGGTACGACCTCGGGCGCACCGAGTGAAGCGCCGTCGCAGTCGTCAGGCGGGTCGACGGAGTCGCCCTGGAGCCCGGACCCCACGGCGTCGACGGACGCCACCGCCGGCTGAGCCCAGCAACAGAGCTTGGACCAGGAAGCCTCTCAGAACGTGTGCTCGGGCCCCGGGAACGTCCCGGCCGCCACGTCCGCGGCGTAGTCCTGCGCGGCCTTGAGGAGAACGCCGTGCAGGTCGGCGTACTGCTTCACGAAACGCGGCATGCGGCCGGTGCGCAGACCCGTCATGTCCTGCCAGACGAGTACCTGGGCGTCGCAGTGCACGCCGGCTCCGATGCCCACGGTCGGGATGGAGAGGGTCTTGGTGACCTCGGCGGCGACGTCTCCGGGGACCATCTCCATGACGATCGCGAAGGCACCGGCGGCCTCGAGGGCCTTGGCCCCGGAGATGAGGCGCTGCGCGGCGTCGCCGCGGCCCTGCACTCGGTATCCGCCGAGGTTGTGCTCGGACTGGGGGGTGAAGCCGATGTGTGCCATGACGGGTATGCCCGAACGGGTGAGCAGCTCGACCTGAGGCACCATCTCCTCGCCACCCTCCAGCTTGACGGCGTGGGCGTTGGCCTCCTTCATGAAGCGGACCGAGGTGTGGAAGGCCTGCTCGGGGGATGCCTGGTAGGAGCCGAAGGGAAGGTCGGCGACGATCAGGGCACGCTTCGCGGAGCGGGTGACCGCCCGGGCAAGCGGGATGAGCTCGTCCACGGTCACGGGCAGCGAGGTCTCGTTGCCGTACACGTTGTTCGACGCGGAGTCCCCGACCAGCATGACCGGGATCCCGGCCTCGTCGAAGATCTGCGCAGCGTACTGGTCGTAGGCGGTGAGCATCGCCCACTTCTCTCCACGCTGCTTCATCTCCCGCAGGTGGTGGGTTCGGATCCGCCTGACGGCCGTTGCGCTCTTCGCAGGGCCGCTGCCGTACGGCGCCGCCATCTCGCTCATTCTGTTGTCCTCCACGAAACCTCGAGGCTCCCCGATGGAGTCCCCGGACCACGGTCAAGGCTAGTACGGCCCGGCGGTGTCCACGTTTGTGCAGATCTCGACGTGGCACTATCGCCACGTGGACTTCACCTCTGCCTACAGCCACGGGTTCGCCCGCGTCGCGGCGTGCACCGTGCCGATCTCGATCGCGGACCCGGAGACGAATGCCGACGCGATCCTGGCCGAGGCGCGGGCCTGCCACGACGAGGGCGTCGCCGTGGCGATCTTTCCCGAGCTCTCGCTCAGCGGCTACTCCATCGAGGACCTCTTCCTCCAGGACACGGTTCTCGAGGAGGTCGGGCGGGCCCTGGAGCGTCTCGTCGCCGAGACCCGGGACCTCACCCCGGTCCTCGTCGTCGGTGCCCCCCTCGTGCAAGGGAACCGGGTGCTCAACTGCGCAGTCGTCGTGCACAAGGGCGATGTGCTCGGGGCGGCGCCGAAGTCCTACCTACCGACGTACCGCGAGTTCTACGAGCGTCGTCACTTCGGCCCCGGGGACGACCGCCGCGGCCAGACCGTCACGATCGGTGGGGCGCAGGTCCCGTTCGGGCCCGACCTGCTGTTCCGGGCCAAGGACGTGCCGGGACTCGTGCTCCATGTCGAGGTGTGCGAGGACATGTGGGTGCCGGTCCCGCCCAGCGCCGAGGCCGCTCTCGCCGGGGCCACGGTCCTGGCCAACATCTCCGGGAGCCCCATCACCGTGGGCCGCGCGGACGACCGGCGCCTGCTCGTCAGGTCGGCGAGCGCCCGGTGCCTGGCTGCCTACGTGTACGCCGCGGCGGGGGAGGGCGAGTCGAGCACCGACCTGTCCTGGGACGGGCAGACCATGATCTACGAGCTCGGCAACCTCCTCGACGAGACCGAGCGCTTCCCGGACGGGCCCCGTCGATCCGTGGCGGACGTCGATCTCGACCGGCTTCGCCAGGACCGTCTGCGGCAGGGCACCTTCGACGACAACCGGCGCACGCTCGACGACCGGGTCGCAGCCTTCCGCACCGTGGAGTTCACCCTCGCGCCGCCGGCGGGCGACATCGGGCTGCGCCGCAAGGTCGACCGGTTCCCGTTCGTGCCGGACGACCCCGAACGGCTGGCCCTCGACTGTTTCGAGGCCTACAACATCCAGGTCTCCGGGCTGGAGCAGCGGCTCCGTGCGATCGGCCAGCCCAAGGTGGTCATCGGGGTCTCGGGAGGCCTTGACTCGACCCATGCGTTGATCGTCGCCGCCCGCGCCATGGACCGGCTCGGCCGGCCGCGCAGCGACATCCTCGCCTACACGCTGCCGGGGTTCGCGACCGGCGACACCACCAAGGCGAATGCCACGCGGCTCTCCAAGGCGTTGGGGGTGTCGTTCGAGGAGGTCGACATCCGGCCGGCCGCCCACCAGATGCTCGCGGACCTCGACCATCCGTTCGCCGAGGGGAAGCCGGTCTACGACGTCACCTTCGAGAACGTCCAGGCCGGCCTTCGCACCGACTACCTGTTCCGCATCGCCAACCACCGCGGTGGCATCGTGCTCGGGACCGGTGACCTGTCGGAGCTCGCGCTCGGGTGGGCAACGTACGGCGTCGGTGACCAGATGTCGCACTACACGGTCAACGCCGGCGTGCCGAAGACGCTGATCCAGCACCTGATCCGGTGGGTCGCCGCCGAGGGGCTGTTCGACGACGAGGTCAACGAGGTACTCCGGGTGATCGTCGACCAGGAGATCAGCCCCGAGCTCGTCCCCGTGGAGGAGGGCGAGGAGATCCAGTCCACCGAGGCCGCCATCGGCCCCTACTCGCTCCAGGACTTCAACCTCTTCCACGTCCTGCGCTACGGCTACCGGCCCAGCAAGATCGCCTTCCTGGCGCAGCACGCCTGGCGTGACCCGGCAGCGGGGGAGTGGCCCCCGGGGTTCCCGGACGAGCGGCGCGTGGGCTACGACCTTCCGGTGATCCGTCACTGGCTCGAGGTGTTCGTCAAGCGGTTCTTCGCGTTCGCGCAGTTCAAGAGGTCCGCGCTGCCGAACGGCCCCAAGGTCTCTGCGGGAGGAGCCCTGTCGCCGCGGGGCGAGTGGCGCGCACCTTCGGACGGCAACGCAGAGGCCTGGCTGGCCGAGCTCGACCGGAACGTACCGAAGGAGTGAGGGGTCGCGTCATGCCTGCGTAACAGGCATGCGCCATAGTTTCTCCCATGGGCAAGCAGGAAGAGTTCGTTCTCCGGGCGCTCGAGGAGCGCGACGTCCGGTTCGTGCGGCTGTGGTTCACCGACGTGCAGGGCTCTTTGAAGTCTGTCGCGATCGCGCCCGCCGAGCTGGAGGGAGCCTTCGCCGAGGGCATCGGCTTCGACGGCTCGGCGATCGAGGGGTTCGCGCGGGTCTACGAGGCCGACATGCTCGCGAAACCGGATCCGTCGACCTTCCAGATCCTGCCGTGGCGCGGCGAGGGCCCGGCGACCGCGCGCATGTTCTGCGACATCGTCATGCCGGACGGCTCCCCGTCGTACGCCGACCCGCGGTTCGTGCTGAAGCGCACGTTGTCGAAGGCGGCCGAGAGCGGCTTCTCGTTCTACACCCACCCCGAGATCGAGTTCTACCTCTTCAAGAACGCCCCCGAGCCGGGCGTCGAGCCGCTCCCGGTGGACCGGAGCGGCTACTTCGACCACACCGCGCAGAGCTCGGGCTCCGACTTTCGCCGCGAGGCGATCACCATGCTCGAGTCCATGGGGATCTCCGTCGAGTTCAGCCACCACGAGGGCGGGCCGGGCCAGCAGGAGATCGATCTGCGCTACGCCGACGCGCTCTCCACGGCCGACAACATCATGACCTTCCGGACGGTGGTGCGTGAGGTGGCGCTGTCCCAGGGCATCTGGGCGAC
>DASVBF010000387.1:0-16563 GCA_036375975.1 Nocardioidaceae bacterium | reverse complement strand
CCGAGCGCGCCGGCGCCTTCCAGGTCCACGCCGCCGCGGGGCACGAACAGGTGCAGGAACGGCGCGTCGGGGAGCTTCACGCTCCGACCCGGCTCGAGCCGGGCGGCGTGCAGGGCGGCGTACCGGTTCTTGATCCGGATCGCGGCCTCTCCCTCGTGCCGGGGCATGCCGGAGGCGACGGGCACGAGGCTTCCCCGCAGGAGCTCGTCGTCGATCTCGAGCTGCTCGTAGCCGGGCTTGATCCCCTGCTCGTCCGGCACGACCCACATCTGCACGAAGTGCACCGGCTCCCGGTGCTCGCCCTGCTCGGGGGCGAGGCGCCAGGAGTCGTTCTTCTCCGAGTGCAGGATGCCCGTGCCGGCGCTCATCCGCTGGGCCAGGCCGGGGTAGATCACGCCGGCGTGGCCCTCGGAGTCCTGGTGGACCAGGCTGCCGCGGAGCACCCAGGTGACGATCTCCATGTCGCGATGCGGGTGGGTCTCGAAGCCGGTCCCGGGCTTCACGATGTCGTCGTTGTTCACGACCAGCAGGCCGTGACCGACGTTGCGCGGATCGTAGTGGTGCCCGAACGAGAACGAGTGGTTCGAGTCGAGCCACCCAACGTCGGTCTTGAAGCGGTCGGCGGCGCGACGTACGTCGATCTTCGTCTCCGGCAGCGTCGTCATGACGGGACCAACACGTCAGGACGGAGGGTTGTTCCGCTCGACCCTCAGTGCCTTGATCCTCCGGCCGGCCTCGCAGTCCGCGAGCAGCTCGGCCATCCGGCGGTCGCGGGTCTCCTGTCTCTTGGCCGACATGACCCAGCGCTTGACGGTCCGCCGGTACGACGGGGTCTCCGACTCGAGGAAGGCCAGCGCCGTCGGTGACGAGGCGAGCCGCGCCGCGTACGCCGGGTCGAGCTCCACCTCCTCGTCGTTGACGTAGCCGTACAGGCCACGGGAACTCGATCTCCCCGCTTCGTGCGCCGCGCGGCCGGCGTCGGTCATCAGCCCCTGCTGCTCGAGCCGGGCCACCTTGTCGACGTTGACCTTGCTCCAGTTGCTCCCGGGGCGGCGCGGCGTGAACCGGATCCGGTGGGCCCGGTCGTCGATCCGGTTGAGCAGGCCGTCGATCCAGCCGAAGCAGAGCGCCTGGTCCACGGCATCTTCGTAGGTCAGCCCGTCGTGGCCGGCGCCCTTCTTCCAGAAGCCCAGCCACAGCTCGCTCTCCGAGGCGTGATGCTCCTCCAGCCAGGCACGCCACTCGGCCGCGTCGTCGAAGAAGGTCGCCTGGCGGTCCTCGTGCATGTCACGAACCTGCATTAGGGACCCCGTGCGGTCAAGGCGTGCCATCGTGACAGGTATGGCAGACACGAGGGAGTACCCGCGCCTTCCCGAGGGGTTCGTCTTCGGCACCAGCACGGCGTCGTACCAGATCGAGGGGGCCGTCGACGAGGACGGCCGCGGGCGCAGCGTCTGGGACACCTTCTGCTCCGAGCCCGACCGGATCCTCGACGGGAGCAGCGGCGCCGTGGCCTGCGACCACTACCACCGCCACGCCGAGGACGTCGCGCTGATGAAGGGCCTGGGCGTCGACAGCTACCGGTTCTCGATCGCCTGGCCACGCGTCCAGCCGGACGGCAGCGGTGCGGCGAACGAGAAAGGACTGGCCTTCTACGACCGCCTCGTGGACGAGCTCCTCGCGGCGGGGATCACGCCGATGGCGACGCTGTTCCACTGGGACCTGCCTCAGGCCCTCGAGGACGATGGCGGCTGGATGAACCGCGACACCGCGGAGCGGTTCGGGGAGTACGCCGCGATCGTCGCCGCCCGCCTCGCCGACCGGGTCGGCCACTGGATCCCCGTGAACGAGCCGAACGTGGTCACCTTCCTCGGCTACGGGCTCGGCATGCACGCCCCCGGCAAGCGGCTGCTGTTCGACGCGCTGCCCGTGGCGCACCACCTCCTGCTCGGTCACGGCGTCGCCGTCCGCGCCCTCCGCGAGGCCGGTGCGCAGAGCGTCGGGACCGCGAACAACCACACCCCGGTCTGGGCGGCCACGGACAGTGCGGAGGACAGGGAGGCCGCGATGGCGTACGGCGCCCTGTGGAACCGCCTCTTCGCCGAACCGATGCTGCTGGGCCGGTACCCCCACGGCTACGAGGCCGGCATGCCGGGCCCGGTCGCCGAGGACCTGAAGGTCATAGGCAGCCCGCTCGACTTCTACGGAGTGAACTACTACAACCCCACCCGCATCGCCGGACCGTCCACCCCTGCGGTCGACGGCGACCCGTACGCCGGGGAGGGGATGCCGTTCGTGGTGCTGCCGATCGAGGGCTACCCGCGGACCGACTTCGACTGGCCCGTCGTGCCCGAGGGCCTCCGCGACCTGCTCGTGATGCTGAGCCAGGAGTACGACGGTCAGCTGCCACCGGTCTTCGTCACCGAGAGCGGCTGCGCCTACAACGACGAGCCGGACGCGACAGGCCGGGTGGCGGACCAGCGGCGCATCGACTACCTCGACGGCCATCTCCGGGCCGTCGGGCAGGCGATCACGGCCGGCGTGGACGTCCGCGGGTACTTCACCTGGAGCCTGATCGACAACTTCGAGTGGGCCGAGGGCTACACGAAACGCTTCGGCCTGGTCCACGTCGACTTCGAGACGCAGCGGCGGACGCCGAAGGACTCCTACCGGTGGTTCGCGGAGATGATCGCCGCGAACAGGCGGTGACCACGAGCCCTCCGGCGGGGTCGGTGCCGCCCTCGCCGGTCGCTCTCGCGGAACCCGTCGTCCCGGTCCGGCCGACCTGGGTCGCCCGCGTCACCCTGGCCTCGATCGGGCTGTGGGCCGGCTTCTTCGGGCCGATCCAGGTGCTGCTCGCCCAGCTCGCCGCGGAGGTGTCGCCGGGACACAAGGAGTTCGTGTTCGGGCTCGTCACCGGAGTGGGCGCCGGCGTCTCGGTCGTCTCCAACCCGCTCTTCGGCGCCCTCTCCGACCGCACGACCTCGCACTTCGGGCGGCGGCTCCCGTGGGTCGCGGCGGGCGCGCTCACCGGTGCGCTGGCCCTGGTGGTCCTGGCCGTCGCGGACAACCTGCTCGTCATGCTGGTCGGCTGGTGCCTCGCGCAGGCCGGCCTCAACGCGATGCTCGCGGCGATCACCGCCGTGGTCCCCGACCAGGTGCCCGTGGTCCAGCGCGGCGTCGTCGGTGGGTGGGTCGCCGTCGCGCAGACGCTCGGCGTCGTGGGCGGTGTGGGCATCGCAACGGTCACCGGCGGGGTCTCCGCGGGGTTCCTCGCCACAGCGGCCGCGGTCGTCGTACTCGCCGTGCCCTTCGTGCTCCGCAGCGGCGACGTACGACTCGCACGGGACCTCGTCGCCCGCTTCGACGTCAAGGCGTTCGCACGGAGCTTCTGGGTGAACCCGCGGGCGCACCCGGACTTCGGGTGGGCCTGGATCACGCGCTTCCTCGTGAACCTCGGCAACGCGCTCGGGACGCTCTACCTGTTCTTCTACCTGCAGGACGCGGTCGGCTACGACGACCCTGAACAGGGGGTGTTCGTGCTCACGGGGATCTACGCCGCGATGCTCGTCGCGACCACGGTCGTCGGAGGGCTGTGGTCCGACCACGTCGGCCGCCGCCGGGTCTTCGTCGCCGTGGCGGGGCTGGTCGCCGCGGCCGCCTCGGTGATCCTCGCGGTGACCCAGACCTGGCCGGGCGCGCTCGTCGCGGCAGTGGTGCTCGGCATGGGGTACGGCGTGTACACCGCCGTCGACTTCGCCCTCATCACCCAGGTGCTGCCCGAGGCCGCGACCCGCGCGAAGGACCTCGGCGTCATCAACATCGCGAACGCCCTGCCGCAGGTCTTCGCCCCGTTCCTCGCCACGATCCTGGTCACGCTCGCGGGCGGCTACGTGTCGCTCTACCTGACCTCGGCGGGCGTGTGCGTGCTCGGCAGCGTGCTCGTCTACCGGATCCGCAGCGTGCGCTGACGGAGGGACAATGGGGAGGTGGACACCGGTACGGTCGACGCCTACCTCCGCCGGATCGGCTGCGAGCGGCCTCCGCGGCTCGACGTCGACGCACTGCCGACGCTGCAGGAGCGCCACCTCGACGCCGTGCCGTTCGAGAACCTCAGCATCCATCTCGGCGAGCCGATCGTGCTCGAGGTGGACGCCCTCGTGGACAAGATCGTGCGCCGTCGGCGGGGTGGGTTCTGCTACGAGCTCAACGGCGCGTTCGGCGCGCTGCTGGAGGCGCTGGGGTTCCCTGTGACGCTGATGGCCGCCCGGGTCTACGGCGAGGGCGACACGCTCGGCCCGCCGTTCGACCACCTCGTCCTGAGGGTGGACCTCGCCGAGGCCCACCTCGTCGACGTGGGCTTCGGCGCGTTCTCCCGGCGGCCGCTCCGCCTGGCTGAACGGGAACGGCAGTCCGACCCGGCAGGATGGTTCCGGCTCGTCGACGCCGACCACGGCGACATCGACGTGGTCATGAACGGCAACCGGGTGTACCAGGTCGACCTGCGCCCGCGTGCTCTCGGGGACTTCGAGGCGACGTGCTGGTGGCAGCAGACCTCGCCGGCGTCGCACTTCGCGCAGACGCTCACCTGCTCGCTCCCCACGCCGAGCGGCCGGGTCACGCTCAGCGGCGACCGGCTCATCCGCACCGAGGACGGTCAGCGGACCGAGCGGCGGCTGGAGTCCGACGCGGAGATCCTCGCCGCCTACGAGGACTGCTTCGGGATCCACCTCGACCGGCTCCCGACCAACCCGGCGCCTGCGCCGCGTGACGGCTGACACACAACGGACAAACCGTGAGGTAGCCCACGGCGGCAACTCGAAATAGCAGCCGCGCAGGCCTTTGTTGCGCAGGGTTCGGGCGACTGCGCAACCCGCGGGGCCCGAGCCGACCTGTCCGGACCTCACCAGCCGAAGGATCTTCGCTCTTGACGTCCCCGCCTGCCTACACCCCTGCCCTGCCTTCCTCCACCACCGCCCGCCACTTCTCGCTTGCTGCCGTCGCGCTCGCCATGGGTGGCTTCGCCATCGGCACGACCGAGTTCGTGACCATGGGCCTGCTGCCTGACCTCGCCGGGGACCTCCGCGTCCCCATCCCCCTCGCCGGCCACGTCATCGCGGCCTACGCGCTGGGCGTGGTCGTCGGTGCTCCGCTGATCGCGATTCTCGGAGCAGCGCTGCCACGTCGTGGGCTCCTGCTCGCGCTGATGGGGACCTTCGCGCTCGGCAACGCCGCGAGCGCGCTCGCGGTCAGCTACGAGGCGCTCACCGTCGCTCGCTTCTTCACGGGGCTGCCGCACGGAGCCTTCTTCGGGGTCGCCGCCCTCGTCGCAGCCGGGATGGCGGGACCGGGGCGCCGCGGGAAGGCGGTGAGCCTCGTCATGCTCGGCCTTCCGGTCGCGAACGTCGCGGGCGTCCCTGCCGCGACCTGGATGGGGCAGCACCTCGGTTGGCGCTCGGCCTACTGGGCGGTCACGCTGATCGCGGTCCTGACCATCGCCCTGGTCCTGCTCCACGTGCCCGCGACCGCCCCGGACCCGCGAGCGACCGGTCGGCGCGAGCTCAGCGCCTTCACCAACCCGCAGGTGTGGCTGACCCTGCTCGTCGGTGCCATCGGGTTCGGCGGCATGTTCGCGATGTACAGCTACATCGCCCCGACGGTCACCGACGTCGCGGACCTGCCCGCGTCCGCCGTGCCGCTGTACCTCCTCGCCTTCGGCCTGGGCAGCGTCCTCGGCACCCTCGTGGGCGGGCACCTCGCCGACTGGTCGATGTTCCGCTCCCTGCTCGCCAGCTCGGTCGCGATGGGACTGGCCCTGGCGCTGTTCACCGTGACGGCCTCCCATGCCCTGCTGGGCGCGCTGACCGTCTTCCTGGTCTCAGCCGTGGGCTCGGTCCTGGTCATGAACCTCCAGCTGCGGCTCATGCACGTCGCCGGTGACGCCCAGATGCTGGGCGCGGCCCTGAACAACTCCTCGCTCAACGCGGCGAACGCCCTCGGTGCCTGGCTCGGAGGCCTCGTGATCTCCGCGGGCTGGGGCTACACCGCTCCGAGCTGGGTCGGGGTGGGGCTCTCGGTGGCGGGCCTGGGCGTGCTGCTGGCGTCCGCCGCGCTGCACCGGCGTACGACGGGCGCACCGGCGACGATCCTCCCGGCGGGCCGGGGCCTCCGGCTAGCCAAGCCGGAGGAGGTGCTCTGCCCCGGCGACGGGCCCCACTAGCCCGACGCTTGGTCTTGCCCTGCTCGGGCACTCTGGACCACGTCAGCGGGTCACGGGGCCCGCACCCGACCCGAGCGAGGTACCCATGCCCCTGACCGTGCTCGTCACCGGCGCCACCGGCTTTGTCGGGTCGCACCTGGCCCGCGCGCTGGAGGAGGAGGGCCACCACGTCCTGGCGATGACCCGCAACCCCGACAGGTACGACGGTCCGGGCGAGCCGGTCCGGGGCGACGTGTTCGAGCCCAGGACCGTCGCGAAGGCCATGCGAGGTGTGGACGTGGCCTACTACCTCGTGCACTCCCTCGAGGACAAGGACTTCGAGCGCAAGGACGCCGAGGCCGCGACGGCGTTCGGGAAGGCCGCCGCGAAGGCGGGCGTCCGCCAGATCGTCTACCTCGGCGGGCTCGGCGTCGATGACGGCGCGCTGTCCGCGCACTTGAGGTCTCGCCGCCAGGTGGAGTCGCTGCTCGGCGAGGGCGGCGTCCCCGTGACCGTGCTGCGCGCCGCGATCGTGGTGGGCCACGGCGGCATCTCCTGGGAGATCACCCGCCAGCTCGTGAAGAACCTCCCGGCGATGGTCGCCCCGCAGTGGGTCGGCACCAAGACGCAGCCGATCGCGCTGCGCGACGTGGTCCGCTACCTCGTCGGCGTGCTCGACAACCCCGAGGCGATGGGACGCACCTTCGACGTCGGCGGTCCGGAGGTGCTGACCTACCGCGACATGCTGCGCCGGGCCTCGCAGATCCAGAACGGCCGCGACGTGCCGATCGTCGTCGTACCGGTGCTCACGCCCGACCTGTCCTCGCGCTGGCTCGCGCTCGTCACCGACGTCGACACGACGACCGGGCGCACGCTGATCGAGTCGATGAACAACGAGGTCGTGGTCAAGGACGACTCGATCCGGAAGGTCGTGCCGTTCGAGACCATGGGGTACGACGACATGGTGCGCGAGGCTCTGGCGGACCGGCTCCGCGAGCAAGGACGGCTGTGACCTGGCTGCGTCGCTTCGTCGACACGACGCTCGTCTCCCCGGTCGAGCGTGACCACTGGCAGACCGACCGGCTGTTCCGGCGCCGGAGGCTCATCGCGGGTGTGACGCTCGTGGTGGGGTCGACCCTGCTGGGCTTCTCGCTCGCCACCGAGCCCGGGGACCCGGCCTTCTACGGCTTCACGTTCGCCCTCGCGGCGACCTGGGTGGTCGGGTCGCTGCTGTCCGGGCCGCTGCACCTGGGACGGATGCGGAGCGGGGGGAGGCTGCGCCGGCCGGTGCTGCCGCCGATCGCGCTGGGGCTCGTGGCCGTCGCCGTCTTCACTGCCGGGGCGCTGGTCGTGGCGCAGGTTCCGTTCCTCCGGGCGAGCGTGGACAACGTCCTCGACCACGCGCGCTTCGGCTCCCTGCCGGTGATCGTCTTGGTCACCGTCGTCAACGGCGTCGCAGAGGAGATGTTCTTCCGCGGCGGCCTCTACGCCGCGGTCGGCGCGCGGAGGCCCGTGCTGGTCTCCACGGTGCTGTACACGCTCATCACGGTGGCCACCTGGAACGTGATGCTCGTGTTCGCGGCCGCGGTGCTTGGAGTCATCGTCGGTCTCGAGCGCCGGGTCAGCGGGGGAGTGCTCGCGCCGATCCTGACCCACGTCACCTGGTCGCTCGGGATGCTCTTCATCCTTCCGCCCCTGATGGCCGCGCTCGGCTGACCGGCCGTCAGCCGTCCTTGGTGTGCACGACGTGCCCGCGACCGAGGTGGCTGCGCCGGTAGCCGTAGAGCGCGTAGATCACGACGCCGATGAGGAACCAGACCACGAACCTGATCCAGGTCACCACGTCGAGCTGGCTGATCAGCCAGATCGAGAACGCGATACCTACCAGCGGCAGCACCGGCATGAAGGGCGTGCGGAAGGTGCGGGGGATCTCGGGCGAGCGGTAGCGCAGCACGATGATGGCGGCCGACACCACGATGAAGGCCAGCAGGATACCGATGTTGGTCAGCTCCGCCGCCTCGGCGATCGGCACCAGGCCGGCCATCAGCGCGGACACGATCCCGATGATCCAGGTCGGCCGGTGCGGGACGTGGTTGCGGTTGGTCTCGCTGAACCACTTCGGGAGGAGCCCGTCGCGGCTGATGGCGAACCAGACCCGCGAGGCGCCGAGCATGAACGAGAAGAGCACGGTGAGGATGCCGACGATCGCGCCCACCGCGATCACGTCCGCGAACCGCTCGAGCCCGACCGACTGGAAGGCCGTCGAGAATCCGCTGGTCTGGTCGATCTCGTTGTACGGCTGCATGCCGGTGAGAACGGTGCACGCCAGCAGGTAGAGCACCATCGAGATCGCGAGGCTCAGGATGATCGCCTTCGGCAGGATGCGCTGCGCGTCCTTCGACTCCTCCGCGGCGGTGCTCATGGCGTCGTACCCGAAGACCGCGAAGAAGACCGTCGCGGCACCGGTGACGGCGCCGCCGAAACCGTAGGGCATGTACGGCGAGAGGTTGTCGGTGTTGACGTAGAAGGCGCCGACGACGATGACGGCGAGCACGATCGCGACCTTCACGACCACCAGCGCGGTCTCCGCTCGCGCGCTCGCCCGGATGCCCCGGTTGAGCAGGGCGGCGATGAGCAGGCACAGGATCATGGCGAACAGGTCCACGCGGTGGCCGTCACCGGTGCCTGGCGCGCCGAGCATCCACGCCGGAAGGTCGAGCCCGAGGCTCTGGAGGAGGAAGGAGAAGTAGCCGGAGATACCGATGGCGACCACGGCGACGATGGCGGTGTACTCCAGCAGCAGGTCCCAGCCGATCAGCCAGCCGGCGAACTCGCCGAGGACGGCGTACCCGTAGGTGTACGCCGACCCGGCCTGCGGGATCATGCCGCCGAACTCGGCGTACGACAGGGCAGCGCATGCGCTGGCGACCCCGGCGATGATGAAGGAGATCGTGACGGCCGGCCCGGCCGTGCCGTTCGCGATCGTCCCGGCGAGGGTGAAGATCCCGGCGCCGATGATCGCGCCGATGCCGATGGCGGTGAGCTGCCACAGACCCAGGTGTCTCTCGAGGCCGCTCTCCGTGTCGCTCGCGATCGGCTTGCGCCGCCAGATGCTGCGCTCCGCCGGGACCCTGGACTCGGTGCTCATCGGGGCCTCCTTCGTCGACCGGCGGCCGCCGTGGGCTCAGGGCGAGCCCGTCGTCTCGGACACCGCTTCCAACCGTTCCCCGTTCGGAGGCGCTCCATGCACGCGTGCCCTGCCCCGGTGGACAGGTGACTTCTGTCGGTGGTCGGGGTCAGTCTGGTTGGACCTACGAACTGTGAGGAGCAGCGAGATGACCGTTCGCCTCAACCCCTACCTCGGCTTCCGCGACACCGCCCGGGAGGCCATGGACTTCTACCACTCGGTGTTCGGTGGGGAGCTGACCAGCAGCACCTTCGGGGAGTTCCACGCCAGCGAGGACCCCGCCGAGCAGGACAAGATCATGCACGCGATGCTGGTCACCGGAAACGACCTGGTGATCATGGCGGCGGACACGCCCAACGCCATGGACTACACCCCCGGCAACAACCACTCGATCTCGCTGAGCGGTGAGGCCGCGGACGACGGCGCCCTGCGGGGCTACTGGGACAAGCTCTCCGACGGGGGCACCGTCACCATGCCGCTCGAGAAGGCACCCTGGGGTGACGTCTTCGGCAGCTGCGTGGACAGGTTCGGCGTGACCTGGCTGGTCAACATCGCCGGCGGCTCCTGACCTCGTGCCCGGGCGCCCGGCCAGTGGACCGGGTGCCCAGGCGGTGAGCAGCCCCGGTCAGTCCTCGTCGCGCAGCAGGGTGACTTCGAAGCTGCCCTTGTTGTCGCGGTAGTCGAGGTCGAACACGCTCACCCGGAGGGGGCCGTTGTGCTCGGTCAGGGTGAACCGGGTCGTGTAGCGGTACTCCGACGAGCAACCGTCGGTCGGACCCAGGGCTCGCCACCTCACCGGCTGCCCGTCGACCCAGAGGTTCAGCGGGTCCTGTCCGAGCAGGTCGGCAGCGGGGTCGGCCTGGAGCCACCCTGCCGGGGTCTTCACGCAGGAGGCGTCTGCGTCGTACCCACCGGTGGAGAACTTCCCGCGCACGATGACCTGGACCCGGTCGCCCTTGCGCAGCTTCATCGTCGAGAGCGTTCCGTCAGGGTCGCTCGGGTCCACCTCGAACCAGTCGCGCGACTGCTTCCACTCGACGCGCCGGACCCGGGGCCGTTGCCCCGCAGCCGCCTGAGGAGTGGCGATCGGGGTCACCCGCTGCACCTTCACCTGGAGGTCGCCGCTGTTGTCGCTGTGGTCGAGCGGGTCCCACAGGTCCAGGCGCAGCCGGCCGGTGACGTCGGGGGTGAAGCTGACGCTGTGCGGCTCGGTGCCACAGCCGGTCGATCCGCGGCTGCGCATGGGCGCACCGTTGAGGTAGAGGTTGCCGTGGTCCTGGTCTGGCACACGCCTGTCGATCGTCGCCTTCGAGTACCACGCGCCGCCCACCGACAGGCACTTCCCGTCGGTCAGGACTCCTTCACCCATCTGGGCAACTCCGCTCACCGTGACCCGGTAGGTGACGCCACTCCGCAGCTTCCCCTTCGTGTAGGTGCTCCGGGTCGCCGAGGCCGGGACGGTGACGTTCTCCGCGAGCAGGCCGTAGCCGCCGCGCTTCCTGGTCGTGCTCTCAGGCGCAGCCGACAGCGTGGGATAGCTCGGGAGCGCTGAGCCCACGCGTGCCTTCCTCCGCCCGATCACGACGGTCAGCCGACCGGTCGCCGACGGGTGGTTCCCGATCACGCGAAGCTTGAGGGTGCTCTCTCGCTTCGAGGTGAAGTCGGTGCGGTACGCGTGCGACCTGCGGCAGTCGCTGTCGAAGGCCAGGCCGCCGTTGACCTCGAGCGCGAGCCGGCCGTACCTCCGCTTGATCGTCCGCGTCGGGTGCGTGACCCAGGAGTCCTTGCTGCTGGACCAGGTGCAGACGGCGTCTCCCACCTGATGCGGTGCGCCGTAGGTGTAGAGGCCTCCCGCGGTGAGGGAGTACGTGACGCCCTCGCGAAGCTTGAACTTCGTCTCCACGGTCTCGCCGTTCGCCGGAACGCTGATGGTCGTGTAGGGCTTGTCCCGCAGGTCGAGGACGCCCTCGGGGAACTTCGGCTCGGGCTTGGGGGCGGTGCTCGGTGCCGGGGCAGGGGCCGGCGCCGGCGAGGGCTTGCCGGTCAGCCGCCGCTCGTACCAGCTGGTCTTCGCGCGCGCGCCGGCCCAGGTCAGCGAGATGTGCATGTGGTCGCGGTGGCGCAGGGTCGTCCCGCAGGTGCTGAGCTTGCTGCAGGCCGGGTGAAGGTAGTCGCGCCTGCGGTAGCCGTGCGACGCCGACCAGATGTGGTCGTTCCAGATGATGTACATGATCCCCATCCGGCGCGCCATCGCCTTGCGGTGGCCGGCGCGGTCGGTCCTCATGAGGTTGCCGAGGAAGTCACGGGCATAGCGCCGGTCGCGGGCCGAGCCGGCGCTGATGCGCCAGTCGAAGGCCCGGCCCTCCTTGTGCTCGGAGATGCCGGATGCCGTGCAGGCGCGCGAGATGCCCGAGGAGCCGGTGCCCTTGTACTTCCTGAGCAGGTAGTTCTCCAGCATCACCGTGCCCGTCTTGGGCGACGGGCTGCAGATGCGCTGCGGGTCGTAGCTCGGGATCCCCTCGATGGGCATGGCGCCGACGGGGCTCAGTGGGGGAAGGACGGTGACGGTCACCGCGAGGATGGCGGCGAGGACCCAGATGCGCAGGGCGCGCGTGACCGAGAGAGACATGGGATCGGTTCCTGACGGTGAGCTCGTCGCTGCATGTGCGACCACGGACGGGGCGGTGGTGACGAACCCGTCCTCCTGGGGCCGGAGAGGACATACCGGGCTGTCTCCTCGGAGCGTATGAGCGGCTTCGGCGTGTTGTTCACGCTTTTCACAAATTCCTCTGCTATAGCACCGGCAACAGCAGTGATCAGCCGTCCCATAACAGCCCGCGGAGGGGCCTTCACCCGTCACCTACGGCAGGACGGCGCGAGACCTGAGAGGCCCTGTGAAGATTCCCGGCTCAGGCCGCGCTCGTGCCGAACGGGAACATCGCAAGGGTCCGCACCCCGTCCTCCTGCCACCACAGGGCGGCCTGACGTGCCAGCGTCGCCACCGGTAGCCAGGGGTCGAGCTGCTCCCGCAGGAGGTCCAGGTCCTCGCCGGGAGGCATCTCGACGGAGAGGTGCGGCACCCGCTCGAACCTCGGTCGCGGCCGCGGCAGCTCGGGGAACAGGTGCAGCAGCCCTTGCGTGAGCCGGCGGAAGGGCGCTGTCGGATCCGGCGCCATGTAGGCGGGGCCACCGGGGTACTCCGAGACCTCGGACAGCCGTACGGCGAAGGGGACGACGTCCGCGAAGTAGTCCTCGAGCTCCGCGAGCACACCGTCGTCGATCCGGGGCAGGTCGGCGAAGGGGTCCACCAGCGGGATGTGCGGCAGGGTGGCTCCCCGCCCGAGCGGGGGCACGACGGACACCAGCCCCGGCAGCGGAACCACCAGCAACGAGTGTCCTGTCACGCGGATCAAGGTAGCGGTCCCGCGTCTACTGTGGTGCCTCATGGGGCCAGCGAGAGACAGCGGTCACGGATCCGGCGAGGGCCGGCACCCGCACACGCACGCGATCGAGCGGGCAACGGACCGCTCGAAGCTCAAGCTCGTCCTCCTCGTCACGATCAGCGTCATGGCCCTCGAGGTCGTCGGGTCCCTGCTCAGCGGGTCTCTCGCGCTCCTGGCCGACGCGGGCCACATGGTGACCGATGCCGCGGCCGTCGCCCTGGCACTCTCCGCCTCCTACGTGGCGACCCTGCCGCCCACGTCACGACGGACCTTCGGCCTCCACCGGGCCGAGATCCTCGCGGCCCTAGTGAACGCCGTGGTCCTCCTCGTCGTGTGCACCTACCTGATCTGGTCCGGGATCCGTCGACTGATGGACCCGGTGGCGGTCGAGGGTGATCTGATGGTGGTCTTCGGGCTCGTCGGTCTCCTGGCCAACGGGGCCTCCCTGGGCATCCTCAACAGGCGCAAGGCGTCGTCGCTCAACATGCGAGGCGCCTACCTGGAGGTGCTGAGCGACCTCCTCGGCTCGGTGGCCGTGGTGGTCGCCGGGATGGTCGTGCTCACCACCGGGTACCTCCGGGCCGACCCCATCGCCTCCCTGCTCATCGCCGCGATGGTCCTGCCGCGGTCCTTCACGTTGCTCAGGGACGCGGTCGACGTTCTCCTGGAGGCGGTGCCCCGGCACGTCGACCTCGACGAGGTCCGGTCCCACCTCACCGCGGTCCCGGGGGTCGTGGACGTGCACGACCTGCACGCGTGGACGATCACCAGCGGCATGCCGATGATGTCGGTCCACGTCACGGTCAGCGACGAGTGCCTCGCCGAGCGAGGCGTCGGGTCGCTGCTCGACGAGTTCAGCCGCTGCGTCGCCGAGCACTTCGACGTGGACCACGCGACCTTCCAGATCGAGCCGGAGTCACACCGGGCCCACGAGGACCTCGGCGCCGTCGCGCACGACTGACGGGCCGGCTAGTGGAAGACCCGGTACAGGTCGACGACCACCGGCCCGAAGACCAGCAGGGACACCGCCAGGAGGGCGAGGACGAGGGCGAAGAGGCCGACGACGACCGCCAGCACGACCAGCCGCGTGGTGCGTGACGCGGACGTCTCCGCCGCCCACTGCCCGTCGTCCCAGCGGAACGCTGCGGCGGGGCTCGTCCAGGGCGACGGCTCCGATGCGGCCTGGCCATCCGGTTGCATGCCACGAGGGTGCCATGCGATGGCCTGCATCCATGGGGAATCGGCCTGCTTTCCCCGCCGAGTCGTCACGCTGCGTGCTACATGTCCGGAATGTCCCTGAGCCGGGTCGACCGGTCCTACTCGGCTACCAGCTCTGCTGACGAGGGCCACGGACCTCCGGGCGGCATGGACAGAGGCGCGGTCATCCCGTGCCGCCAGGGCGGCGGGGTGAACGGCTCGCCCCAGTAGTCGGTCACGCGGACAGCGGACCCGCCCTCGAGCTCGGCGATCGACACGTTCCGGTAGATCCGCCCGTCGCCGTAGTCGGAGCTCCACTCGACCACGACGGTGTCGCCCAGACGCTGCCGCCTCCCGACGGCCAGCCGCAGCACTTCGAAGTTCGACTCGACCTCCGCGATGCGCCGGCGTCCCTCGACCACCTCGCCGCTCTGTGGCCACTGACGCACTGCATCCTCGGCGAGCGGCACCCCGAGCACGCGCTCCAGTCGTGTCTGGGCGGACAGCTGCTTGGTCATCCCGACACCTCCCCATGTCTCGACTTCGGCGACGACCGTCGTCTGAGGTGTAGCGCGCCGGGACTGCCGTGAAGTCCCGAGAGCTCCTGCGGCCTAGTCCGGGACCCGAGCAACGGGTCCCTGTGTCAGGACGCTGAGGGCGGGGACACCGCGTCACGGCGGCGCTGCGTCTCCCGGCGCACGCGACCCACCTGGCGCCCCACGTCCTCGACCTGCGCCGCCAGGGCGCCGTGGTCGTCGACGAGGTGGACGTGCATGTCGGCGAGAGGCTCGATCAGCGAGCTGGGGTCGTCTCCTACCAGCGAGGTCGCGAGAGCTTCGGCGTCTCGCCTTCCGGCCTTGCTCAGCCCGGTGAGCGCACTGACCCGGCCCGCGATCTGCCGGAGGCCGGACGCGTTCTCGCGCGCCCATGCAGCAACGGCGCGGTCACCCGCGCGCTCGTCCCGGGCGGCCTGGACGCGCTCCTCGCGGGTGAGGTCGGGCTGCCGGCCCGGGCGGAGCCGGAGGTAGCGGCGCTCGGCGGCCTGCCGGGTCGTCACGTCCAGGACCGGCGCCAGCCGGGCCCACGAGACTCCCTGGGCTCGGGCGGCCTCGATGAGGAGCGGCTCCCACGAGTCGAGCTGCTTGCGCAGGCGGTGGAGCGACGCGAGCGCCTCCAGCACCTCGGCCGGGTGACTGCTGCCTCCTCCGGAGCGCGTCGGGCCGCCTGCCTCCGGCGTACGTCGGAGCGTCTCGACGACGCGGTCGAGCAAGGCCCGGGCAGCGGCGACGTCCTGCATTTCGTCATCGTGTCATTGACATATCTGCTTGTCAACGGAACGACGACGTGCTACAAGAGAAGTGTGCATTGACATTGACCGAGAGAGCAGGAGGTGGAGAGCAGATGTTGATGCGCACCGACCCGTTCCGTGAGCTCGACCGACTTGCTCAGTCGCTGGTTGGCTCCGGCACCGCCGGTACGTGGTCGCGTCCGAGCGCCATGCCGATGGATGCCTACCGCGCGGGCGACGAGTTCGTCGTGATGTTCGACCTGCCCGGCGTCACGCCCGACGCCATCGAGGTCGACGTCGAGCGCAACGTGCTCACCGTCAAGGCCGAGCGCCGACCGACCGTCCACGACGAGGACATCGAGATGCAGGTCGCCGAACGTCCCCTGGGCGTCTTCTCGCGCCAGCTGTTCCTCGGCGACACCCTCGACACGGATCATGTCCACGCGGAGTACGAAGCAGGTGTCCTCAGTCTCCGCATCCCGATCGCCGAGGCGGCCAAGCCGCGCAAGATCGAGGTCCAGCGAGGGAGCGAGAGCAAGAAGGAGATCAAGGCCTGATCCGGCTCGGGGAGTGAGGTAAGTGAGCCCCTTCCTTCCTGTCGCGGCCGGGGCCGACCTGCTGTCGGCCCCGGCCACCCTGCCCGAGGAGCAGATGGAGCGGGTGGACGACGAGCTCGTCGACCTGCTCTGCCAGGACGCGGGGTGGCTCGACGAGACCTTCAACGAGATCGTGGCGACCAGCTGGGGCGAGCCCCCACGCGGTGGAACGGCCGAGCCGGCCGCCCAGCCTCGACGGCCGAGCGCGACGACGCGTCGGGCACCACGTCACGACGGCGTGCGCCGATCGCAGTGGTGCCCGCATCCGTACCGTCGCCAGCGTTCGCCGCCTGATGTCGTCTGACCGTCTCCACTCGTGGGTGGGTCCCGAACCGGACCCGCCCACGTGCCTGTCCGGCCCGTCCGGGCCCTATGCGCGAGGGTCGGTCACGCGGCCGATGAACAGCGGCGTGCTCGTCTCCACGTCGTGGATGACGAAGAGGAACGGCCGATCGGCGACCACCGATACTGCTGGTTCGAGCGGGGCGCCGGTGACGCCCATGACCACAGCCGTGGCGGCCGCCGCCTCGGTGCCGTCTTCGTCCACCGCCACCATCGCCTGGTGCAGGACGTGTGACACGTGAAGCCGTTCCTCAGACGTCATCCCCGAGAAGTCGGCTGTGGCGGGGTCGAAGGCCGACTTCATCCCCAAG
>DASVBF010000291.1:0-10488 GCA_036375975.1 Nocardioidaceae bacterium | reverse complement strand
GCGACGAAGTAGTTGCGGATCCCGGGAGCCTCGCCGACGGCCGGGGCCAGGTCGGGCGTGAACGACTCCGGACCGCAGAAGAAGGTGCGGACACCGACGTCGAAGGTGACCGGGACGCGGGCCATGGCCTTCTCCAGGAATGGGCCCATGCGGTTCCAGTCAGGCGGGATCTTGCCGAACGAGAAGTCGCGTGGGATTCCCTCGACCTTCCACGGCGCCGCCTGCGGCTCGAAGAGGCCGACCATCATCCCGCCTCCCTCCTCGCGGTAATAGCCGTACGAGGCAGGATCCTCGAACACCGGCGCCTCGGGATCGAGCCCGTCGATGGTGTCGGTGATCAGGTAGTAGTGCTCGGCCGCCTGGTTGGGGATCACCAGGCCGTTCTTCGCCCCCAGCTCGCGGGCCCACATGCCGGCGCAGTTGACGACGTACTCCGCCTCGATCTCGGTCGTCTCGCCGGGTGCACCCGTGGAAACTCGGACGCCGGTCACGCCTCCGCGGTCGGTGAGCACGTCCTCGACCGAGACGCCCTCAACGATCCGCACTCCGAGCTGTCGCGCACCCTTGGCGAGGGCGGTGGTGACGTCGACGGGGTTGACCCTGCCGTCGTCAGGGACGTGGAAGCCGGCGAGCAGGTCGTCGGTCCTCGCCCAGGGGAACAGGTCGGCCATCTCCTGAGGCGAGATCTCCTCGACCTCGAGCCCGAGGTGCCGCTGGAACGCGGCGACGCGACGGTACTCCTCCAGACGGGCCCCGTCGGCGGCCGCCTCGATGAGGCCGACCGGCTTGAAACCGGTGGCCTGGCCGGTCTCCTCCTCGAGCCGCGCGTACAGCTCACGTGAGTACAGCCGGATCGCGGTCGAGGTCTCCGATGTCGATCCGAAGCAGGTCATCAGTCCCGCCGCGTGCCACGTGGTGCCGGAGGTGAGGCGGTCGCGCTCGAGCAGGACCACGTCGGTCCAGCCGGCGTGGGCGAGGTGATACGCGACGGAGCAGCCGATGACGCCCCCACCGATGACAACGACTCGGGCACGGTCGGGGAGCTGAGTTACGGCAAGGGCAGTCATTGACCCAATGTAGGGCGGCGGTGACACCGAGGCCGCTTCGGTCTCCGGTGCGTCAGGCTGCGACAGCCGCCGACGCCTTGGTCGAGACCGCGCTAGGTCGGACCCAGACAACCCCGAGCTCAGGAAGGTCATCTGGCAGGAGTGGGGCGGGGTGACCCCACCCGCCCGTGAGCCGCGGAACCCGTCGCCCGCACCGCCCGCGGTCGCATACGCTCCGCACATGGTGCATGCAGAGTCGTCCGGGAGGACCGGGCGAGTGCTGGACGCGGCGGAGGCCGCCTCCCCGGTGGATGCGGTCGAGGCAGTGACCCGCGAGCTTGGCGTGGCGTTAGGCGCAACGGTGGTGTCCTTCCTCATCGCCGACCTGTCAGGGCGGGCCCTGGTCCGGCTCGCGCACATCCCCCTCCACCCCGTCGACGCGAAGACCAGCGACGAGATGCTGGCGCCCGGTGAACGGCGGGACGCTGAGGAGTCAGCGACAGTACTGCCCTTCGACGGCGGGCCGGCCGAACAGGCGGTGCGCACCCAGACCGTGCAGGTGCTTCCCCCCGACGAGCTCCAGCCAGGCAGGACACCAGCCGTCCGGTGGACGGTGCTCGCCCCCGTGACCGAGCGCGGGGAGGTCATCGGCCTGCTGGAGCTCCATCTCCCCGAGGAACCCGGCCTCGACACGGTCGCCGAGATCGCCCGGCTCGCACATCTCCTCGCGTTCGTCGTGATCGCGAACCGGCGCCACACCGACCTGTTCGAGTGGGGCCAGCGCAGCCGCCAGTCCAGCCTGTCGGCGGAGATCCAGCAGCGACTTCTTCCCGGGCCACGGACGTGCGAGGCGGGCGCATTCACCCTCTCGGCGTGGCTGGAGCCCGCCGCGGACATCGCCGGAGACACCTTCGACTACAGCCTGGCCCGCGACCTGCTGCACCTGTCGATGACCGACGCCATGGGACACGGGGTTGCCGCCGCCCTGACGGCCAGCCTCTGCGTAGGAGGCCTCCGAGGTGCGCGCCGACAAGGCGCGTCGCTGCTCGATCAGGCCACCGCTACGAACGCGGCGCTGGCGGACAACGCCGTCGACAGCGGGCTCGACGACTTCGCGACCGGTCTCATCGGACGCCTGGACCTGCGCACAGGGGCGCTGGAACTGGTCAACGCCGGACACGTTGCTCCCTACCTGGCCCGCGACGGAGTCGTCAGGACCGTGGACCTACCGGCCGACATTCCGTTCGGGCTATTCCTCGAGACGACCTATAACAGCACCCTGCTCGCACTAGAACCCGGTGACAGGGTGGTCATCGTCACGGACGGCATGCTCGAGCGCAACGCGGCCGGCATCGACCTCACCGCGGCGATCGTAGAGACCGGGGCACTGCACCCGCGTGAGGCCGTACGCGCACTCGCCGACAGCGTTCTGCGTGCCACCGGGCACGACCTCAGGGACGATGCCACCATCATGCTTCTCGACTGGCACGGCCACCATGACCGGGAGCGGCGTACCGTGTCCGGCGCCGACCCGATACGCGCCAGCAACCCGCTGTCGTGAGTCATCGGAACGGCACCGCGAGCTCGCCATGAGCTCGGGGCGGGTGGCTCGCGTACCCCCGCGCACCCGGGTGCGTTCAGGCGCTCCGGTCCCTCGCGATCCCGCAACCCGTCCACGAGGCGGCTTGTTGCGTTCTCTCCCGTTTGGGGTGGCCGTCGCGGGAGACCACGTCGGAGCAGGCGGGGCACGTGACGGGATGCCCCCACGTCTCGGGAGCAGCGCAGTGGTGGAGCAAGACGACCGACGGACCCGGTGGTTCAGCGCGCTAGGAACGGTCGTGACCGTCGCCGCGGTCACCGGAGCCGTTCTCGGCGCCGTGACCTACGGCGTGGTCCGGGCAGCGGGACTGGCCGAACCGTCGTCCGGTGGGGCCTCACCGCGGGCGGCCGGAGCGGACGACATCGCCGCACGGCCCGCCCCCCAAGCGGCGCAGGATTCCTCCGGGCGAAGGTCGAGAACGGCCGCCTCGGGCGACAGCTCCCGGAAGGACCAGGCACGCCGACACGAGCTGCCTGCGGTGCGCCGTGACCACCGTCGCGCTCCCCGTCGACCGGTGCGCCCGCGGGCCGAACACCAACCCGGGCATCGGGCCAGGCACGAGCCGAAGCAGCAGGCCCGCCAGCGGTTGACGCTCTCGGTCGACCGACAGCACGTGGGTCGCATGGGCCGGGTGCACCTGTTCGGCCGCTACAGCGGGCACGCCGGGACGGTCCTCGTGGTCCAGCGACTCGAGCACGGACGCTGGGCCCGCTTCCCCGTCACTGTTGTCGTCAGAGACGGCAGGTTCCGGACCTGGGTCGCCTCCGGTCGTCCCGGGCCCAACCGGTTCCGGGTCCGCGATCCGGGGGCACACCGACCTTCGACGCCGGTCACCGTGACCGTCCGTTAGGACCGCCCCACTCCGTGTTTCGCCGCCCCCCAGGCTCGTCAGCGGCGGACCGGAAGCACCAGCCGGCTGGGGTACCGCGCGGAATGGTGGATCGTGATCACTCCGCCGATCTGGTCGACCGTCTGCGGCGCTGTGGCCAACAGGTGGGGGGTGTCGTAGGCCTGGACCGTGATCCGCAGCCGGTGCCCCCGCTTCACCACGGCACCGGTCGGAAAGACCTCCACGTCGACACCCATCACGTTTCCGGCCTTCACCGGCAGCTGGGCCGCCCGGGTGAACGGATGGTAGGGAAGGATGGTTCGGCCGTCCAGGCGCACCGTGCGGCTCTTGTCGAGGGCACGGTGGCTGAGCACCTGCCAACCGCCGGTGAGCCGATCCACGCTGCCGTCAGGAGCGACGTCCTCGACGTGCACCGACAACATCCCGTCACGCGCGGTCGTGGAGACGAAGAGCCTGGCGTTGATCGGGCCCATCAGGTGGAGCCCCCGTTTCAGTGGTGCGCTCTCGTACGACGTGCCGGCGAGGTCGTTGACGCGGCTGTCCTTCTCGCACTGGCTTCCGGACATCAAGCCGGCCGTCCACTGCGACGCGCTCCGCGTGCACAGGCCCGCCACGGGCACGGGGTAGACCTGGTCGCTCCCGGGCGCGCGGCCCGGCCCACGCACCAGCCGGCCCGGGGCGCCTGCGACCGAGACGCCGTCGACCTGGTACGACACCGCGTGCACGCTGCTCGGCAGCCAGCGGTTCGCCGTACGCCACCGTCCGGAACCGATCTCGTAGTAGGTGACCGGTTTCACGTCCGAGCCGAGCGCAGCGTCGGAGGCACCACGCAGGTACCGGTCGAACCACCGGAGAGCCAAGGCGTCCAGCGACGTTGCCCCGGCCGCGTCGAGGCCAGGGCTGGACGACGCCTGAACGTGCGTCCAAGGGCCGATCAGCAGCCGGGAGGGGACGCCGTTGGCGTGGAGGCGCTGGTAGAGCAACGGCTCGCTGCGCTGGAAGAGGTCGTACTCCCCGCCGGTGACGAAGGTGGGTACGTCGACCCGGTCCACGACCGAGAGCGGTGAGCGCTTGCGGTAGAAGCGGCCGTCGTAGACCGAGTCGCCGCCTGTGGCGGCGCTGGCGAGCATCGGGAGCTGGAACGCCGCAGCGCCGCCGACGTGCTGGAGCAGGGAGACGAGCCCCTCGTCAGGTGCCATCGCCGTGTAGGCCGGAGGTATCACGCCGGTCGCGGTGACCAGCCCGAGCCAGAGCGGGATGAAGCCGGCGTCGACCTGCCCGCCCGAGGCCACCACGTCGCGGTAGACGTCGCCCGCGGGCACGATCGGGAACGTCGCCTCGAGGCCCGGCGGGTGCTGAGCTGCGGTGAAGAACTGGTTGATCGCGGCGTAGGAGATCCCCCACAGGCCCACGCGGCCGTTGCTCCACGGACGACGCGTGGAGTGGGCCCAGCGCGCCATCTCGAAGCCGTCGCGCTGCTCGCGGCTGCCGAAAGAGTCCCAGGTGCCGTGGGAGGAGCCGGTGCCTCGCACGTCGACGACCACCTGCACGTAGCCGCGCTTCACGAGGTAGTCGTTGCGGAAGCCCAGACCCGGGTTGTTCTTGTTGTAGGGCGTCTGGGTGAGCAGCACCGGGAACCGTCCCGGTGCAGGTGATCCGTCGGGCTTGGCCGGGCGGTAGACGTTCGCGTAGAGCTTCACGCCGTCGGACATGGTGATGGGTACGTCGGAGGTCACGCTCACGCCGTACCTTGCCGGGCGCGGACGCCAACCGGACGGCGCGCCGCTGGTCGAGGAGGCGTACGTCGACCGGGCAGCCGTGCTCTCGGAGGCCGACGCGGTCGACACTCCGGATGCCATGGCGGTCAGGGTCAGCGCCGACGCGGCCAGGCCTGCGGCGACGGAGGCAGCGCGGGGGATGGCACTCGCCATGGGCTCTCCTGGAGTGGTCGTCACGCAGGTCAACGAGATCTCGCAGACCTGGTTACGCGCCCACCCCTGGACGGAGCGCTCGCCCTGGCGTCAGGTGGTTGCGTCCGGCTCGGGAGCCTCGCCCTGCCCCTCCCGGTGCCTCCGGCGCTGCTCCTCGGCCCGCTCTCGGCAGCGACGGAGGAACTCCTCGTCCGCCGCGGTGTCGATCGCAGCAGCGCGGCCGGGGCGGTCGTACTCGGGAAACGCCGGGGCCTCGCGCTCGTAAGGCCGGGCGACTGGCTTCGTGCCGCGCGGACGTCCAGCCGCGAGCCAGGCGATCGAACCGACGAGAGGAAAGAGGAGGACAAGGAACAGCCAGGCGACCTTCGAAAGGTGCCTGACCTCGTCGTCGCGCGACGTGATCACGTCCACGACGCAGAAGATCCACAGCACCAGGACCACCGGACCCACGAACATGCCGAGCCTGAGCATCGACCCACCTCCGTTCCAGCGGCCGATCGGGCCGACTTGGGTGGAAAGATTACGCGTTCCTACCGCTTGGGGTGTCGTATCGACGCCTGGGGACTTGTCCAGACCACTTCCGGCTCAGGGAGACCGAGGGGCGCGGTGACGATGAACCCGACCCAGGGTGGGTAAAGGTTGCACGACGAAAGGAGGTGCGAATGAGCAGGAAGCTCGGATTGGCCGTTGTGTCCGCCATCGCCCTCAACGTGCTCATCACCGGCTATGGCGCACTGGCTGCGAACGAGGAAGCTCAAGCGGCCTGTGCCCAGGACCACGGGACGGTCCAACACCATGAGTGCGTGAGGGACGGACACGTTCTCTTCAACGTGCCGCTGTAGCACTCCGCCCGGGTGAGACCGCTGGTCTGCTCGCCCGCCACCTCCGATCCGGTCTGCGTTAGCCTTCGCAGCGCCGAGGTTCTTCCCGACCTCGGTTCACCCAGGATCTGGAGGAGTCCCCCGCATGGCAGGTCGCCGCATCTATCTCGTCGGCTCGTCGGGTTACCCGCACTACGGTGACGAGGCCGTGGCGGCGGCCTGGCTTCGCCATCTTGCCGCGACGGAGCCCGACGCGGAGGTCTACCTCGACTGCCCGAACCCGGGCGGCGCCCAGCTGTTCCTGGCCGATCTGCACCCGAACGCGCGCTTCGTCGACACGCTGTTCCGCATCAGCTGGGCCGCCCCCTCCGAGGACGTCGAGGAGGTCGCGGAGTTCGCGAGCCAGGCGGCGCGGCAGCCCGGCTTCGGCTACGCCCACCGAGCCGCCGGGATCGAGCTGCTGCAGACCGCGGACGTCTACCACGTCATCGGCGGTGGCTACGTCAACGGGATCTGGCCGCGGCACATCACCTTCCTGGCGGCCGGTCAGGTCCTCGCCAAGGAGCATGGCATGCACGTGGCGATGACCGGGAACGGTCTGCTCCCCAATGCCTCCGGTGGCGAGCTGCTCGACCGCCTCACCGAGGGCTACGCGGTCGTCGACGTGGCGGACGAGCCCTCGCGGGCGCTCTTCTCCCGGGACGGCGTCACCGCCACGGGAGACGACGCCCTCCTGGGACTCGGCGACGAGGTCTACGACCGCCGCGACAGCGTCGGCACGATGATGTGCCTCCAGTCCGACCTCGTGGAGGGTGGCGTCGAGGCACTCGCCACGAGCGCCATCGAGACCGCGAAGGCCTGGGGCCTACGGCCGGAGAAGGTCGGCTACGTCGAGGCCATCCCGGGCCAGGACCGGGTGGTCTTCGAGATGATCGAGTCAGCGCTGCCGGGCATGCGCTTCTACCCGTTCACCGAGGTGTGGAGGGAAGGGCTGCCCGCCCGGCGCGGACAGCGCTGGATCACCACCCGTGAGGGGCTGCACCTCGCTGCGGCGGCCGCCGGCGCCTGGGGCGTGGCCTTCCCCGTCCGACCCGGCTACGACGACGTCAGCCACCAGGACCTGATCGACCGGGGCTCTCGCTGGGTGATGGGAACGCCCGGCGAGGCCGCTCCGGCCACCCACGGCGACTGGGGCTTCGGAGGCGCACTCGACGGTCTGGTCGAGGCCAAGAGGAACGTGGCCCAGCGCGTCTACGCCCGCTGACTCGACCTGGGTCAGATCCAGGCGCGGAACCAGATCCGCTGGAGCCACTCGCGTGTCGTAAGCAGCTGGTCGGTGTAGATCGGCCAGAACCACGCGAAGTTCAGCAGCACGAGGACGACGAAGGCGCCCGCGGCGATGGTGCCGTACATCCGTCTTCGGCTCGAGACTCGTGAGCTGCCGACCAGCTGCCCCATCAGGAGGGTGGTCGCGATGATCGTGAAGGGCAGCGTCGCGATGGCGTAGAACGAGAAGATCGGGCGGTCGGCGTACTGCAGCCAGGGGAGCCACGTGGAGAGGACGCCGACCACGGCGACGCCGTACCGCCAGTCCCTCCGGGCCACCCAGGCGAACAGGGCGTAGACGAGGGCGAGGGCCCCGCCCCACCACAGCACCGGTGTGCCGAGCAGCACCACCTGGCGAAGGCACGTGCTGCCCTTGGGGGCGTCGCAGCCGTCCGTACCCGGCTGGATGTCGAGGTGCGCGTCGATGCCGACCGGCCGGTTCAGCACCATCCACCCCGCCGGGTTGGAGGCGTAGACGTGCTTGGAGTGGATCAACCCCTTCGTGTGGAAGGTGTAGACGTCCTGGTGGTAGTTCCACAACGACCGCAGGGACTGTGTCACCTCGCCGAGACCGTGCTGGTCAGTCTTGATGTAGTCGCCCCAGTACGACCCGTACTGGGTGTCCGAGAGCGTTCGCTCGTACTCCCGTGCGTGCATGAGCCACCCGCTCCAGGAGATCACGTAGACCACGAAGGCCACGACCACGAGGTGGACGAACGCCGGGACCGCGTCCACCAGGAGGGAGCGCAGCCAGGCCCGATGGACGCCCAGGGCGTGGCGCGCTCCTCCGTCCCAGGCCCAGACCAGGAGGCCGAAGGCGGCGAGCGGGTACAACGCGCTCCACTTGGTGCCCACGGCGAGACCGAACAAGACACCGGCGAGGAGGCGCCACGGGCGGAACCACAGACCTCGCAGGGGACCCCAGTCGCCGCGGCCGGCCGTCCAGTCCATCGGCACCCGCCGCGCCATGCGCAGCCGGCTCCAGTCCCGGTCGACGACGAGCGCGGCGACGGCGGCCACCAGGAAGAAGGTCATGAAGATGTCGAGCAGGGCCAGCCTGGAGAGCACGAAGTGCAGCCCGTCGAAGGTGAGCAGCAGGCCGGCCGTGCAGCCCAACAGCGTGGAGCCGGTCAGGCGCCGGACCAGCCGGATCATGACCAGCACCATGAGCGTCCCGACGACTGCCGCGGAGGCACGCCAGCCGAAGGGGTCCATCCCGAACGTCGCCTCGCCGAGGGCGATCAGCCACTTCCCGACCTCCGGGTGGACGATCATCGTGGGCGCCCGGTCGAAGATCCCGGTCACCTGACCCACGAGGATCTTGTGGTCGGCGCCGGGGACGTAGCCGGCGGTGTAGCCGTTCTTGAACAGCGCCCAGGCGTCCTTCGCGTAGTAGGTCTCGTCGAAGAGGAACGCGTCGGGGCGGCCGAGGTGCCAGAAGCGGAGGAATCCCGCCAGCGCGGTCACGGCGAACGTGGCCAGCCAACCGGAGCGCTGCTCGAGATGGCGAACCAGCGGAACCATGCGGCGTCGGGCACTCGGCACGGTCCGGCCATCGGCGGTCCGGGAGAGCCTCATCGTGCGCTGACGCACCCGCGAGAGCCCCTGGGTCGTCGTCACGCGCCCATGCTACGGACCACGCCAGAGCCGGTCAGAGGGTCCGATGGAATGATGCGCGGGTGAGCAGCCCCGGAGTTCTGGTCCTGGCCGCGACCCCCATAGGACGGGTCGAGGACGCTCCTCCCCGGCTGGCTACGGAGCTGGCGGCGGCCGACGTCGTCGCCGCGGAGGACACCCGTCGCCTGAAGCGTCTGTGCGGCGAGCTCGGTGTGGTCCTGGCGGCCCGGGTCGTGTCGTACTTCGAGGGCAACGAGTCCTCCCGCACGCCTGGCCTCGTCGAGGCGCTCGAGTCGGGCCAGCGGGTGCTCCTGGTGACCGATGCGGGGATGCCCAGCGTCTCCGACCCCGGCTACCGGCTGGTCTCGGCGGCCGTCGAGCGCGACATCGCCGTCACGGCGGTTCCCGGCCCGTCCGCGGTGCTGACTGCTCTCGCCGTGTCGGGCCTCCCCGTCGACCGCTTCTGCTTCGAGGGCTTCCTCCCTCGCAAGAGCGGCGAGCGGGCCCGCCGCCTGGCGTCGCTCGCGGAGGAGCAGCGCACGATGGTCTTCTTCGAGGCGCCTCACCGCACGGAGGCGACGTTGGCCGCGATGGCGGAGGCGTTCGGAGCCGACCGCAGGGCCGCGGTGTGCCGGGAGCTCACGAAGACACATGAGGAGGTACGCCGGGCAGGGCTCGGGGACCTCGTCGCCTGGGCCGCCCGGGGGGTCCGGGGCGAGGTCACGTTGGTCGTCGAGGGCGCGGGCGCCGCGTCCGACGTACCGACCGATCCTGAGTCCCTGGCCGCCCTGGTGGCCGAGGCGGAGGCCGAGGGCACCCCCCGCAAGGAGGCGATCCTCGAGGTCGCGCGACGGGCCGGCGTGCCGAAGCGGGTCGTCTACGACGCCGTGCACAAGCCTCGCTGAGCCCCTCGTAGACTCCGCCGCATGGCGCCCGACTCACCCACCCGCGAACGGGCCGGCGAGAAGCGGGACCGCGGCCGACCGCCCGCACCGGAGCCGCTGCCACATCCGGTGGTGGACAACCACTGTCACCTCGACATCGCCGACGGATCCTGGCTCCCGGTCGAGGAGGCACTGTCCGAGGCGGCCGCCGTGGGTGTGCCCCGGATCGTGCAGATCGGATGCGACCTGTCGGGGGCGCAGTGGGCGGTCGAGGTCGCGGACCGGTTCGACCGCATCGTGGCGGGCGTCGCGCTGCATCCCAACGAGGCGCCTCTGCTCGCCGCCGACGGTCGGCTCGACGAGGCTCTCGCGACCATCGAGCGGCTCGCCTCCGGCAGCGACCGGGTGCGCGC
>DASVBF010000284.1:0-2230 GCA_036375975.1 Nocardioidaceae bacterium | reverse complement strand
GGGAACTCCACGCCGCGCTGCTCGAAGACGGCCTCGCCGGTCTTCCAGTTCGTCTGGACGACGTCGCGGCGCTCCCAGGTGATCTCGTCGTACGGGTGCACGCCTTCGGTGCTGAAGACCCGCTCGATCTTCAGACCCTTCGGGCTCTTCCGCCCAGCGCGTGCTGACCCGCTGACCGTCTCCGTCATGTGGTGCTCCTCTTCCCCTGATTGTGACGACAACGTTGTCGTCAGGCTTGTTCCTTGCTGGTTTGCTGCTGGTGCTTCTGATGCTGGTGAGACTCAAGAGGCTTGGTTTGCCCGAGGCGCCGCTTCCCCACGACGCCCCGGGCAGATCGTGGGTCAGCCCGACTTGGCGGGCTGAAGGGGTACGCCGGGCCCGGCTGATGCCTTGGTCGGCGACTCATCGGCCGCGTCCGCGGCCTCATCGGATACGTCGGAGGGGCTGGATGCTGCTTCCTGGACCGATCGCTCGGCCCGGAGCATCGCGATCTCCTCCTCGAACGCCTCGGCGCTCTCGAACGCCTTGTAGACGGAGGCGAACCTGAGATAGGCCACCTCGTCGAGCTCGCGGAGCGGCCCGAGGATCGCGAGGCCCACCTCGTTGGCGGGAACCTCCGCCCATCCCTCGGCACGCAGAGCGGCTTCCACCGTCTGGCCCAGGCAGGCAAGATCGTCCTCGGAGACCGGCCGGCCCTTGCAGGCCTTCCGCACCCCGGCGATCGCCTTGTCGCGGGTGAATGGCTCGGTCGCGCCGGAGCGCTTGAGAACCGTGAGCTGCATCTGCTCGACCGTGCTGAACCGCTTGCCACAGGCCTGGCACGTCCGACGCCTGCGGATCGCGCTGCCATCCTCGGCGACCCGGCTGTCGAGCACACGAGTGTCGGTGTTGCGGCAGTACGGACAGTGCATGTCACCGCTCCTTCCACTCGTCCTAGTTCAACGCCTGCCACCGACAGTTTCTGCCCCTCCAGGAGGGCCCGGCCGGGGTCTGAGGCCGGGCTCCCCTGGCGGTGTCCGACCAAGGGGGGAAGGCCGGTCACCTGTGGGCACCACTGTGGGTAACTTGGGGACAACTAGCAGTAACCTGTGCACTTCCCAGCACAACCTGTGGAAAATTACATCGGTGTGACTACTAGATGTAGTGGTAACCGTACGTCTGCCCCCTAGGGCGTGCAACCGGAATGGCACAACTCGGACAAGAAGTTTTCTGCGCCAGGTAAAACCGCAGGTCAGGGCCTGTGTCCGTGTACCAAAACGGGCGTGTCGTCCGCCACCTCGGCGTGTCGTGGGCAGCCTCTGATGCCCGATCCGGCCGTGCCTCGGAGCCCTTCCGACAGGACTGCCAGAGCGCGCTCGAAGCCGAGGCTGGTCTCCCCTGCGGAGCGGCGCGGTCGCCTCGGACCTCACCGACCCGCAGCCGGCGGATGTCAAATCCCCGGACCAGACCACGGTGTAAGAAAGCGGAAAGAAGGGGAGATTCCGGACAGTTCTCGTCGTGTCACTCTCAACCGCTCGACCGAAAGCGGGGCTGGGCTTGGAGGCAGGCGAGCGGGGAGGAGGTGAATCAGTGACCAGAGACGCCAAGAACATCGCGATCGGTGTGTTCCTCGCCCTCGTGGCGTTCCGGATCTTCGAGATGGTCCTGCGCTCGTTCGAAGGCGGCATGGATCTACCTGTCCTGCTCGTCATCGTCCTTGCGCTCGTCGCTGTAGCGCTCGTCGCAAGCAGCAGGAGCGGGAAGCTCAAGTTGCGGCGCTGACGTCGCCGCATCCTCAGCGGCCTGATCGGCGGGTCAAGACACATGTCCAGAGCCCGCCGGTCAGCCCGCTCCGTGACCTCCTCGCGCTGCCACCTGCGCGGTCAGGTCGAGAAGACCCGTCTGCCTACGGTGTCGGCGTAGCCGTCGGAGACGTGGACGATCTGCTCGACGAGGCGGCGGTCGACGGGGTGGGCGAAGGGCTGGGGCTCGAGCTCCGGCTGGGCGCCTCGGTCAGAGGTGGCACGGCGGTCTCGTTCGTAGTCACGCTCGGGCTCGACGACGGCTCGGCGGACGTCGTGCCGCTGTCACTCGGCAGGGTCGAAGACGTGCCCTGGCCCGGCTCCGTGGGCTGAGGGTCGTTCCCCCCTCCCCCGCCACCGAGACCGGGGATGGACGAGCGCTGGTGGCTGTCGCTGCCGCCCGTGTAGGACGAGACGGCCCGCCCGGTGATCAGCTCGAAGGCGAGGAT
>DASVBF010000240.1:0-23913 GCA_036375975.1 Nocardioidaceae bacterium | reverse complement strand
TGTCCTTCACCGACTTCCTCTCGCAGCGGGACCTCAAGCTCCGCTCGGATCTCCTCCGGGTCTGGGGCTGCTGGCTCACGCCTGTGTTCGAGCCGCGGCGCTACATGACCTGGTTCTTCGTCGCCGAGCTGCCTCCCGGTCAGGAGACCCGGCACGTGTCCACCGAGGCGGTCGACGTCGCGTGGCTGCCGGTGCGCGACGCGATCACGGCAGCCGACGACCAGGAAATGCTCGTGCTGCCGCCGCAGTACTTCACGTTCGTGGAGCTGTTCGACCTTCCCGCGCCACGCCGGGTGCTCGAGGCGGCCGGGGGCCGCGACCTGGGCATCGTCTCGCCCCAGGGCGTGGTGGAGGGCGACGAGGCGTTCCTGCGGCTCCCCGACCACCTCGTCGAGCTGGGCGAGAAGGTCTCCGGGAGGTTGCGGGGGTGACCGCCTGGGTCGGTGGTGATTTCGGCGAGCGGGCGCGCTGCGTGCTCGCGCCGAACCCGAACTTCATGACCCTCGACGGCACCAACACGTGGGTGCTCCGGGACCCGGGCGCCCGGCGGTCCGTGGTGGTCGACCCCGGGCCGGAGATCGTGGAGCACCTCGACACCGTGGCCGACGCGGCGGGTGAGGTGGCCGTCGTGCTCCTCACCCATGGCCACGCGGACCACTCCGAGGCGGCCCGTTCCTTCGCGGAGCGGATGGGCTGCGGGGTCAGGGCGCTCGACCCCCACCACCGGCTCGGCACCGAGGGCCTCGGGGACGGCGACGTGGTCGAGGTCGACGGCCTCGAGATCCGTGTCGTGGGGACTCCCGGCCACACCCACGACTCGCTGTCGTTCGTCGTACCCGCCGAGCGGGCGGTCCTGACCGGGGACACCGTGCTGGGCAGGGGTACCACCGTCGTCGCGCACCCCGACGGGCGGCTCGGCGCCTACCTCGACTCGCTCCACCGGCTCCACGCCCTCGCCGAGGCGCACGAGGTCGAGGCGATCTGGCCGGGCCACGGCCCCGTCATCGAGAACGCCCTGGGTGTCCTCGACTACTACCTCGCGCACCGCAAGGAGCGGCTCGAGCAGGTGCGCGAGGCACTGAAGGAGCTCGACCCCGCGCGACCGGATCTCCCCCGTGCGGTCGTCGAGAAGGTGTACGCCGACGTGGACCCGGTGCTCTGGGGTGCCGCGGAGCTCTCCGTGCGCGCGCAGATCGCCTACCTGCACGGCGCAGAGCCTTCGAAGTAACGCGGGGTTATGGACGCCTCACAAGCGGCACACCGCTTGCGGAGCGTCCACAACGCTTGGGAAGCCGCAGAAGAACAGCCCTCAGCGGGCCCGGCGCCCCAGCCTCTCGATGTCCATGATCACGACCGACCGCGGCTCCAGGCGGATCCAGCCACGCGAGGCGAAGTCCGCGAGCGCCTTGTTGACCGTCTCGCGGGAGGCCCCGACGAGCTGGGCGAGCTCCTCCTGGGTGAGGTCGTGGTGCACGTGCACGCCGTCGTCGGCGGTCCGGCCGAACCGCTCGGCGAGGTCGAGCAGGGCCTTCGCGACGCGGCCCGGGACGTCGGAGAACACGAGATCCGCCACGACGTCGTTGGCCTTGCGGAGCCGGGCAGCGAGCTGGGAGAGGAGCCCTCGCGCGACCGCAGGCCTGCCCTCGAGCCAGCGGAGCAGGTCCTCGTGGGAGAGCGAGGTGAAGGTGCTGTCCGTGACCGCGGTGACGGTCGCGGAGCGGGGGCCCGGGTCGAAGAGGGAGAGCTCGCCGAACATCTGGCCGGGCCCGAGGATCGCCAGCAGGTTCTCGCGGCCGTCCGAGGAGGTCCGGCCCAGCTTCACCTTGCCGTCGATGACGATGTACAGCTTGTCGCCCTCGTCACCCTCGCGGAACAGGACCTCGCCACGGCGCAGCTTGGTCTGAGCCATCGAGGCCCGCAGGGCGGTGGCAGCCTCGTCGTCGAGGGCACTGAAGAGTGGTGCCTGACGAAGCACGTCGTTATCCAAGACTCGTCCTCCTCGTCAACGCCCTGGCGCTCTGCCGGGCGGTGCATTCGGTCACAGTGTGACGCATCAGCCACCGCCTGCGCCAAAGGGGACCACGCCTCAGGCCCCCGTACCATGTGCGACGTGCCCGACACCGCCCTCGTCCGCCGTGCCCGGAAGATCGACCGCGTGCTCGCCGAGACCTATCCGGACGCGCACATCGAGCTCGACTTCGACAACCCCTTCGAGCTGCTGGTCGTCACCGTGCTGTCGGCGCAGACGACCGACAAGCGCGTCAACGCGGTTCGCCCGGCGCTGTTCGCGACCTACCCCGACGCGCGGGCCATGGCCGCCGCCGACCGGGAGAAGCTGGAGCAGCTGATCCAGCCGACCGGGTTCTTCCGGGCCAAGACCGACTCCCTGCTGAGGCTCTCGCAGGCCCTCGTCGAGAGGTACGACGGGCAGGTGCCCAACCGCCTGCAGGATCTCGTGACCCTTCCCGGGGTCGGCCGCAAGACGGCGAACGTCGTCCTCGGCAACGGCTTCGGCGTCCCCGGCATCACCGTCGACACCCATTTCGGCCGCCTGGCCCGGCGCCTCGGGTGGACCGAGGAGACCGACCCGGTCAAGGTCGAGCACGAGGTCGGGGCGCTCTTCCCGAAGCGTGACTGGACGATGCTCAGCCACCACCTGATCTGGCACGGCCGCCGCATCTGTCACGCCCGCAACCCCGCGTGCGGCGCCTGTCCCGTGGCACGCTGGTGCCCGTCGTACGGCGAGGGCCCCACCGACCCCGAGGTGGCCGCGAAGCTGGTCCGCACGGAGGGTCGCGCGTGAGCCGTTCCCGTCGGGGGGCGATGCGCAAGGCCATAGGAGCGGTGGCCACCTGCGCCGTACTCGTCCTCGCGGGATGCACGACCGCTTCCGCCCCTGGCGGGGGCACCGGCGAGGCGACGGGCGGCACGTCGGGGGTGAAGGTGGACACCCCCGCGCTGCGCGCCGCGAAGCAGAGGGCCGGGATCGAGGACTGCCCCACTCCTGCTCAGGGCGGGGCCCAGGGCACGGGTGACGTCGCGCTGCCGGACCTGACCCTCCCGTGCCTGGGAGGGGGGCCTGCTGTGGACCTGTCTGCACTGCGCGGACCGATGGTGGTCAACCTGTGGGCTCAGTGGTGCGGGCCGTGCCGGAAGGAGCTGCCCTACTACCAGCAGCTCCACGAGCGCGCGGGTCACCGGGTGCGGATCCTCGGTGTGGACTACCAGGACACGCGCCCGGACTGGGCGATCGACCTGCTGCGCCAGACCGGTGTGACCTACCCCAGCGTGGCGGACCCCGGAGGTGACCTGCGCGTGCCGCTGCGCGTCCGTGGTCTTCCGGCGATCCTCTTCCTCGACGCGCGCGGGCACGTCGTGCACCAGGAGTTCACGGTCATCGAGTCCTACCAGCAGCTCACCGAGCTGGTGCGAAGGCACCTCGGTGTGGCTGTAGGTACTCCTGGGTAGGCTCGATGCCGTGTCAGACCCTTCGCCAGCGCGCTCTCCGAAGCCAGAGGTGAGTGACCACACGGAGGAGCCGGCCGGGCATCCGTCTCTCCCCGAGTGGCTCGAGCCGGTCCGGGCGGGGGCAATGGAGATCACCGCCGACGAGCTGACCCGGTTCGTGCCGCCCGACGACGCCCACACCCGCCGCGGGGCGGTCCTGATGCTGTTCGGCGAGGGGCCGGCCGGGCCGGACCTGCTGCTGACCGAGCGGGCCCACGACATGCGCTCCCACCCCGGCCAGGTCTCTTTCCCCGGGGGCTCGATCGACCCGGACGACCCGACACCGGAGCACACCGCCCTCCGCGAGGCGGAGGAGGAGACCGGGCTCGACCCCAACGGCGTGGACGTCTTCGCGATGCTGCCCGAGCTGTGGCTTCCTCCGAGCAACTTCGCGGTCACCCCGGTGCTGGGCTGGTGGCGCGAGCCGACCGAGGTCCGCGTGGTCGACCCGCGGGAGGTGCACGCGGTCTACCGGGTGCCGATCGAGGAGCTCCTCGACCCGGAGCACCGGGCGTCGGTGCGTCACCCCTCCGGGTGGACCGGCCCGGCGTTCCTCATCGGTGCGGAGAAGGACCTCGTCCTCTGGGGCTTCACGGCGGGCATCATCGCCCGGCTCTTCGACTTCGTGGGCTGGAGCCGGCCCTGGGATCCCCGGCGGCTCGTCGACCTGCCGACCCATATGCTCAGGATCCCGCGTGAGGCGGACGGCCGCGCCGCACCGCCCCCCAACACGAACTTCCGAGAGCGGTGAAGGTGCAGCTGCTGACGTTGAACGTGCTCGACTGGATTCTCATCCTGGTGGTCCTCGCCTACGCCGTGTCCGGCTACTGGCAGGGCTTCATCTCCGGAGCATTCGCCACCGCCGGGCTCCTGCTCGGCGGTTTCCTGAGCGTGCTGTGGCTCGTCCCCAGCCTGCTCGGTGACGCCGAGCCGTCCCTGTGGGTGTCCCTGGCGGCGCTCTTCGTGGTGCTGCTGTCCGCGTCCCTCGGGCAGGCGGTCTTCCAGTACGCCGGATCGCGGATCCGCGACCGCATCACGTGGCAGCCCGCCCGGGCGGTGGACGCCGTGGGCGGCGCCGCCCTGAGTGCGGCGGCCGTGCTCGTCGTGGCCTGGGTGCTCGGCGTCGCGGTGAGCGGCTCGAGCCTTCCCGGCATCAGCAGGGAGGTCCGCTCCTCGGCGGTCCTCTCCAAGGTCGACGAGGTCATGCCCGCGGAGGCCGACCGGGCCCTGGGCGCCTTCAACGAGGTCGTCGGGTCGAGCTTCTTCCCGCGGTACCTCGAGCCCTTCGCCCCTGAACGCATCATCCGCGTCGGCCCGCCCTCCGACAGGGTCGCGCACGACCCCCAGGTGCGGGCCGCACGGGCGAGCATCCTGAAGATCCGCGGCGAGAACGCCTGCGGGCGCGGTGTCGAGGGCAGCGGCTTCGTCTACTCCCCGGGCCGGATCATGACCAACGCCCACGTGGTGGCCGGTGTCAACCAGCCCAACGTCCTCGTCGGCGGTCAGGAGCTCCCGGGTCGCGTCGTGTACTACAACCCGGACCTCGACGTGGCCGTGCTCCGCGTCGCGGGTCTCAACCGGCCGTTCCTGCGCTTCGACAAGACGGCGGAGACGCGCGACAACGCCGCGGTCGCCGGCTACCCGCAGGACGGCCCCTACAACGTCCAGGCCGCGAGGATCCGTGGCGAGCAGCGGCTGCGCAGCCCCGACATCTACGGCAGCGGGTCGGTGATCCGCGAGGTCTTCTCCCTCCGGTCGCTGGTGCGCCCAGGCAACTCCGGTGGGCCGCTCCTGTCGCCCAACGGCGACGTCTACGGCGTGATCTTCGCGGCCTCGGTGACCGACCGCGACACCGGCTACGCGCTGACCGCGGACCAGGTGTCCGCGAGCGCGGCCGCCGGCATCACCCATGACAGCGAGGTCAGCACGGGCGGCTGCGCCTGAGCTCAGCGGAGGTCCAGGCCCGCGAGCCAGCGCAGCAGGATCGCGTTGAAGGCATCCGGGTCCTCCTCGTGCGGGAAGTGTCCGGTGCCGGGAAGCACGTGGGACTCGAACGACGCGTTCACCCGCCTCCCGGAGCGCACCGAGGCCCGCGCCGACACGGCGTGGTCATCGGCGCCGTGGACCGCGCACACGGGCACGCCGAGGGGCTGCTCCATCAGGGCGTTGTAGCTCCGGCCGTCGCCCCTGAGCCGTGAGCGCACCAGCCAGCGGTGGTACTCCAGGGCGCAGTGTGAGGCCGGCCAGAGGCTGAGGGCGGCGTGGTAGTGCTGGATCGCCTCCGCGTCCGGGAACGACGAGCTCGGGCTGCTCCAGGAGGCGAGGTGGTCGGCGACGTACCGGCTCGCCGGGCGCGACAGCCGGCGCTCCGGCACGAACGGCGTCTGCATGGCGAGCAGGTGGGCCATCGCACCGGCGTCCCGGGCGCCGCGGAAGAACGAGGAGACCAGAGGGAGCATCTCGAGCGGGTGGGGTGCGGAGACGGCGCACAGGCCCGTGACGGTGCGGGGGTGCAGCGCGGCAGCCGTCCATCCGACGTACCCGCCCCAGCCCTGACCGACGACCACCGCCCGGCGCGCGCCGAGGGCTTTCACCATGCCGGCAGCGTCCGCGGCGAGCGTCAGGGGGTCGTAGCCGCGTGGCGGCTTGTCCGAGCCGCCGTACCCGCGGAGGTCCATCGCGACCGCCCGGTAGCCGTTCTCGGCGAGCAGGGGGAGCTGCGCCCGCCACGCCCACCAGAACTCGGGGAACCCGTGGAGGAGCAGGACGAGGGGCGAGGAGGTGTCGGGCGTCGACTCCGCGACGTGGAACCGGGCCCCGTTGGCTGCGACGTACCTGTGCTGCCAGGGACCTGGTACCTCGACGACCGCGGCCGGTCCGGACGGAAGGGCCACCAGATGCCGGCTAGCTGCGCTTGAGGATGGTCTTGGCCTCCTGCGCCTGGTGGATCGCCCGCTCCGGGGGGCGCACCTTCTTGACCTTGCGCACGCCGATGAACGCGAGCAGGGCGGCGAGGAGCAGGTAGGCGCCGAACACGATCAGGAAGCACCAGGCGAGGTGCAGCCCGGTCATGTGCAGGAAGTAGGCGAACGCGACGGAGATCATGATGACCGCAAGCAGGCCGAGGAACCCCGCGGCGGCGAAGAGACCCGCTCCCGTGCCGCCGTACTTGAGGCTGACCTTCAGCTCGGCCTTGGCGAGGGCGATCTCGTTGCGGACGAGGCTCGAGATGTCGCGGCTGGCATCGGCGACAAGGCGACCGATCGTCGGCTCTTCGGCCTCGGTGGGCGGTGCTCCGGTGGTCATGGGGGTACCGGGGCCCATCGGGGCGTTACTCGTCATGCTTCGTCCTTTCGCGGCAGGGCGTCTGCTGCTCAGCAGCTCCCAGCACGGTGCGTGCCCTTGAGACTAAAGGAATAAACCCCACCGTGTGGAGCGCGACCCCCCGAGGAGAAACGGCACCACCCGCGACCTGCTCGCCGTGGGGGTGCCGCTTCCGGGCGCGTGGGCGCCGATCTGTGCCGGTGCGAGTGCTACTCGTCGCTCGCCTTGCCCGAGGACATGCCCTCCTGGATCAGGGACATCACGGTCGAGTCCGCCAGTGTCGTGACATCGCCCACCTCGCGGTTCTCCGCGACGTCGCGCAGCAGCCGGCGCATGATCTTGCCGGACCGCGTCTTGGGCAGCTCGGGGACGACCATGATCTGGCGCGGCTTCGCAATCGGGCCGATCTCGTGCGCGACGTGGTTGCGCAGCTCCTGGACGATCTCCTGTCCGCCGTCGCCGGCCGCCTCCCGCAGGATCACGAAGGCGCAGACGGCCTGGCCCGTGGTGTCGTCGGTCGCCCCGACGACGGCGGCCTCGGCGACCTTCGGATGGGAGACGAGGGCCGACTCGATCTCCGTGGTCGAGAGGCGGTGACCCGAGACGTTCATGACGTCGTCGACGCGGCCCAGCAGCCAGATGTCACCGTCGTCGTCCTTCTTCGCACCGTCACCGGCGAAGTACTGGCCCGGGAACCGCGACCAGTAGGTGTCCTTGTAGCGCTGGTCGTCGCCCCACAGGGTGCGGAGCATCGCGGGCCACGGCTCGGTCAGGACGAGATAGCCGCCGGCGCCGTTGGGCACAGGCGTGCCGGTGTCGTCGACGACCTCGGCCGAGATGCCGGGGATCGGTCGCATCGCGGAGCCGGGCTTGGCCGCGGTGACGCCGGGGAGCGGGGAGATCATGATCATGCCGGTCTCGGTCTGCCACCAGGTGTCGACGACCGGGCACCTGCTCCCGCCGATGTTCTCGCGGTACCAGATGTAGGCCTCCGGGTTGATCGGCTCCCCGACGGACCCGAGAAGGCGCAGCGACGACATGTCGAACTTCGCCGGGATGTCGGCACCCCACTTCATGAACGTGCGGATCGCGGTGGGTGCGGTGTAGAAGACCGAGACCTTGTACTTCTCGATGATCTCCCACCAGCGGCCCTTGTGCGGGGTGTCCGGCGTCCCTTCGTACATCACCGAGGTGGCGCCGTTGGCCAGCGGCCCGTAGACGATGTAGCTGTGCCCGGTCACCCAGCCGATGTCGGCGGAGCACCAGTAGACGTCGGTCTCGGGCTTCAGGTCGAAGATCGCCCAGTGGGTGTACGACGCCCCCACCATGTAGCCACCCGTGGTGTGCAGGATGCCCTTGGGCTTGCCCGTCGTGCCCGAGGTGTACATGACGTAGAGCGGGTGCTCCGCGTCGAACATCTCCGGCTCGTGCGAGGCGTCCTGCTTCTCGACCAGGTCGTGCCACCACACGTCCCGGTCGGGGTCCCAGGCGACGTCCTGGCCGGTCCGGCGTACGACGAGCACGCTGCGGACGTCGGGGCACCGGGTGACCGCCTCGTCGACGGCCGGCTTGAGCGCGGAGGGGGCACCTCGCCGGTAGCCGCCGTCGGAGGTGATCACGACCCGCGCGTCGCAGTCCTGGATCCGTCCTGCGAGGGCGTCGGCCGAGAACCCGCCGAAGACCACGGTGTGGGGTGCGCCGATGCGTGCGCAGGCGAGCATCGCGATGACGGTCTCGGGCAGCATCGGCATGTAGATGGCCACCCGGTCACCGGTCCGGACACCGAGCTCCGTCAGCGCGTTCGCGGCCTTGCAGACCTCGTCCTGGAGCTCGGTATAGGTGATGTCGCGCGTGTCCCCGTCGGGCTCGCCGACCCAGTGGAAGGCGACCTTGTCGCCCTTCCCGGACTCGACGTGGCGGTCGACGCAGTTGTACGCGGCATTGAGCCTGCCTCCGACGTACCACTTCGCGAAGGGCGCGTCGTCCCAGTCGAGGACGGTGTCCCAGCGCCGGTCCCAGTCGAGCCGGTCCGCCTGCTCCTCCCAGAAGCCGAGTCGATCGGCAGCCGCTCGCTCGTAGGCGTCGGCGGTGACGTTCGCTCCGGCCGCGAGGTCCGCGGGGGGCTCGAAGCGGCGCTCCTCGCGCATCAGGTTGGACAGTGTCTCGTCACTCACGTCGTCTCCTCGTCACAGTGCGTGTCTGCGGTCTTCTGTCGTGCTGGGTGCTGCGGGATGTGACCTCGGCCATGCCGTGGGGCCACCATATGCCGGTACGACGCCCGGCGACGAGGGGTGAGGCACGGGGCCCTCCTCCTCGCCGCCGGGCGGCTCATGTGACGGTCGGTTCGCTAATGCGTGATCGCCGCCTCGGCCCCCGCACCGGTGAGGGCGCGGACCTCGAGCTCGGGGTAGGCGGCCTCGGACGCAGGCTCACGCGAGGTCACCGTCCCGATGTAGCCGAGCAGGAAGCCCATCGGGATCGAGATGATCCCGGGGTTGCTCAGCGGGAACCACTGCCAGTCGGCGGTCGGGAACATCGCGGTCTCCGAGCCGGAGACCACCGGCGAGAAGAACACCAGGCCGACGCTGAACAGCAGGCCGCCGTAGATGCTCCAGGTGGCCCCGCGCGTGTTGAACCTCTTCCAGAAGAGGTTGTAGATGATCGACGGCAGGTTCGCCGAGGCCGCGACCGCGAACGCGAGCGCGACGAGGAAGGCGATGTTGAGCTGCTGCGCCGGGATGGCCAGGACGATGGCGACACCACCGATGACGAACGCCGCGATCCGCGCGACCCTGACCTCGTCCTTCTCGCTCGCCGTGCCCTTCTTCATCACGTTGGCGTACATGTCGTGCGCCACCGACGAGGCCGAGGTCAGGGTCAGACCCGCCACCACCGCGAGGATCGTCGCGAAGGCCACCGCCGAGATCAGCGCCAGCAGGATCGCGCCGCCGGTCGACCCGGACCCACCTCCGACCGCCTCGGCCAGCAGTGGCGAGGCGAGGTTCCCGCCCGACGCGACGACCGCGCTGTTCTCACCGGTGTCGAGCAGGGCAGCCGCACCGAAGCCGAGCACCAGGGTCATCAGGTAGAAGGCCCCGATCAGCCCGATCGCCCACAGCACCGACGAGCGGGCGTCCCGTGACGTCGGCACGGTGTAGAAGCGGATCAGGATGTGCGGCAGGCCGGCGGTCCCGAGCACCAGCGCGAGGCCGAGGGACAGGAAGTCGATCTTGGCGGTGAGATCCACGCCGTACTTCAGGCCGGGGTTGAGGAAGGCCTCGCCCTTGCCGGTGTTCTGCACGGCCTCACCGAGCAGCGACGACAGGTTGAAGCCGAACTGCCACAGCACCAGGACGGTGATCAGGATCGTGCCGGCCATGAGCAGCACGGCCTTCACGATCTGCACCCAGGTCGTACCCCTCATGCCGCCAACGACGACGTAGAAGATCATCAGCGCGCCGACGCCGACGATGACGAGGTTCTTCACCGCGCCGGAGTCGACCCCGAGCAGCAGCGCGACGAGGGAACCGGCGCCGACCATCTGGGCGAGCAGGTAGAAGATCGAGACGACCACCGTGGAGGTCGCCGCGGCCGTGCGGACCGGGCGCTGCTTCATCCGGTAGGCGAGCTGGTCGGCCATCGTGTAGCGGCCGGAGTTCCGGAGCAGCTCGGCGACGAGCAGCAGCGCCACGAGCCAGGCGACCAGGAAGCCGATCGAGTAGAGGAAGCCGTCGTAGCCGTAGAGCGCGATCGCGCCGGAGATTCCGAGGAAGGACGCGGCGGACATGTAGTCGCCGCCGATTGCCAGGCCGTTCTGGAAGCCGCTGAAGGAACGGCCGCCGGCGTAGTAGTTCGCCGCGCCGGAGCCCTGCCGGCTGGCCCAGATCGTGATCCCCACGGTCAGCAGCACGACCGCGAGAAAGAGGACGGTGGTCAGGGTCTGGGTGCTCACTTGCCGACCTCCTCGTTGTAGCGCTGCTCGAGGCGGCGGGCGAGCGGGTCGAGCGACTTGTTGGCGTGCCGCGCGTAGAGCCACGCGATACCGAAGGTCGAGACGAACTGGAGCAGGCCGAAGACCAGGGCCACGTTGATGTTTCCGAACAGCTTCGTGTCCATGAAGCCGGTCGCCCAGTTCGACATCACGACGTAGAGGAGGTACCAGACCAGGAACGCAACGGTCCACGGGATCGCGAAGCGGCGGTATCGGTTCCGCAGCTCGTAGAAGTCCTCACTGGCGTGCAGGTGTTCGTAGATCACGTGACCAGACGTCTGGTGGGGCGTCTTGGTCTGCTCGTCAGCCATGGGGATTCACCTCTTTCTGGGGTGAGCCGACGGACCGCAGTCGGGTACGGCGGCAGTGCTGCTGTGACCCGCGTCACGGTAGGGAAGAGCGCGTCGGGCGCGCGACGGGTCCGATTCGCCGCTGCGACGAGTGGCGACCACCGGTCGACGTACGGCGGGAATCACGCGACGAACGGTCGGGTGCTGTGCCCAGGTAGGGGACGGGGCCGAGCGAGGGGTCAGAGCGGGTACGGGCCGCGGTCGAGCTGGACCGCCTCAGGGGTGTGCAGCCGGACCATCGTCCGGGACAGGTGCACCGGGAGCCGCCTCGGCGTGAGCAGGGAGGCGACGACCATGGTCACGAAGGCCGTCGGCACCGTCCAGGCGGCCGGGTGGGACAGCAGCGCTCCGGCCCAGCCGGTGTGGGTGTGGTGGAGCAGTGTGTCGACGACGGCGGCTCCGGACAGGGCGCCACCGACGACCATGCCGACGATGGCGCCGACGTCGGTCAGCCGGCGCCACCAGATGCCGAGCAGGAGCAGGGGGCAGAACGTCGACGCAGCCACGGCGAACGCCAGACCCACGGCCCGCGCGACGCCGACCCCCTCGGCGGTGACCGCCAGGGCCAGGGGTACGACGACCGCCACGACCGCCGCGGCCTGGAAGGACCGCACGCCCCGGAAGCGGCGGCCCATCACGTCCTGGCTCAGGACGCCGGCGACCGCGATCGTCAGACCCGAGGAGGTGGACAGGAAGGCGCCGAAGGCCCCGGCCGTGATGAGGGCCGAGAGGAGGTCCCCGCCGAGGCCGCCGACCATCCGGCCGGGGAGCTCGAGGACCACGGTGTCGGTGCTTCCCGAGACGATCAGGTCCGAGGCGTACAGGCGGCCGAGCGCGCCGTACACCGGAGGGATCACGTAGAACAGCCCGAGCAGGCCGAGCACCACGAGCGTCGTGCGCCGCGCCGCCCGGCCGTCGGGGTTCGTGTAGAACCGCACCACGACGTGCGGCAGGCCCATCGTGCCGAGGAACGTCGCGATGATGATCGAGTAGGTCGTGTAGAGCGGGTGGCCGCTCGACGAGGCCAGCGGCGAGGACCACAGGTCCTGGACCCGCCCGGGTGACACCACGCCGGCAGGGGAGACCGCCCCGTCGCCGCTCCACACGGCGAGCAGGAACATCGCGGGCAGGAGCAGAGCGGTCAGCTTGAGCCAGTACTGGAAGGCCTGGACGAAGGTGATGCTCCGCATCCCGCCGGACATCACGTTGACCAGGACCACCAGGGCGACGAGCGCCCCGCCGACCCACCCGTCGACCCCGGCCACCGTGCCCAGGGCCAGGCCGGCGCCCTGGAACTGGGGCATCAGGTAGAGCCAGCCGATGGTCACCACGAGCACCGAGGAGACCCATCGCACCGAACGAGACTCCAGCCGTCCCTCCGCGAAGTCGGGCAGGGTGTAGGCGCCGGAGCGACGCAGCGGCGCGGCGACCAGCACCAGGAGGACGAGGTAGCCCGCTGTCCAGCCGACGGGGTACCACAGCATCTCGGTCCCGAAGGAGAGAACCAGGCCGGCGATGCCGAGGAAGGACGCGCCGGAGAGGTACTCCCCGCTGATCGCCGAGGCGTTGAGGGCCGGCCGGACCGTGCGCGAGGCGACGAAGAAGTCGCTCGTGGTGCGCGAGAACCGCCAGCTGTAGGCCCCGATGGCCAGGGTCGCGACGGCAACGACCGCGACGGCGGTGACGCCGTAGGAGGTGTTCACCGGGCCACCCACGGGGCGGTCCTCACGGCCGCTCCACGATGTCGGCGAAGTCGCGCTCGTTGCGCTCGGCCGCCCTCACGTAGAGCCAGCCGAGGGCCAGGAGCACGGGGTAGACGGCGAAGCCCAGGAGCACCCACGCGAGCGGCATGCCGAGGATGCGCACCTCGACGAGGTCCGGGAACAGCCAGTAGGACAGCGGCAGACCTCCGACGAGCACCACGAGCGCCACGATCACGATCGCCGCCAGGCGCAGCTGCGCCCTGAGCAGCGAGCTCATGTAGATCTCCCCGAGCTGGGTCTGGGCGTCGATCTCGGAGGCCACCTTGACCATGCGCGGGCGGCCCGCCGCGGTGCGGGGACTCGTCACCCGGACCCGTCGTGGAGGGTTGCCGCTCTCGGGGGTCATGGCCGCGAGCTGCTCCCGGGGCGTGCCCGGCGCACCAGGAGGTCACGGAGCTCCCGGGTGTGACGACGGCTCACCGCGAGGGGCTGGCCACCGACGACGACCGTGCAGCGACCGGCGTCCATGCGCACCTCCTCGACGTGGGCCAGCGAGACGAGCAGCGAGCGGTGGATGCGGACGAACCCGGCGTCTCGCCACTCCTCCTCGAGCGACGTCAGCGGGACGCGCACCAGGTGGTTCCCCTCGGCGGTGTGAAGGCGCGCGTAGTCGCCCTGGGCCTCGACGTAGCGGACCTCGTTGCGAGCCACGAAGCGGGTGCGACCACCGAGCTCCACCGCGATGGTGTCCTCCTCGACGGGCGTGGAGGTGCCCCGCGCTTCCACGACCCGCCGGACGGCCTCGGCGAGGCGGTCCTCGCGCACCGGCTTGAGGACGTAGTCCGCTGCGTGCAGGTCGAAGGCGGCGACGGCGTGCTCGTCGTACGCGGTCACGAACACGACCGGAGGCGGCTCCTTGAAGCGCGACAGGACCTTCGCGAGATCCAGGCCGGTCAGTCCCGGCATGCGGATGTCCATGAACACCGCGTCCACCTGCTCCTCCTGGAGCACGCGGAGCGCGTCGGCAGCGGAGTCGGTGGTGAGCACGTCGCCGATGCGCGCGTCGCGGCCGAGCAGCCACGCCAGCTCGTCGAGCGCCGGCCGCTCGTCGTCCACGACGAGCACCTGTAGCTGGACTGTGGCGGCTGTCATGACCGGCCGGCCGGAAGGGTCACGGGCGCACTCCTGGAGCGAACTTCGGCACTCTGACCATAACCTTCGTTCCTGCCCCCGGGGCGGTCTCGACGACCAGCCCGTAGTCGTCGCCGAAGACCGACCTCAGCCGCTCGTCGACGTTCCCGAGACCGACGGAGTCCATGGACGCGTCTCCGGCCAGCGCGCGACGCACCCTGTCCGGATCCTCTCCCACTCCGTCGTCCTCGACGCTGATCATGCACTCGGCGTCCTGGTCCTCGCCGACGATCGTGATCCGTCCAGGGCCGGCCTTGTCCTCGAGACCGTGGCGCACGGCGTTCTCGACCAGCGGTTGGAGGGAGAGGAAGGGTACGACGACGGGCAGCACCTCCGGGGCGACGCGCAACGTGACCTGCAGCCGGTCGCCGAAGCGCGCCTTCTCGAGCCGGAGGTACTGCTCGATCGACCGCAGCTCCTCGGACAGCGTGGTGAACTCACCGTGACGGCGGAAGGAGTACCTCGTGAAGTCGGCGAAGTCCAGCAGCAGCTCGCGGGCACGCTCGGGGTCGGTGCGCACGAACGACGCGATCGCCGTCAAGGAGTTGTAGATGAAGTGCGGGCTGATCTGGGCCCTCAGCGCGCGGACCTCCGCTTCCATGAGCCGGGTGCGGGAGGCGTCGAGCTCGGCCAGCTCGAGCTGTCCCGAGACCCAGCGGGCGACCTCGTCCGTGGCGCGCACGAGGCCTGCCGACGCCGAGGGGGCGAAGACCTGGAGCGTTCCGACGACGCGCTCCTCGACGGTGAGCGGGCTGACGATCACGCGCCGGAACGGGCAGGCAAGGTCGTAGCACGGGATGTCGGACTTGTCGCCGATCGCGGTCGCGCCGTCGGCCACGACCGGTGAGGCCAGGCTCCCGGCCTGCTCGGCGTGGTGGCTGAACCGGCCTTCCCAGGCGAGCAGCCGTTCGGTGTCCGTGAGCGCGACGGCCGGGGTGCCGAGCAGCTCGTGCAGGTGGCGGATCGCCTTGGTGGCCGAGGTCTCGGTGAGCCCGGAGCGGAGCGGGGGGCCGGCCAACGACGCCGTGTGCAGGGTGCGGAAGGTCGCGCGGTCTGCTTCGGTGCCCAGGTGCCCCGGCCGAAGCCATCCCCACCGTGAAGCCATCGCGCCGCACCTACCTGAAGTCGATGAGCAGCGAGGCGTCGTCGCTGCTGTCGGGGCGGTGGCGAGGCTCGGCTTCCGTTGTCTCGGTGACAGGCACCGGCTCGGGATCGGGTTCCTCCGGGAGCGCCCAGGGAAGCACCGCAGCGCGGCACACGGTGGTGACGTAGGGCAGCAGCATGCCGTCGGCCATGCGGCCGTACTCGGCGTACAGCTCGTTCACGCGGCGCAGGACCCGCTCCCGCTCGAACTCCGACATCATCGCGACGTTCGAGCGCGAGCTGACCAGGTCGCGCAGGGAGTGCGCGTCCAGCGGCTGCCAGAACCGGAAGGTGGCGCGCTCCACGGTCTCGAACATGCCCGTCTCGTCGATGGCCGAGGTGGGGTCGCCGCGCTGTTCCGGAACGTTGGTGCCGATGATCCGCCCGAGCCGCTTGACCCACGGGATCCGCTCGTCCCGCGAGTTCCACATGACGGCGAGCTGTCCGCCGGGGCGAAGCACGCGCGCCGCCTCCCGCACCACCCGCTCGGCGTCGAACCAGTGGAACGCCTGCGCCGCCACGACGAGGTCGGCCGAACGCGTGGTGACCGGCAGCTGCTCGGCACCTGCCGCGACCGCGCGGGCGGCGGGGGCCCGCCTTCTCAGCCGCTCGAGCATCACCTCCGACAGGTCGGTCGCGACGACGTCACAGTCGTGCTCGAGCAGCCGCTCGGTGAGCTTGCCGGTGCCCGCCCCCAGCTCGACGACGTCGACCCGGTGACCGGTGTGCCGGACGGAGCCGAGGAGCCAGGAGACGGCCTCGTCGGGGTACGCCGGCCGGCCCCTGTCATAGGCGTCCGCCACGAGGTCGAACGAGCGCGCCGGAACCACGGCACGGCGATTCCGCGGAAGCTCGTTCATCGCCGTGAGGGTACCTGGGCGAAGGGGTGTATGGGCATGCTCGGCTAGCCTTGGAACTCGTGTCTTCCGCATCTTCCCCGGCGACTGCCGCATCCGACCCCCTGGCCCGGCTCGCCGGTCTGGAAGGCGTCGCCTCCGCCATGGCGGCGACACGAGACGGGATCGACGTACTCCTCCGCGACCGTGGCCTCCGGCAGAGCCCGCCCGAGATGACCACGGAGTCGCTGCTGCTCGGGGCGCACGCGAGCGCCGTGCTCGAGGGGTCGCGGAGCAGCCTCGACGACCTGCGAGCAGGCGTCGGAGACGAGACCGCGCAGGCTGCCCTGAGAGTCAGCGCGGAGCTGCTCGCCCTGGTCCCCGTGCTGAGGCGCGCCCCGCTCCAGGCCCTCGCCCGGCTGCACACCCTGGCGGGCAAGGGCGTGGTCGCCGACGCCGAGCTGGGTCGGCCGAGGGACGCCGCGGCGGCCGCCCGCCTCAACGACCTGTCGCGCGTCCTGGTCTCGCCGACCGAGGCGCCGGCGCTGGTCGTCGCGGCGGTCGTTCACGCCGAGCTGGTCAGCGTGGCGCCGTTCGTCTCGCACAACGGCATTGTCGCCCGGGCCGCCGAGCGCCTGGTGCTCGTGGCGCGGGGCGTGGACCCGAAGTCGCTGGTCGTGCCCGAGGCAGGGCACCTGCAGCTCCGGCGGGAGTACGAGTCGAACCTCAGGGCCTACCGCGACGGTGGGCCGGCCGGCGTCCACTCGTGGCTGCTCTACGCCGCCGAGGGGTACGCCGCGGGCGCCGAGGCGAGCCCACTCGTGCGGGAAGGGGCCTGAGACATGCGAGCGGCACTCAGATCATCTGACCATGAGTGCCGCCGCTGACACGTGAGACCTGGTTACCAGGCGTGCACCGGTTCTTGTTGCTCTGGGGTGAACCCCATGAGGCAACGCCCATAGGAAGGGTAGGTCGCCGCGTGGGTACCTGGCTCACGTGCGGGTCTGTAGTTGTTGCCTCCCTTTCTACCGCCGAAGGTTAAGGGGGACAAGGGCCGGCCGCCCCTTGTCTATGGAGGGCTTGACGCCCACGCCCGGCGAGGGAGACGCGAGGTTCAGGCCTGACCGGCCCGTCGACGTGCCGCGAGGTACACCGCACCCCCGACGCTGACAGCCGTGCCGAGAGCGATCGCGGCCAGCGTGGGCTTGCTCGAGGGCAGCCGCATTCGCCGGGTGAGCGCGACCGGGCGGCTGAAGAACAGGACGGGCCAGCCACGGGACGCCGCGACCTTGCGGAGCTCCTTGTCGGGGTTGACCGCGTAGGGGTGGCCGACGATCTCGAGCATGTGCACGTCGGTGATCGAGTCGCTGTAGGCGTAGCTCCGGGAGAGGTCGTACCCCTTCACCTGGGCGAGCTGCTCGATCGCCGTCGCCTTGTTCTCGGCGTAGGCGTAGAAGCCGATCTCGCCGGTGTACTTGCCGTCCTCGATCTCCATGCGGGTCGCGATCACGCAGTCCGCGCCGAGCATCTCGCCGATGGGCTCGACCACCTCCGCGCCGGAGGCGGACACGATGACGACGTCGCGGCCGGCGAGCTGGTGCTCCTCGATCAGCGAGACCGCCTCGTCGTACACGAGCGGGTCGACGATGTGGTGCAGTGTGTCGGCGACGATGTCGCGCACGGTCTGCACGTCCCACCCGGCGGAGAGCTCGGACAGGAACTCCCGCATCTTCTCCATCTGGTCGTGGTCCGCCCCGCCCACCAGGTAGACGAACTGGGCGTAGGCGCTGCGCAGCACGGAGCCGCGCGAGATCAGGCCGCCGGCGTAGAAGGACCGGCTGAAGGCGAGGGTGCTCGACTTGGCGATGATCGTCTTGTCGAGGTCGAAGAATGCGGCAGGTCGTCCCGGACGGACCTGCGGTCTCGGTGTCTCTGGCCGGGTAGCTGTCGACGGCTGACGGTCGTCGGTCGGGCCCATCGGGGCGGCTCCTTCTCGACCGTCCCCGGTCTCGCGGGACGGTCGACTGTGTGAACTTCTGATGAAGCATATGCGGAGGGACACAAAGTAAAGGAAAGACGCTACGATGGGTCACGTTGCGTAGTTCGCCCCGTCGTGCGGCTTAGGTCACCACGATAGGCGAGCGCGCCAGGCAGGCCCCAGCGGCAATCCCCCCCGCCGCTGGCCCGGCCCCGCTCATCCCCCCCGAGCGCGGGCCCGCGGCCCTCGATCATCCCCCCCGATCGAGGGCCGCCTCCATTTTCCGCCCGGCCAGGTCGGCGCCGTACGGCGCTGTGGCCGGCCGTCTCCTGTCCACAGTCCCGTCCTCGCCGAGGCGTGTCCACATGCGCGAGACGTGGCCTCCGGCCGGGGCGGCGTCGTCAGCAGGCTCGGACCATGACCGCAGCTGTGAACGGAGCCCCGGCCGTCCTGGCGCTCACCGTCGACCCCCGCCTCGAGGCCGACCTGAGCCGTCTCGCGGCGGCGGCCGGAGCCGGGCTCGAGGTCATGGCGGATCCCGGTGAGGCGAGGTCGGCCTGGTCCCGGGCGTCGGTCGTCCTCGTCGGGCCCGACGCCCTGTCGGCCCTCGCCGTCACCTCGCCGCCGCGACGTGAGCGGGTCCACGTGGTCGCGCGGGACCCGATCCCCGACGCGCTGTTCCGCGCCGCCCTGTCCGTAGGCGCGGAGAGCGTCCTGGAGCTGCCCGCAGCCGAGTCGTGGCTGGTCGAGACCCTGACCGACACCGCCGACGGCACGACCGGAGGGGGCGGCGTGGTCTGTGTGGTCGGGGGGAGCGGCGGCGCCGGCGCCACGACGTTCGCCGCCGCGCTGGCCGCGGTCGCCGCTTCCGACCTTCCCGGGGCGTCCGACCTGCGCCCCGTGACGCTCGTCGACGCCGACCCGCTCGGCCCGGGGATCGAGCACGTGGCGGGGGTGGACGACCTCGCGGGCACCAGGTGGGGACCGCTGCTGGAGTCTGCCGGACGTCTCGGGTCGCGGTCGCTCCTGGCGTCTCTCCCGCAGAGCGAGGGGCTGGCGGTCCTCGGCTGGGGCTCCGGCGCACGCCTGCCGCTGACCCGTGAAGTGGTGAGGGAGGTGCTCAGCGCGGCGCAGCGGGGCAGCGAGCTGGTCGTGGTGGACCTGCCGAGGTACTCCGCCCCCGTGACGCAGGAGGTCCTTCACCGCTGCGACCACCTCGTCCTGGTCACGACGCTCACGCTGCCGGCCGTGGCATCGGCCGCGCAAGTGGTGTCCCAGGTCGTGCCGCACGTGTCCCGCTGCCACCTCGTTGCCCGGGGTCCCGTGTCGGCGCTCGACCCCGACCACGTCTCCGCGGCGCTCGGGATGCCTCTGGTGGCGGAGATGGCCGACCAGCGGAGACTGGCCGAGGCGATCGAGATGGGGCTCGGTCCGGTGCGCGAGCGTCGCGGACCTCTTGCCCGTGCGGCCCGCGCGACCCTCGGGGCGCTCGGATGAGCCGACAGGAGCTGCTCGAGCGGGTGCGGGACCGGCTCGCGAGCACGGGCAAGGCCCTCGACCCGGCAGAGGTGGCCAGGGCGCTGCGGGAGGAGGGGCGTCCGGTCGGGGATGCCGAGGCCCTCGCCGTCCTCGACGACCTGCGCCGCGACGTCCTCGGTGCCGGCCCGCTCGAGTCCCTGCTCCGCTCCGACGGCGTCACCGACGTCCTCGTCAACGGCCCGCTCCAGGTCTACGTCGACCGAGGCGACGGCCTCGAGCTCACCGGCGTGACCTTCCCCGACGACGACGCCGTGCGCAAGCTCGCTCAGCGGCTCGCCGCCACCGCCGGGCGGCGCCTGGACGACGCGACCCCCTACGTCGACCTCCGTCTCCGCGACGGCACCCGCTTCCACGCGGTTCTCGCACCGCTCGCCCGGCCCGGCACCGTGCTGTCGCTCCGCGTCCCTCGTGAGCGGGTCTTCGACATGGACGAGCTCGTGGTGACCGGGACCGTCTGCAGGGAGGGCGCCGAGCTGCTGCGGCGCATCGTCGAGCGGCGGCTGGCGTTCCTGGTCACCGGCGGGACCGGCTCGGGCAAGACCACGCTGTTGTCCGCGCTGCTCAGCCTCGTGGACCCGACCCACCGGATCGTGGTGGTCGAGGACGCCAGCGAGCTGCGGCCACGCCACCCGCACGTCGTGGGGCTCGAGGCGCGGCCTCCGAACGTCGAGGGAGCCGGGGCGGTGCCGCTGCAGGTCCTGGTGCGCCAGGCGCTCCGCATGCGACCCGACCGGCTCGTCGTGGGCGAGGTCCGGGGCAGCGAGGTCGCAGACCTCCTGGCCGCGATGAACACCGGCCATGAAGGCGGGTGCGGCACCCTCCATGCGAACTCCTGTGCCGACGTCCCGGCTCGCGTGGAGGCGCTCGCCATGGCGGCCGGCATGCCGCGCGAGGCCGCGCACAGCCAGCTGGCGTCGGCCCTCGACGTGGTGCTCCACCTCGGACGGTCGGACGGCCGGAGGCGTGTCGCGGAGGTAGCCGTGCTTCAGCGACGCCGGGACGGCTACGTCGAGGCAGTCCCCGCAGTGACCTTCGACACCACCGGAGCGATCCGCACCCACGACGCGGCCGACGGTCTCGCGGAGCTGCTGCGGCGATGAGCGTCCTTGCCGCCGTGGGCGTCGGCCTGACGGTCTGGCTCCTGCTCCCGGGGCGCCGTCCGCTTCCGGTCTCGCTGACGACCCTCACCGTCGACGATCCCGCCGGGTGGCTCCACCGTCGCGTGCCTCGTGGCCGCGCTCTGGTGCCTCTGCTCGCGGTCGGCTTCACGGCAGGCCTGCTGGTGGCGCTGGTCGAGGGCACGCTGCTCGCCCTTGCGCTGATCGTGGTCGGTGCCCTGGTCGGGGCCTGGCGGATGACCGTCCGGGCACGGGCGCGCAAGGCCGCCGACGAGCGGGCAGACAGCGTGGTCGAGGCCTGTGACGCGCTGGCCGGGGAGCTGAGGGCGGGCCAGCCGCCGCTTCTCGCGCTGCGGCACTGCGTCGACGTGTGCGCCTTGTTGGAGCGGGCGGCAGCGGCCGGAGAGCTCGGCGGGTCTGTGCCCGAAGCCCTGCGCAGGCTTTCTCGGGAGCCGGGTGCCGGAGGGCTCGTCGACCTGGCTGCGGCCTGGCAGGTCTCTGAGGGCTCGGGCGGCACCATGGCGGTCGCGCTCGGCAGGGTGGCGGATTCCACACGAGCCCGGCGCGCCACCCAGCGCCTCGTGGCGTCCGAGCTCGCCTCAGCGCAGGCAACCGCCAGGCTGGTGGCCGCGTTGCCGGTCATGGTGCTGCTGATGGGATCCGGTCTCGGCGGAGACCCCTGGGGCTTCCTGTTCGCGACGCCGCTCGGTCTTGCTTGCCTGTCGGCCGGACTCCTCCTCGTCTACCTGGGGCTGGCCTGGATCGAGAGGATCGCCGTCGCGGTGGTGGAGTCGTGAGCGCCTGGGGTGCAGCTCCGACGTTCCTCGCCGCGGGGGGCGCCGCTGCAGCGGTCGCGCTCACCATGGCGAGGCCACGGTCGAGCAGCGCGGGCCTGGAGACCTGGGTCGCCCGCGGGCCGCGTGTGGGCACCGACGGCGTCCCTGTCCGGGAGGCCGAGGAAGACCTGGTCGGCCGCCACCGCACCGCGGTCTCGCTTCTGGCCGGAGCCGCGCCGTTGGCCCTTCTGGGCGGCGTCGCCGGCGCGCTGGGGGCTGTCGTCGTGGTGGTTGTCGTCCACCGCGCCCTCGGGACGCGAGAGCCGGCGGGCGAGCGTCGGCGCCGTGAGCAGGTGGCACGCAGTCTCCCGCACGTCGTCGACCTGATCGCCGTCACGTTGTCGTCCGGTGCCTCCCCGACCCGCGCGCTCGCCGCCGTGGCGAACGCCGTGGACGGCCCAATGGCCGCCGAGCTGCGGGCGGTCGAGCGCAGCCTCGCGCTCGGTCGGGACCCGTCCACCGTCTGGAGGGAGGTGGCACAGCGCCCGGGCCTCGCTGCTCTCGGTCGAGCCATGGCGCGTGCCGTGGAAAGCGGCGCGTCGGTGAGCGACTCGTTGCACCAGCTCGCGCAGGACCTCCATGCCTCGGCGAGACTGGAGGCCGACAGCAGGGCGCGGGCGGTCGGCGTGCGCGCCGCTGCGCCACTCGGCCTCTGCCTGCTCCCTGCCTTCGTCCTCCTCGGAGTCGTGCCCCTCGTGGCGGGCACCGTGACCGTTCTCCTGGCGCCGTGACCCCACCAGCTTCCCTCCACAAGAACGCGTCGCGGGTGTTGTTCCCCCGTCGCCGGATCGTCCGTCGAGCCGCGGGCCTGATCCGAGAAGGCTCGGGCAGGTCAGTTCGAGTCCCGGCGGAAAGCGCCGGCATCACCAGGAGGTATCCCATGACGACTTCGCCCGTCGCGCGGCTGCGCAACCAGAGGGGTGTGACAACCGCTGAGTACGCCGTGGTCACGGCTGCAGGCTGCGGCTTCGGCGGCGTCCTGATCAAGCTGCTCACGAGCGAGTGGGGTCAGGCGCTGCTCAAGAAGCTGTTCAACTTCTTCCTCGCGATGATCGGCCTTGGCTGACGTCGTGCCCGAACGCAGTCAGGCCCGGAGAGCGCGCAGGCGACTGTGCGCTCTCCGGGGCGTCCGCGGTCGCGACGAGCGTGGAGCGGTCACTGCGGAGACCGTCGTGGCTCTCCCCGTGCTGGTGGCAGTCGCCTTGGGGCTGGTCTGGCTGGTCGCGCTGGCCGTGACCCAGGTCCGCGTCGTGGACGCCGCCCGCGAGGCAGCGAGGGCCCTGGCACGCGACGAGCCGGCAGCGACCGCACTCGAGCTCGGGCGGCGCGTGGCGCCCGACCAGGCGGCCATCACCGTCCACCGGGAGGAGGGGGCCGTCCGCGTGCACGTCGTCGCGGAGGTGCGCGGTCCCGGAGGGTTGTTCGCCTTCCTCCCCGGGGTCGAGGTGGACGCGGACGCCGTAGCGGCCAAGGAGTCGTCGTGAGGGCGAGCGCGGAGGGCAGGCGGCAGGAGCGAGGTGCCGCAACGGTCCTCGTGCTGGTGCTCGTGGGTGTCATCGGCGCGGTCGCCATGGGTGGCGTCCTGGCCGGTGGTGCTCTCGTGGGTCATCGCCGCGCCGCCGCTGCTGCGGACCTGGCGGCGCTGGCCGGCGCGGAGGCGCTCGGAGCCGGTGGCGGTTCGGCCGCGGGCGCTCCCGTCGCGTGCGAAGCCGCCGGGCAGGTCAGCGAGCGGAACGACGCTCGGTTGACGGGCTGCTTCGTCGACGGCCTCGAGGTGGTGGTCGAGGTCGAGGTCGATGTCCCGACCGTCCTCGGACGTGAGTGGACGGTGCCCGGTCGTGCCCGGGCCGGTCCGAGCAGGGCTGACTACTCGGCAGGTCTGGAGTCAGGGGCGGGTGGCCCGCCGCCGTCTAGGGCTTCTGCTGGTCCCGCTCCGTGACCGGGCCTGTACCTGCCTCAGGGCCCCCGGGTGTCGGCCGCGTCGGCGTCGTCCCGCTTGACGTCCCGGTGTCAGCCGGACCGGCCGTCGTCCCGGTCGTCGTGCCGGTTGTCGTGCCGGTGTCAGCCGGACCGGACGCCGCCCCTTCACGGGTCGCCTCGGCCGACTGCGTCTCTGCGGTCGTCGCCGGTTCGCCCGCCTTCTGGCTCTCCAGCTTCTTGGTGAGTCGGCTGAGCTCCTTCTTGTCCCGTCGCCGCTTGTTCGCGCGCCGTGCACCGCCGGCGATCAGCCACAGTCCCAGGAATGCGAGCACGACAGCGGCCGCGCCCGCCACGAAGATCACGGCGGTGGTTGTGCTGACGTGCAGCGCGCCGAGGTCGACGGTCGGCTGACCGCCCCCGCCGAGGAGGACGCCGATGAACACGACCGCGACGAGGAGGAGCAGGATGATTCCGAGC
>DASVBF010000237.1:0-4923 GCA_036375975.1 Nocardioidaceae bacterium | reverse complement strand
CGCTCAAGCTGCTCCCCCCAACCTCGACCCGACACAAGAAACCTACCGGCCGGCACCGACAGTTCGTGACCGCGATGCGCGCGCGACAGGCTGCTCAGGAACAGCCGATCGACCGGATCGACGGGCCGTGGTGCCGTCAGTGGGCCATCCCGTGCCGAAACGCCCACGCCGTCGCTTCGGCACGTCCGCGCACGCCGAGCTTGCGGTAGATGGCCATCGAGTGGTGCATCACGGTCTTCGGCGTCATGCCCAGCCGCGCGCTGATCTGCTTGTTCGTAGCGCCCGTGGTCAGCTCGACGAGGACCTCCTTCTCTCGCGGGGTGAGGGCCTCCGGCTTCGCCCCAGGGCGGACCGACGACGTCCGCCGCTCGGCGGCCCGTCGCAGGCCGGCGGCCGACTCCGCGTAGTCCAGCGGCACGGCCACGCTGTTCACGTGCATGTCGGCCTCGCCCCGCTGGGCGAGTGCGCCGAACGCGCGTCTGCCGAGCACCTGCCGGACCTCCTCGATGACGCTCGGGTATTCGTCAAACCAAGGCGAGGGGGGCATCGGCTGGAGCGGGTCGAGGCGTGACCGCGCCATGCCGTGGAACAACGCCGCCTCGATGTAGTTCCCGCGCCCGACCGCGACGAGCGCCAGCAGCATGAGCGCGTACGGCAGACTGTCCCAGACAGCCTGCCGCTGACCCAGCCTGAGGCACTCGGCGCACCGGGCAGCCGCCGTCCTCAGGTCCCGCTCGCGCAGCGCCACCCCCGCTGCGGTGCACAGCATCTGAGGCTCGTAGCGCGAGTCGTCGAGCCGACGGGCCATGGACGTGAGCTCGTCGACCGATGGCAGCGTCCCCGCGAGCTCTCGCACCAGCTCAGGCGGGAGCCCCGAGACGAGCAACGTGAGGAGGATCAGGGCGCGAGGGTCCCTGATGGTCTCGACGTGCTCGACACCGCGGCGAGCGAGGCTCACTGCCTCCGCCGTCCGTCCCATCCGGCTCGCCACCATGCCGGCCCAGGCGCAGAAGCGGCCGGCCCATCGCGCGTCCCGCGCGGCCTCGGCCAGGTGCAGTCCCTCGCCCGCTGCTTCGGCGGCGCCCGCGAAGTCCAGGGTGACCGGCGCGGTCTCGAGCACGAAGGACAGGCCGAGCAGTGTCGCCTGGTGGTCGTCGAGGCGGCGGACGAGCCGGAGCGCCTCCGCGAGCGTCGCCTGCACTTCCGCCCCGGCGGATGGGCCCTCGAGCTGTGCCGAGAGCCGGGCCTGCCACAACATCGCCCGTGCCACCAGGCGATCATCGATGTCTGCCTGACGAGCCCCGCGAAGCAGGCTGCTCAAGGCTGGCCCGACGAAGCCGTCGTACCCCCTCCTCAGCACGAACGGCGCGAGTGCAGACGCCAGGCGGAGGCCCTCGCGCAGGTCACTGCGCCCCACCAGCCTGCGCAACACCGCTCGCAGGTCCTCCTCGGAGCGGGCCAGCTCCTCCTGGGCGGTCCCGTCGTCCCGGCCTGTCCCGTCCCCCCTCGCCGCGTCCCGGCCGCTGCCCAGCCCGTTTCCGCCGTCCATGCCACCTCCCCGGCGGACCGCGAAGTCGACGACCGCACGCGTGCGAGCCTCTTCTGCCCAGGCCTGCTCCCCCTGGTGGACGAGCTGCTCGAGGGCGAAGTCCCGGAGCAGCTCGACGAGGACGAACGCCGGCTCGCCCGGACCGGGAAAGGGGTCGACCAGACGGTGGTCGACGAGCGTCGAGACCAGGTCCAGCACCTGCGTGTACGACGGGTGTGCGGCCGGCTCCTTGTGTGGGATCGCCGCCGCGACCACGGCGAGCATGTCGATCGTCGCCGGTCCAGCGAACACCGACATCCGGCGCAGCAGGCGGGCCGCATGGGGATCGAGCATGGAGTACGACCACTCCAGAGCCGCACGCAGGCTGAGGTGTCGTGGCTCGGCCTGGCCGCGACGGGTGCGCTGAAGGACGATCTCCTGACCACTGTCGATGTACGCCAGCAGCGCCGCCGGTGACTCGGCTCCCACACGGGCGGCCAGGATCTCCAGGCCGAGGGGCAGCCCGTGAACCCGCCGGCAGAGCTCGGCGACGGTGGCGACGTCGGCGTGCTCCACGTCGAAGCCGTGCTGGGCATCGGCCACACGCGTCAGGAAGAGACGGACCGCGGGACTGTCGCGGAGGGTGTCCACCGGGGTCCCGGGCGGGGGCACCGGGAGCGGGTCGAGCCCCACCACGTGTTCTCCCGGGATACCCAGGGAGCTGAGCCGCGTGGCCACGACACGCAGCGAGGGCGAGAGCCCAAGGAGGACCTCGACCGGGTGCGGCCGGCCCTCGAGCCGCTCGCACCCGTCGAGCAGGAGCAGGTGCGGCTCCCGGTTCAGCGCCGCTGCCAAGCGCTCGACCAACGGCGCCCAGCTCACGGGCAGCTCGAGGGCGGAGGCGGCCGCTCCCAGGAGGTCCTGAGCGCTTCGTGCGTTCCTTGCAGTGACGGAGAAGGCCCGCGGACCGGTGTGCTCGGTCAGACAGCGGACCAGCTCCGAGGCCGTCCATGTCTTTCCCACTCCTGCCGGGCCGGTGAACGTCAGCACACGCACTGACGGGTCGCTCAAGAGTTCCAGGGCCGACTCAAGCTCCTGCTCGCGGCCCGATGATCCAAGTCCGTCCGCGCGAAGGGTGCGTGCCGCGGTGTTCGCTGGCACCGCCATTTCTCGATGCTAGGGAGGACTGATCAACGGCGGTCCATAGTGCAAGAGGACCCCACCCGTTTGCACGGACCGGACCGACCGAGTTTGCCTACTTCTGGAAAGCGAGCTGGCCTAGCCCACGGGCACCCGCCCGATGTGGCTGAACCACCTCGTTCCTAGCGTCGTGTACATCGCCCACGACCGCCACGTCGACGGAGCCGAACATGAGCCAGTTCCAGGTCACAGATCCGTACTACGTACTGCAAGCGACCCGGCAGAGGCAGCAGGACGCCCCGCGACGTGATGCCGAGTGGCGGATGACCCGCGACCTCGCGAAGAGCCAGCGCGCGGCCCGTAGAGCCGAACAACCCGTACGCGACGAGCTCGTCCAGGGGCCCTCCGTCCCGGTCGGGCATGTCATCAAGATCTGGTGGCGCAGCGCGCTCCGGTCCCTTCGTCTCGCCCACTGACCCGCTCTCAAGCTGGCACGCCGCGGCGCTGCCCGACCTTCGGACCGGCTCCCCCACAGCCGGCCACCTCGAGACACCAGCCTTCCCCCAAGTTCGAGGTGATCCGGAGTTCCGAGCAGCGTCGCGCGTGTGTCGACCCGTCCCTTGGGCGCCGCTGGTCGCGGGGCGGTTGGCAGTGGGGGCGGGTGCCGGGCACGTCGGTGCCGGCGGCCTGCGACGCCTCAGCCACAACGTGGACCGGAGAGCCGCCCCAGCCTGACCACTCGTGCCATGGCTCGGTAGCCCGCGGTGCTCGGGTGCAGGTGGTCCCCCGAGTCGAACGCCGGCCGCAGCCGCCCCGGCTGCCCCGGGTCACGTAGGGCGCGGTCGAAGTCGACGACGTCGTCGGCCACCCCACTGGTCCGGATCCAGCGGTTCACGATCTGGCGCCGACGCGCGGTGGCAGCGGACCCGTGCCCCTCCCCGCCACGTGCTCCCCCGGTCGGCGTCAACGTCCCGAGATGCACCCTGAGCCCCGCGCGCTGCCCGCGACGGACCAGGGTCCGAAGTCCTCCGATCAGCCGGCGTGCCGGGAGTGCCTCGTCGTTGCCCAGGTCGTTCAGCCCCTCCATCAGGAGGAGATCGGTCGCGCCCGGAAGCGCCAGCGCGTCCGGCCTCAACCGCTCGAGCGCGGCGGCGCCGTAAGGCCATGGCGTCTCTGCGTCCGCGAGGACGCGGTTGCCGCTTACGCCACTGTTGAGGACGGCGAAGGCCAGGCCATGTGACCGGAGCCGTGCGGACAGGAAGTCCGGGTACCGCGCGTTCCGGTCGGTCGACCCCGGGTTTTCCAACGGTCCCGGCCCGGCGACCTGGAACCCATCGGTGATCGAGTCGCCGAAGGCTACGACCGCTCCGGTACGCCGAGGAGCGAGGACGTCGACTCCGGAGAGGAAGTACCACCCGACCGAGAACGCGTGCCGCGTCGGCAACGGAAACACAGCACCTGACCGGTCGGCTGCGTGATCGCCGGACCCGCTCGCTGCAAGGTAGTTGGTCTGGTTGGTGACGAAGTGCTCGGTGGGCCGGTCGACGAGCTCAGGGAAGTACAGGCTCACCAGCAGGTCCTGTCCGGGCCGGTTCCGCAGCGTCGTGGGATCGCTCGTCACGTCGTGCCCCGGGCCAATCGTGACCGCACGCCTCCCGCCGAAGGTGAGAGTGCGCATCGTCCCGGGGACCGCGGCGGCGTCGTGGTCCCGTGTCGCAACGGTGGCGTGCGAGACCCGAGCGGAGCCGTCGCCGTACCGGTGCGAGAGCCGCACCCTCACCCGCCGGCCGCCAAGGGTGGGCCGTACGACCATTCGGACCGTCTGGGCCGCCAGGGGTCGGGTCCCCGGCAGCACGTCACCGTGACCCGCGTTGCTCGGGGCGGCAGCCCACGCACCGACCCAGTGTGCGCCCGAGCACCGCGGAGCGGCAGCCGCCCGCACGGGCGGGGCGATCACCGCCAGCGCAGCGCCGAAGCAGCCGAGCAGGAGCGACGCGAGTACGGCGAGCAGCCGCGGTGTCGTGGGCACGGAGAGGCTCCTTGTGCAGGGTGAAGGACTTCTCCGCCAACGACCGGCGATCCCGGGGGTTACGAGCACCGCCGATTGCCTGGAGGGGGGTGCCCCTGCCTGCGCGGAGCAGGTCTAGGCGGAGTAGGCCTCCGCCTCGATCAGCACGTCTCTGATCGCGTGCACCATGAGCGTGATGTCCTCCTCGGAGGCCACCAGCGGCGGAGCCAGCCGAATGGTGGAACCG
>DASVBF010000229.1:0-2663 GCA_036375975.1 Nocardioidaceae bacterium | reverse complement strand
GCGCGCACGAAGGGCGACGGAGCGGCGTGCTTTCCGGCAGGCGACGAGCGGTGACGCGCAGCGGTGGGGCTCGAGCCGCGTAGACGCGGGCGCGCGGGCGCGCGATGGCGTGCAGGCAAGGTTCGGATTTCCTCGTCGAGGGTGGGCCTGCCCGAGGTCCCCCCCTCATGTGGTGCGTGGGGCTTGACGCCAGCCACGCACCCGAGGTCCCCCGCCTCTGGTGCAGTGAGTGCGGTGATGCCTGGGACATCCGCAACGGCTGTCCGCAGGGCTTGTCGTCACCGAGCCGCGCTGTGGGTGTCCAGTCGACTCGAGGTGACGCAGGCATCTATGCCCAGGGGGGTAGCGACCGGAAACCTCCGGCGGGCACGAGGTCGATCCATATGGCGCTCAAGTAGGACCAAACGGACGATGCGCCACTGAACGGTCCAGACAGGTCCGGTTGCCGCCTAAGTGCCCTCCACGACAAACCCAGGTGCACGGAAGATCGGTCGACCGGACCAGAGACATCGTCGCCCCGGATGTCGAGAATGGCCGGATGGTCCAGTCATCCCCTGCGGCGACCGAGGGTGTCGCGCGACTGTTCGACGAGGTCGCGCCGGTCTACGACCAGACCGGCGCGCTCGCGACTCCACCGGCCGGATCAGGCTGACCCAGGAGGTCCGGTACACCCTGACGCGGGTCGACTGACCGGCGCGCCGACCAGGCTCAGTCCCTGGCGGTGTGTACGTCGAGCTCGCCCTCGCCGTACTGCCGGCGGAGGACCTTCTTGTCGAACTTCCCGACCGACGTGCGCGGCACCGCCTTGATGAACGTCCACGCGTCCGGGAGCTGCCACTTCGCGACCTGCTCGGACAGGAAGTCGCGGAGCTGCTCCGCCGTCACGTCCGAACCTTCGCGCAGCACCACCGACGCCAGCGGGCGCTCCTGCCACTTCTCGTCGGGGATGCCGACGACGGCGGCCTCGACCACGTCGGGGTGGGCCATCAGGGCGTTCTCGAGCGCGACCGAGGAGATCCACTCGCCGCCCGACTTGATCACGTCCTTCGCCCGGTCGGTGAGCGTGATGTAGCCCCGCTCGTCGAGCGTGCCGACGTCGCCGGTGCGCAGCCAGCCGTCGTGGAACTTCCCGGGGTCGTCGTCCTTGTAGTAGCTCGCCGTGACCCACGGGCCGCGCACCTCCAGCTCCCCTACGGCCTCGCCGTCGTGCGGCAGCGGGCCTTGGTCGCCCATGATCCGGCCCTCCACGCCGGGGAGCAGCCGGCCCTGGGTGCCGCGGTAGCGCCACATCTCCTCGCCCTCCGCACCGAGCGGCGGGATGCCGGCCGAGGCCACCGGTGAGGTCTCGGTCATGCCCCAGGCCTGGATCATGTGGATCCCGTGACGGTCCTCGAGCGCCTGCTGAAGGACGACGGGCACCGCGGAGCCGCCACACAGCACCAGACGGAGCGACGACAGGTCGGTGTCGGGGTGCTCGTCGAGGTGGAGCAGCACGTCGTTCCACACCGTCGGCACGCCACCCGAGACGGTCGGACGCGCCTGCTCCATGAACCGGACCAGCGGCGCCGCCTGGAGCCACCGGTCCGGCATGACGAGGGCGGCGCCGACCATCAGCGAGGCGTAGGGCAGGCCCCAGGCGTTGGCGTGGAACATCGGGACGACGGGCAGGACGCGATCCTCCCAGGTGAGGCCCGCGGTGATACCCATCCCGACCGCCATGGAGTGGAGGTACGCCGAGCGGTGGCTGTAGACCACGCCCTTGGGGTTGCCGGTGGTGCCGCTCGTGTAGCACATCGCGGCGGCGTCGAGCTCGTCCACCTCGGGCCAGTCGAAGGTGTCCGGCTGGGCGGCCAGCACCTCGTCGTACAGCAGGACGTTCTTCCCGCTCGACCGCAGCGAGTCGAGGTCAGCGGACTTGGCCTCCGGCCCGGCGACGAGGACGTGCCGGACCGTCTCGAAGGTCGGCAGCAGCGGAGCGAGCAGGCCGACGAGGGAGTCGTCGACGATGACCACCTGGTCCTCGGCGTGGTTGGCGATGTAGGTCAGCTGCTCGGGGAAGAGCCGGATGTTCAGCGTGTGCAGCACGGACCCCATCGAGGGGACTGCAAGGTAGGCCTCGAGGTGTTCGGCGTTGTTCCACTGGAAGGTTGCGACGCGCTGGTCCCCGGTGATGCCGAGCTCCCGCAGAGCGTTGGCGAGCTGCGCGGTACGACGGCCGAGGTCGGCGTACGACTGCGACCGCATGCCCGAAGCAGTGGCCGTGACCACCTCGGCATCGGAGTGCACCGCCATCGCGTGACGCATGATCGCGCCGATCGTCAGTGGGGACTCCTGCATGGTGCTGCGCATCGGCACGCCTCCTCGGTCGGGTCGTGGGTGTGATCGTGCCGCATCGAGCGTGAGCGCACCAGGGTGACATGTGTGGGACGAGCCTGTCATAAACGCTATTCCGGCACTGCTGCGTCTCGTCCGATTTGTGGATATGCTCCCCGGCCACTCCTTCTGATATCGGAGGCACCATGCGCGCTCGTCCGCTTCTCCGAAGCGTCCTCTCCGTCCTCCTGCTCGCCTCCCCGGGCCTGCTGGTCACCGAAGCCTCCGCGAAGGTGGTGTGGACGCCGCCGGCGCAGCTCGACTCCGCGGGCGTAGGAAGCGTGGCGGTC
>DASVBF010000173.1:0-38451 GCA_036375975.1 Nocardioidaceae bacterium | reverse complement strand
CGCGAGGGGATGACGCCCTCGGTCTTGTAGCCGATGTCGAGCAGGACCTCGTCCCGATCAACCTTGACGATGGTGCCATCGACGATGTCACCGTCGTTGAAGTACTTGATGGTCGCGTCGATCGCCGCGAGGAAGTCCTCTTCGGACCCGATGTCGTTGACCGCTACCTGCGGGGTGTCCGGAAGAGTGGGAGTGCTGCTCGTCATAGGGGAATGGATTCCTTGGATGGATGATGGTCGTGCGGGCGCGCCACAGGAGCCCGTTTTCACTACTTCGTATGGTGACTACCGACGACGGCCGGCGGTGCGTGACGAAAAGCGAGCGAGAATCTGCTCCGTCCGAGACTCTGGCAGACTCCTAGCGCATCTGTCAGGATACGCGGCCCACGGCGCAGGAGTCCAACCGATCGTGCATGCAGATCGCACTAAAGCCGTTCAGGCCGGGCTCACTCCGGGTCCACTCCCAGGATGCTGTCGATCTCCTGCTGGCTCAACGGTTCCTGGGCTTCCTGGGCGGCCGTGATCAGCTCCGCCGTCAGCTCACCTTCTCCGCGCAGTCGTCTGGCCTCGTCGCCGGGTCTTGCGTCAGACATGTCCGTACCTCTCGTTGACCGGGGAAATCGCGCTACCGAACAACACCGTCCCGGGATCTCGAGGCGCGGCGCGTCGCTGTCGTACCCGCGGCGCGTGGCCGCATTCGTCATGTGACGGCCGATCGACAGAACAGCACGTCCATAGTCATTTCGGACCATGGCGAGGCTCTCGGTGGCGCACTAGCGTCGTCCGGCATGTTGCTGACGGACTTGCTGAGATGGCCGGTGCTCTCGAACGACCAGGCATGCCGGAACGCTCTCCACGGCACGCTGGAGTCCGCGCAGAACCGCCGCGACCGGGAGGACACCGAGCGCTTCCTGCGCGAGATGCACCGGCACCACCGGTCCGGCTGAGGGGCTTGCCGTCAGGCGGGCGCGGCCTGCAGATCTCCCGTCCGCGCGATCGCGAGCAAGAGGTCGTGGGCTCGGTCTGCCACGGGGTTCTGACCACGCCGCGAGGCCAGCTCGACGAGGGCGAACAGGTCGGCCGCCCGCGCTCTCTCCAGCAGGTCCTCCGGCGCGTCGACCACCCTCTCCTGGTACGTCGCGACAACCGCGTCCGCGAATGCCGGCCGCCGGTCGAACCGGAGCAGGTTGCCGAGGTCGGTGAAGGGCCCGCCGGCATGCGCGAACTCCCAGTCCACAAGACCGGTCACCCCACCCGTGGCCGGGTCGACCAGGACGTTCTTGGGGTTGAGATCGCTGTGCACGAGACACACGCGGCTCGCCCGGTCGATGAGGTCCTGGGCCCGTTCGGCAACCCCCACCAGCCCCTCCCGCTCCGCGGGATGCCATCCGACGAGCAGGCCGCCCTTGCCGAGGAGCTCCTCCACCCAGCTGACCAGGTCGTCGGCGCCCCACGGCATCGGGCCGATGCGAAGCTCTCCGTCGACGAAGGAGCCTCCTCGGAGCATCGGCATCTGCGCCAGCGACGACAGCACGATTCCGACGCTGCGCCCCAGGGCGGCTGCCAGGGTCTCGTCCGCGCGCGGCAGGACCTCGTCGAGCCGCGTCCCGGGCAGCCATCTGGTGACCAGGAGTGCGGGTGTCCCGGCCGAGGGGTCGGCCCGTCGTACCTCGAGCACCTCGGGCACCGGAACCAGGCCGCGCACCAGCCGGAGAACGGCCGCGTCGACCTCGGCGGCGTTCGGTCCCCGGGTGGCGCCACGGGCGGCGTAGATGCGTACGACGGTCCGCTCCCCCGCAGACTCGGCGAGAAAGGTCTCGCCGCTGTGACCGCCGGACAACGGCAGCATGCGCGGCATCGCGTAGGCGCCGTCGCCGGGTCCGAGGAGATCCACGCCACGATGCTGTCACAGGGCCCGTCTCGCTACAGTTCACAGCCATGGCGCTGACAGACCTCGTGACTCTGCCCCTGCGGGTCGGCGTGGCGGCCACCCAGGTCACGCTCGCACTCGGCGAGCTCGTGGCCCCGGAGGGCCCGGTGAGGCGCGAGGGTGGGTACGCCGAGCGGCTGATGGCGGTCATCGGCGAGGGTGGTTACGTCGAACGACTCGCACGCGCCGTAGCCGACCCGTCCGGGCCGATGACGCTGCTGAACGCCCTGGCCGCGGCGATGTCCCCTGGAAGGCCGCTCGGCAAGGTGCTCGCGCCGGACGGTGCGCTGGACCGGCTCCTCGCCGTGGACGGTCCGCTCCACCGCATTCTCGAGGAGGAGGGGGTGCTGGACCGGCTCCTCGCGGAAGGCGGCCCCCTCGACCAGCTGGTCGCCCCCGACGGTCCACTCGAACGGCTGCTGGCGTCCGACGGCGCCCTCGACCGGGTCACCCGGGAGGGAGGGGTCCTCGACCGGCTGCTCCGCGACGCCGGCATCGTGGACCAGCTCTTCGCGGAGGACGGCACGCTCGAGAAGCTGACGGCAGAAGGCGGGACCCTCGACCGGCTCGTCGCGCTCGGCGAGACCCTGGCGGCGATCGCGCCGAGGCTCGAGGAGCTCGGCGCTGTGATCCCCGAGCTGCACCGCTCGGTCGACACCCTGAGCGACGCCGTAGGGCCGCTCAGCGAGCTCGCGGGCCGGCTCCCGGGATCACGCCGGCGCGCCGCGGTCGAAGCGTGACGCTGTCGTCGGACGGGTCACCGGACGGATCGTCGAGGGACGGGGTCGCACCGGCCAGACGCCCCGTCTCCGAGGCCGAGACACAGCGCGCGAACCGCCGCGACTGGGATGCCTACGCCGACGAGTACCAGGCAACACACGGCGAGTTCCTGGGCGACATCAGGTTCATCTGGTCGCCGGAAGGGGTCGACGAGGCAGAGGCGCGGGTCCTCGGCGAGGTCGACGGCCGCGACGTACTCGAGATCGGCTGCGGAGCCGCGCAATGCGCGCGCTGGCTGAGGACCCAGGGAGCCCGAGCCGTCGGTCTCGACGTCTCGCACCGCCAGCTCCAGCACGGACGGCGGATCGACCTCGACACCGGCATCGGCGTGCCGACCGTCTGCGGCACGGCGACCGCTCTGCCGTTCGCGGACGCGTCGTTCGACGTCGCCTTCTCGGCGTTCGGCGCGCTCCAGTTCGTGTACGACGCGGCGACTGCCGTCGCGGAGGTCGCCCGCGTCCTCCGACCCGGAGGCCGGTTCGCCTTCTCGGTGACCCACCCGATCCGGTGGACCATGCCCGACGACCCCTCGCCCAAGGGCCTCGTGGTGACGAGCTCGTACTGGGACCGCACTCCGTACGTCGAGCAGGACCCGACCGGAACGGTCACCTACGTCGAGCACCATCGAACGACCGGTGACTGGGTCAGGATCCTCGCCGGCCACGGCTTCCGGCTAGAGGACCTGATCGAGCCGGAGTGGCCAGCGGGTCACGAGCGTGTGTGGGGAGGCTGGGGCCCTGCGCGAGGCGCGCTGATCCCCGGCACCGCGATCTTCAAGGGCCGTCTGGACTGACGCCGACAAGGCCGCCGAACGCAGGGAGGGGCGCCGGGTACTCCTGACGCCCTTCCCCTTGCCGCTTGGCTCAGATGAGCCGACGACGCATTGCGAAGACGGCGGCAGCCGCGCCGAGGACCGCCACGCCTCCGAGACCTCGGGTCATGTTGCGGCCACCTTCGCCGTCCTCACCCTTGATCTCGTAGCTGTACGCAGCGAGTCCGATCGCCCCCTTGGGGGCGCCGTACACCATCTTCTCGGCCTGGGCACGCTCGGCGCCGGCCTTGATGACGGCGTACATCTCGCCGTAGTTCTGTGCGGTCGACTTGCCCGCCTCGACGAGCTTGCTCGTGCCCTCGTCCGAGAGCCGCTGAGCGCCGTCTCGGAGCTTCGGCGCACCCGCCGCCGCCTTGTCGAGGCCGTCCGCGATCTGGCCGGAACCGTCCGCCGCGTCGCCGAGACCGTCCGAGAGCTGCTCGGCACCGTCGGCGACCTGCGAGGAGCCGTCCGCGGCCCGGCCCGTGCCATCGGCGAGCTGGCCTGCGCCGTCCGCGAGTTCGCCGGATCCGGCGCTCAGCTTGCCGAGACCGGTCGCGAGGTCACGGCCACCGGTCGCAGCCTTCCCCGCGCCGGCAGCCAGCTTCCCGGCGCCACGGTCTGCCTTCACCATGCCGTCAGCGAGCTGGTCCGCACCCGCACCGGCGAGCGCGAGCTTGTCGGCGAGGGTGGTGGCTCCCGCGACTGCCCGCGCCGTGCCTGGCGCGAGCTTCTGGGTGAGACCGGTCGCCGCCTCGGTCAGGCCCGCGATGAGACTGTCGAGACCTTCCCGAAGGCCGCAGGGGTTCTTCGGGTCCAGCGGGTTCTTCGGGTCACAGTTCGGGTTCGACAGTCCCGCCTGGATCAGCCCGACTCCGCCGATCAGCCCGGTCACCCCTGCCTCTGCCTGGACCAGCCCGGTCTTCAGCTTCCCGGCGCCTGTCTGCAGGTCGCCTACGCCGGTGATCGCCTGACCGAGGCCAGCCGATACCTGGCCGAGCCCTCCGTCCGCGGCAGCCAGCTTCTCGCGCAAGCTCTCGAAGCCGTCAGCCGGGTCCGCCGAGTTCACGGCGAACTTGAGCTTCTCGTGGTCACTGACGCACGCGGCCTTGACCGGGTCAAGGCAGTAGGCCTCGAGTGCCCCGATCTTGGAGGCCAGGTTGTCGATGGAACCCGAGTCCGGGGTAAGGGCATCGGTGATGCCCTGCTTGACCGCGTCCACGCCACTCTTGGCCACGGGCAGACCGGGCTTCGCGGGGTCATCGCTGAGGAGCTGAGCGAGGCCGCCCTGGATCATCGTCGTCCCGAGGAGCAGCCCCGGGTCGCTCGGATCCGACTTGTTGAAACCGCTCTGCAACGCCGTCAGGACCTCGAGGAGGCCGCAGGGATTCTTCGGGTTCTGAGGGTCGGTGATCACACACTGCGGGTTGCTGATCCCGGCGCGGATCTTGTCGACGCCCTCACGCAGACGCTGCGCTCCCTCCACCGCCGCGGGGACACCGCTGGACGCATCGGCGAGAAGGGCCACACCGCCGTCGATCAGCGTGAGTCCGGTCAGAAGGTCCTGGCTTCCGCTCACGAAGTCCGGGTCACCCGTCGAGCTGTTGAAGCCCTCGGCCAGTGCGCGGCTGCCCTCACGCGCGGCGTCCAGACCCGTGGCGAGGTCAGCTGCACCGGTGCTCAGACGACCGAGCCCACCGGAGAGCTTCTTGCCCCCTGCCGCCGCCGCGCCAACACCGTCACGCACCTGCCCCGCGCCGTCGGCAAGCCTGGCTGCGCCGTCGTCGATCTTGTGAACGCCGTCGCGGAGCTGGCCGGCACCGTCGGCCAACCGCTTCGCGCCGGGAGCCGCGACGCCGGACAGACCCGCGTCGAGCTTCACCGCGCCATCGCGCAGCTTGATCAGACCGGCGAGGAGCTGACCCGCGCCGTCGCGGAGCTTGAGCAGGTTCTCGTCGATCTGCGTGGCGCCATCGGTCAGCGCGATGCCGGTTTCGGCGCCTCCCTTGTAGCTCTCGCCCGCGGTCTTGAAGCTCGGGCTCTCGAGCGGGTTGACGGGAAGCGCGGTGATCGAGGCCCGCGGGACGACTCCGTCGGTGATGTCGGCGGTGTAGCCGAACTCGGCCGTGTCGGAGCCGATCGGCGGGAAGAGCGTCATCGTGAACGACATCTTGGTGCCGCCCTTGCCGTCGCCCGCCATGTTGGCCTGGGCCGAGGTGACGTTCGTGAAGCTGGACGGCGCGACGGTGGTGAGCGAGCCCACGATCGGGATCGGCACATCGACGGTCTTCGTGACCGTGCCGCCCTTGCCGTCGTCGAAGGTGACCTGCTGAGGCGCGGCCGTGACGTTCTTGACGGTGTACTTGACCTCGAGCTTGCCGGACTCACCCACGACGTCGCCGGGGTCGACCTGCTTGCCGTCGAGGAAGTACTCCACGCTGACGTCGAGGGGAAGCTTCCCGGAGTAGTCGCTGACGGTCCGGAGGTGCTTCTCACCGTCGACGGTCAGGGTGGCGACTTGCTCGCCGCCTTCGACGTCGAAGCCGCCGAAGCCGTCGAGGTTGCGAAGTCCGTCGGTGTCGACCGGGTTGCGGACATCCACAGTGCCCTTGCCCCTGACTGCCAGTTGCTCGTAGATGCGCTGGGTCTCGATCGCCCCGACGGCATCGGTGTACACCTGCACCGTCTCGGTGTTGACGACCTGCATCGCTCCAGGAGTCGGGGCGTTCGAGTCGGCGGTTGCCGGAAGGCCGGACATGACACCGACGACGGAGGCCATCGCGGCGACCGCCGCAACACGCAGCGGAACGGAGAGTCGGGCCTTCACTGGTTGTCCTCCATCATCAGGTCCGCGAGGCGGTCGGTTGCATCGTCGTACTTGCGCCGCTTCGGCCAGGCGGTCCGGCGGGGCAGGGCTGGTTCCCCTTCCGGCGCCACCAGTGAGGCAGCCAGGAAGCCGACAGCGACAGTGAGCAGGAGGGCGGTTGCGCTGCTCAAGGAGGTCGAGGCGAACTCGGGCGGCGCGGCTGAGTAGGTGAACTCGTAGGCCCCGGCGAAGGCCCCGGCGCCCAGCAGGGCCGACCAGAGCGGGGCGCGACCCAGGGTTGCAGCGGTGAGACCGACGACGAGTACGACGACCAGAGCCACTGCCACGGCACGGCCACCCGTGCTGTCGGGCAAGACCGCCGCGCGCAGCAGGAAGCCGATCCAGGCGGCCACGAAGCCGCCGAGGAACCCGGCGAGCCGACCCATCGGCGTGTGGTCCGGTACCAGGGCGATCGCCGCCCCGACGGAGACTCCGAGCAGGACGACAGGCTCGAGTTCGAGGTCGAGCGTAGGGCTCACCAGGACGACCAGTACGGACGCGACAGTGAGAACCAGCCCGACCAGCAACATTTTGCGCATGCTGGTGCGCTCCCTCCAAAAAGGCGCCCGGACCGACCATGATCCGGGCGTTCTTGCTCCCTCCCTGGGGGCAAGGCCGAAGGGACTATACCGCCCGAAGCTGCAACGGAGCAGGTCGAAGGACTCAGACGCGCCGAATCCCGACGATCCGGCTAGATCGGCAACCTGCGGAAGACCGTCCGTGGCACATGCCGAATGCCCGACATGACGACTCGCAGTGCGGCCGGCACCCACACCAGGTAGCGTCCCTTGGCGAGCCCCTCGACGATGGCATCTGCCACCTCGTGTGGGGTCACCGCCATCGGCACCGGGTCTCGACCGGCCGTCATCTTGCTGCGGACGAAGCCCGGGCGTACGACGAGCACGCGCACGCCGTGGGGCCCCAATGCCTCCCCGAGGCCGAGGTAGAAGCCGTCCAAGCCGGCCTTCGTCGACCCGTACACGAAGTTCGAACGCCGCACTCGTTCCCCCGCGACCGAGGACAGCGCGACGATCGCGCCGTGTCCTTGCTGCCGCATGCGCTCCGCCAGGAGCACGCCGACGCTGACAGCGCCGACGTAGTTCACCTCCGCCAGCTCCACAGCGGCATCGTGGTCCTGCCAGGCGCGTTCCTCGTCTCCGAGGACCCCGAAGGCGACCAGGGCGACGTCGATGTCGCCGCCTGCAGCGGCCTTGTCGACCACCCCGCGGTGGCTTGCGGTGTCACGCGCGTCGAAGTCGACGATCTCGACGCTCGCGCCCTGTCGACCGAGACGCGAGGCCGCCTCGTCCCGGGCCGCCGAAGGCCTCGCGGCCAGGACGACGCGCAGCGGCCCTCGTTGCAGGTACCGCTCGGCGAGCGCCTGGGCGATGTCACTCGTACCGCCCAGCAGGAGGAGGCTCTGAGGTGTGCCGAGCGCGTCGAGCATGGGAACCTTCCGGGTGCGGGTCGGGTTGTCGGTATCGGGTCAGAGGCCGAGGCGTCGGGCCAGGTCCGAGTTGAAGACTCGCCCCGGGTCGACCTGTCGCCGGATCTCTCTGAACTCCTCCAGCCTGGGATACATCCGGCGCAGGACCTCAGGACGGGCTCTGGCGTCCTTGGCGAGGTAGATCCTCCCCCCGGCGTCCAGCACGAGCGAGTCGAGGCCGTCGAGCAGTGGCGCAAGTCGCGGGTCCGCCGGGAGGTCGAGCGCCAGCGTCCAGCCCTCCTGGGGGAACGAGAGCAGCCCCGGGTTTCCGGGCCCGAACCTCTTGAGCACAGCGAGGAAGGACGCGTGTCCGGCGTCTGCGATCATCCGCACGGCCTCGGTCAGAGCATCCTCGGCACTAGGCGGGACGACGAACTGGTACTGCACGAGGCCGCGCCGGCCGTACAGGCGGTTCCAGTCACCCACCCCGTCGAGCGGGTGGAAGAAGCTCGCGATGTCGGTCAGCTCACCCCGCCGGGACCGTGGCGCCTTGCGGAACCACAGCTCGTTGAATGCCTTGACGGTCCAGTGGTTCATCAGGTGGTCCGGGACCCACGCCGGGGCGCGGAGGCGCTGCGAGGCACCGAACGCCGTCGGGTGGTTGCGTGTTCGCTCCGGCAGCTCGCTCAGCGTTGCGTGCTCACCTCGGGTGAGCACGGCGCGTCCGAGAGAGCTGCCCTTGGACAGCAGGTCGATCCACGCTACCGAGTAGGTGTAGTCCGCGTCCGTACGACGCATCAGGTCCACGAGCTCGCCGAGGTTCGACGTCCGGTCCGTGTCGACGCGGATGTAGGAGGTCTCCACCGGCTTGACGCGCAGTCGTGCCGACGTGATCACCCCCGTGAGACCCATGCCGCCGACGGTCGCCCAGAACAGACCGGGTGACCCCTCGGGCGTGAGCACCCTGGCCTGCCCATCGGCGGTGACCAGGGTCATCTGCTCGACGTGCTGGCCGAAGGAGCCCTCCACGTGGTGGTTCTTGCCATGGATGTCGGCGGCGATCGCCCCGCCGATCGTGACGAACCTCGTGCCCGGTGTCACGGGCACGAAGAAGCCCTGCGGCAGCAGCTCGCGGATGAGGCGGTCCAGGCTGACGCCCGCATCGACGTGCACCACCTGCTCCCGCGGGTCGAGCTGCAGGTGCTGGGTCGCGTCCAGCAGCAGTACGTCTCCCCCGGCGTTCTGCGCCGCGTCGCCATAGGACCGCCCCAGCCCTCGGGTCAGCAGCCCGCGCTTCCCCGCCCGCCGTACCGCCTGGGCGACAACGACCGGGTCTGCCGAGAGATGGCTCACCGTCGCCGAGCTCGGGGCGGTGCGCCCCCAGCCGGTGAGCAGGGCGTGCTCAGACATGCAGGACCCCCATGCCGACCAGGAACAGCCACAGGACGCCGAGGACCTGGAGGATGTGGTCGCGCCAGACGATGTCCTCGGGGGTCCCGGCGAGTCCCACATCGATGTTGACGGCGTACCTCATCATTCCGAGCACGAACGGGGCGATGGACAGCGCCTGCCACGCGATCCCGCCGACCTCGGGCTCCCGGAAGGCCCAGAGGCAGTAGGACATGATCGTCACGGCTGTCGCGATGCCCCAGATGAAGCGGAGGTAGCTCTCGGTGTACCTCACGAGCGACCGTCGCGTACCGCTGTCGGAACCCAGCACGTGCAGCTCCGAGTACCTCTTGCCCGCCACGATGAAGAGCGACCCGAAGCCGGCGACCAGCAGGAACCACTCGGAGATCGGCAGGTCGGCGGCGACCCCGCCGGCTACGGCGCGGAGCAGGAAGCCACTGGCGACGACCGCGATGTCGAGGACCGGCTGGTGCTTGAGGCCCAGCGTGTAGGCCACCTGGAGGGCGAGGTAGCCGAGCATCAGGACGAGCAGCGACGGGCCGGGGATCGCCGCCAGGATCAGCGATCCTGCCGCGAGGACCACGGCTACGGCGACCGCGACCCGCTGGGAGAGATGTCCTGCTGCGATCGGACGGTGCCGCTTGGTGGGGTGTAGCCGGTCAGCCTCCACATCGGCTGCGTCGTTGAGCAGGTAGACCGCGCTGGAGGCGAGGCAGAACGAAGCGAACGCGAGAAGGGTCGCCCTGGCGACGTCGGGGTCGGTGATCTCGCCGGCCGCGAAGGGCGCAGCCAGGACGAGCAGGTTCTTCACCCACTGCTTCGGCCGCATGGCCCTGAGCAGCGACGTCGCCAGGCCAGGGTCCGGATCGAGATCGACTGTGGTCACCGGGCCACGCTAGGCAACCCGACGGCGGCCCCGGCCGCTCCGCCCACCGGTCACGAACAGGGCCAAGCCTGCGATCAGGACGAGTACACCGAGCGTCAGACCGCCGAGCGGCACCCACACCCGGATCAGCTTGAGCTGCGACGCCTGCGGTCCGTAGTCGTCGAGGTTGGCCTGGATCGTCTTTCCGTTGTATCCGACGACGGCCTCGGTCAAGGTCGCCACCTGCTTGCCCTGGTACTTCGCGACCACGTTCTGCGCTTCCTGACCGCGAATGATCACGCCTGTCTCGGGCTCAACCCAGAGTGTCCGCGTGTTGGCATACACGCGGTCGAGCTCGACGTCACCGTCGGCCTTGATGCCGAAGAACGACGCAGGCGCCTTGATCGTGCCGACCGTCGTGGCCGGGATCACCTGCTCGTACTTGTACACGGTCAGGCCGTCGATCTCCTCGGTGGATCTGTAGCGCAGGTCGGTTGCGTCCTTCAGCGTTCCGTCCCAGAACTTGTAGGTCGTCTTCTGCGCGTCGAACGGCAGCTTGAAGTAGTGCCCCGTGATCGGCGTGCTCGTGTCGCGCACCTCGGTGCCAGTCTCGAGATTGGCGGTCGAGGACAGGTAGTTGCCGCAGCAGTCGACCACTTCGGCCGTGTGCCGGTCGAACGCCACCCGGTCGTGGGAGCCAGCCAGCGGCGGGTTCTCCTCGTCGGCGACGGCTCCGGGCGGGTTGGTGATGACGGAGGTCTCCCAGACGGCCACGCTGCGGTTCAGGTCGCCGCTGGCCTTCTCACCGGCAGATACCGCGCCGACCACCTTCCGCCTCGACACGAGGTCGGTCGTGGTCTCCCTCTGCTTGGCGATGTCGAAGACGGTGGCGCCAGTCCCCTCGGAGACCGAGACCCTGACGTAGTCGAGCGGAACCACTGCGACTCGGCCGTAGACGTAATAGCGTGAAAACGCGGCGAGCGCCAGGAAGAAGACGCCGAGACCAATCAGCACAAGACCTGTTTTTCTACCCACAGGACTCCTCCATACTCCCCCACTCAATGACGCTAGCAGCCTGCAAGCGGGCGCGTGGGGAAGTCCCCAAACAACGATTCTGCCCGGGGACTGTGTGAAATCATCCGGGAGTGGGAGCCACCGCCACCGCCACCACACCGGCTCGGCCACGCCATCGAACGGTGGGACGTCGCGTCGTTCTGGCAGGGCTGGGTCTGATCGCCCTCCAGCTCGGCTTTCGCGCATGGGCGGTGTTTGGTTCGTGGTTCCAGTTCGACGACTTCGCGTTCCTGTCGCGGGCCTACAACAACGACCTCGGCTGGGGCTATCTCACGGAGGCCTACGGCGGTCACCTGATGCCAGGGGGATTCCTCCTGACATGGCTTTTCGCCGGCTACGACCCTCTCGGGTACTGGCCTTATGCGGCTACCCTACTTTTCCTTCAGGCGGTCGCAAGCATCGGTTTTCTCCGGTTGCTGGTGCATTTGTTCGGCCGGACAGCGGCAATCCTGCCTTTGCTGGCCCTGTACTTGTTCTCGGTGATCTCGATGCCGGCGTTCATCTGGTGGGCGGCCGGCATCAACCAGCTGCCGATGCAGATCGCTTTGTTCTTCGGTCTCACCAGCCACGTGACCTATCTCCGGACACGACGGGTGCGGTACGTGTTCGCCACGCTCGCCTGGACCGTGTTCGGGCTGCTGTTCTACGAGAAGACCCTCCTGGTCTTCCTCGCCTATGGACTCGTGGCTCTCGCCTATTTCGCAACCGGCCCGTTGGGATCCCGGCTGAGGCAGCTGTGGAGGTCCTACCGCTCCGGCCTGCTCCTCCACGGCGCGCTGGCCCTGGCCTACGTCAGCGTGTACGTCGTCACCTCGATGAACTTCAATCCCAACCAGGCCAACGACACACCCGTCTTCCCCGTGGCCTACCGCTTCATCTTCAAGGCCTTCTCGACCGGCATCATCGGCGGTCCTTGGCACTGGATGAACCTGCGTCCCATCGGCAGCGTGGCCGACCCGAGCGACGTCGTCGTCTTCCTGTCATGGCTGGCACTGGGCTACCTCGTCTACCTGGCCTACACGTCGCGCGTGAACTCCGTGCGGGCCTGGTCGCTCACTCTGACGTTCCTCTTCGCGAACCTCCTGCTGCTTGCCGCGGCCCGGGCCTTTCTGGTGGGCCCGGTCATCGGCCTCGAGTACCGGTACCAGACCGAGCTCTCGGCCGTGTTCGCGCTCAGTGTCGGACTCGCCTTCCTCCCTCTGGTGGGCGCCCAGGAGACGGTCCGGCCACGTGGTCGGGCTGTGCTGCCCTTCCGGCCCGAGAGTGCTGTCGCTGCCGTCACGGTGGCGTTCCTCGTCGGGTCCGTGATCTCGAACCTCCAGTACGTCCGGCACTGGCAGGATTCGAACCCCGGTCGCGGGTACTTCGCGGCGGTCGAGAGAAGCCTGGCAAGGCAGCAGGACCGCGTCCCCCTGGCCGACCAGGCGGTCCCGAGCACCATCATGTGGGGGTTCCGGTACCCCGAGAACACCTACAGCCGCGTTCTACGGCTCTACGAGGACGAGGTCCGCTACCCCGCTGTCACCAACGACCGCCTCTTCGTCTTCAACGACAAGGGCGTCCTGCGGCCTGCCGCGATCACGAGTGCGAGGGTCGGGCTCCCGCACAGCGGCTGTGGGTACCTCCTTCACGGCTCGAGCGTGGCCATCCCGCTCAACGGCCCGGTGACGGGCGGAGGTTGGTGGGTCCGCCTGGGCTACCTGGCCCGAAGCGGGGGCACCATGACGGTCACGGCCGGCAGAAGGGTTCACCACGCCAGCATCGAGCGCGGCGTCCATAGCCTGTACTTCGAGGCCTCGGGCGACTTCGACACCATCCGCCTCTCTGCACCCAGCCCAGGAGTCAGCCTCTGCACCAACGACGTGACCCTCGGGTTGCCCGAGCCCTACGAGAAGCCATGACAGCTGCCGCCCCGGAGGCACGCCGGTTCCCCACCCTCAACGCGGTGCGGGCCGTGGCGGCGCTCGGCGTCGTGGCGACGCACAGTGCGTTCGCCACGGGCGAGGTGAACCGCGGGGCCCTCGGCGCAGTCCTGTCGCGTCTCGACTTCGGCGTCGCGCTCTTCTTCGTGCTGTCCGGGTTCCTCCTTGGCCGGCCCTTCTTCCTCGCAGCGGCACGCGGCCACCCGCACCCGTCGTACCGACACTTCCTCTGGAAGCGCGCGCTGCGGATCCTGCCCCTGTACTGGGTCACCGTCGTCGCCGCGCTGGCCCTGCTACCGGAGAATGACCGGGCCTCCCTTCGAGTCTGGGTGACGAACTTGACCCTGACGCAGATCTACGTCCGGGGCCCCCTGCCCATCGGGCTGACCCAGATGTGGAGCCTCTGCACCGAAGTACTGTTCTACGCCCTGCTACCCCTCATGACCGCCGCGCTGATCGGCCGGGTGGGTGCCCGGGAGAAAGCACCTGAGCGCATCCTCGGCGGTCTCGTCGCGTTCACCGTGACCGGGTTGCTCTGGCAGACCCTCGCCGCCTCCAGTAGCGACGTGGTCGGGCAGCACTACCACCAGTGGCTCCCCGGCTTCATGCCGTGGTTCTCCGTCGGCCTGCTGTTCGCGGTCGCCAGCGTCCATTCGGCCGCGAAGCCGGAGCGCTCCAGGTGGCAGTGGTTCGACCGTGCGGGAGAAGACCTCCTGGGGTGCTGGCTCGTCGCCGCCGCCGTGTTCGCGATCGCCTGCACGCCCATCGCCGGCCCACGGCTCCTCATCACACCCTCGCCGTGGGAAGCGCTGATGAAGGACGCGCTCTACACCGTCAGCGCCGCTTTCTTCGTCCTCCCGCTCGTCTTCGGTCCGGAGACCGCGGGACCCGTGCGCAGGGTGGCCAGCTCGCGCCCCGCGGTCTGGCTCGGCGACGTGTCCTACGGCATCTTCTGCCTTCACCTGCTGGCCCTCGAGACGGTCATGGAGCTGTTCGACGTCAAGATCTTCGAGGGTCGCTTCTGGGAGGTCTTCCTCACCACTGTGGCCCTCACGATCCTCCTCTCGGCCACGAGCTTCTACGTGCTCGAACGCCCCTTCCTGCGTCTGAAGAACTCCGGGCCCTTCGCACCGAGGGCAGCGACGGAGAAGACCAGGCCGAGGAAGGCCAGCAGCTGAGCGGCGAACGAGTGGATCTCGAAGTCGTTCCCGCGAGCAAGCGCCTGTGCAACCCCGGCGAGCGCGACGCTGGCGCCGGCGACGTAGCCGGCCCATGCCCAGGCCTTCAACGTGCGCCCGAGGGCCACTGCCACGGCCATGAGCCCGAATCCGACCCAGCCGGCGATGAGTCCACCGGCGACCAGAGCCACGGCGAACAGCGGCCACGACTCGCCGGGGGACGCGGCGGCCCACCCGAGGCGACGCCTGCCCGGTATCGCGGCAGCGGCCACGACCACCACGAGCGCCGCCAGGCCGCCGAGCAGTGCCCACTGGTAGCCCCGGTTCGGTGTGAAGCGGAGGACGACCTGGGTGGCCGGCCCCGGCGGGAGGACCCACCCCTGCACCCACCCGTTCACACGTTGTGGCCGGAGGGTGTGTCCCTTCGACTCGGCAACCCACCCTGCGTTGATGTTCTCGTTCACCACGAGGAGCGCCGGCTTGCTCCGCGAGGCGACACGCACCGTCCGCGCCGTGGGTGTCCAAGCCTTGGCCGCGACGTCGACTCGCTGCGGTCCTGCCGTCCCGGGGGCGGACGATCGCGTCAGCGAAAGTCCCTCGGGGCGAGAGAGCACGGCACGGCTCAGCTCCAGCCGGTTGTCGCCGGCTCGGAGGCTCACGCGCCCATCGGAGCAGAGGGTCGCCGGCAGCGTCTCGCCCGACAGGATCGTCGACAAGGTCGCGTCGAGCCGGCTGCGTTGGGCTTCACCGTTGACCGACACCGCGGGACCTGTGCCGCAGGCGAACGGGAGTGGGCCGTCCGGGTCGACGGTGGGAACCTCCGATCCCGGGAACCGGACCTCTCCGACCGCCACGGGGAGGCGGACAGCCTCGGCGTGCTCGAAGGAGTACGCGCGCTCGACCGACGGGAAGTCGATGCGCACCTCGTCCGTGACAAGCCTGTCGAACGTGCCTCGACCGCCCACGAGCGGCACGGTGCGCGATTCCGTCCCTGCGGTCAGGAGCACCTTCCGAGGCCTTGCCCCCGGCACCGAGGCGGACAGGTCGATGGCGATCGTCGACAAGGCGGTGGGGCGGTCCCAGGTGAGCCTTAGGTACGGCGTCCCGCCCGGCGCCGCCACCCAGGCCGTCCGCGGATCCCCGTCGAGCACGGCCAAGCCGCTCGCCCGGATGGTCCGCGACAGTGGCTCCGATGTCTCCACGTGCACGGGAAGTGCCCGCGACACCTTTCGCACCGCCGCCGGTCCACGGCGGGGGGTCGCCGTGAGCTGAGCGACGTACTCTGCGTCCGCCGGCATCCGCACGATGCGCCGCACTGTCAGCTCCTGCTCGCCGAAGAGCTCCCAGAAGTCGTCACAGGCCGTGGCATCGCCGACGACCACGCACGGGGGCCGGCCAACCTCCCGGTTCAGGAGAATCTCGTCGGGTGGCCGGTCGAACAGGTTCGGGGTCGCGAGAAACCGCCTTGCCTCCACCCCGGGGAGGCGGACCTCCGCGATCGAGAATCGGAAACCTCTCCCGCCGCCCTTCACAGCCACAGCCCGGATCTCGAGGAACTTCGTGGCACCGTCCGGCAGCGAGTACGTCGCCGCGCTCCCGGGGTGCGGGGCATCCGCCACTCGACTGCCCACGCTGGTGGTGATCCGCAGGCGCGTAACCGCGGGACCGTCCTGGTCACCCGCTCGGATCCTGACCTCGTCGAGGGCCGTCGGACGCTCGAGAGCGACTCGCCACCACTGCCCCACCGCGCCCCACGGGTCACCCGAGACCCACTCGGTCCAGGGGGCCCTGTCGATGGCCTCCCCCGGCGACTGGTCACGGCGGACGGGGGGCGCTGTGTCGGCGTCCGAGCGCGACGAGGACGCCTCGACCGAGGCGACCCCTACCCACCGAGCCTGCGTCTCGAACCGACGCTGCTGGGGGTAGATCCGGTGGTTGTGCACCACGCCGCGGATGGTCCATGGCTGACCCCGCGTCATCGTGGCGGACTCGTTCGAGCGAACGGATGTGAACGCCATCTCCCGCCGCCGGAGGCCGTCGGTCAGCACGGTGGGACTTGACCGGAAGGGCTCGCTCGCGTCTCCCGCCAGGATGGTGGGCCCGTCCAGGATCTCGGCGTCGTGGGTCAGGCCGGCTGCCGGGTCCCCGGCGACCACGGGCACGGACTGCGCCGTCCAGGCGGACACCTGACCCCGCGCCCCCGCCACTGCATAGATCTCGACCGCGCGATAGCCGGCCTGCCGCCCGCGGTTCGAGACGATCCTGATCCCCTTCTTGTACGACACCGCGTCAGCCCCGATAGTCGGGCCGAACTCCGCCACCTTGAACAGGCGAGGGGACCCGTCCAGCGCCTGGTGCAGGACCACAGGATCCGGTGCACCGGACCGGGTCGCAGACAGGTCGTTGCGAACCACGAGGTACCCGACGCCGTTGGCGGCGAGGAACGAGGCCAGGGCCGGGTTGGGCCGGCCGCCCTCCACGCTCTGCGTGACCGCGTCGAGCATGCGGACGTTGCCCGGCTGCGCGAGCGGGATGATGTTGCGCGCCGCCCATGGAGCCGACGCCGACATCAGCGGCTGCAGGACATCGTCGTGCGGGCTGCCCCAGCGATAGTCGCCGAAGGCGTTCGCCGGCACCTCGAGGGCAACCCCGCCCGGAGCATCCGCCAGGTACGCCGCGGCCCTTCGCCAGTACTCGGGTACGCCGTCGAACGACCCCGGAGGCGCCAGTCGCCCCGCGTACGCCGGGACAGCCAGACCCACGACGGAGACCACCACCGCCATGGTCACCACCCGCTGGGGCATCTTGGCCACAGCGAAGCGCATCGACTCCGCCATCACCGTGAGGAAGTGCGCGAGTCCCAGCACGAGGCTGAGCCGGAGCACGACGTCGTACTTGTGAAGGTTTCTGAAGGGAGCCAGCTCGGCGTCCAGGAGAGCGAGCCGGTCATGCGACCACCAGCCGTCCAGGGGACCTACGTAACCGAAGCTGACCAGCGCGACGCCCACCAGAACGCCGAGAAGGAGGAAGCTGCGTTCCGGGTTGTCCCGCCGGGCGATACCGGCGACACCCGCTCCAGCCACCACCGCGGCGTTGACCAGCAGGAAGGGCGTCGTGCCGAGGAGGTGTCCGGCCACCCAGTCCTCGCTGGAGATGTACGCCACCCAGTCCGACGTGCCGCCGAGGATGTCCGAGATATCGGTCGGCAAGGTGGTGATGGGGGCGTTCTCGATGTAGTCGAGGAACGGGACGCTGTACCTACCCAGGAGCAGCAGCGGTACGACCCACCAGACCGTCGCGAGGATCGTGAAGAGAGACCACCACCCGAAGAGCCGCAGTCGGACGCCGCCCCGCTCGCGGGTGACGAGCCAGAGCACCCCTAGTGGCAGTGTCGCCGACACCGCCGTGGCGTTGACTCCGCCGCACATCGCCACCGCCATGGCGGACAGCGCGGCGCCTCGGCGGATGGATCCCTCCCTCGAGGCGTGGATGAGGGGCAGGAGCACCCACGGGGCCCATGCCGACGGCCACGCCTCGACCGACGTCGGCCCGAGGAGGGTCAAGACGTGGGCCGACAGGGCGAAGGCGAAGCCGCCCACGACCTGCGTCCACGGTTTGCCGAGGTCCAGGGCCCGTGCCACCTTGACCGTTCCGACGAAGGCCAGGCAGAGGAGGGCAGACCACCACAGGCGTTGCACCACCCACTCGGGGATGGCGAGGGCATGTCCGAGGAGGAAGAACGGACCCATCGGCCAGAAGTAGCCGTAGGCCTGGTTGCCGATCTGCCCGAAGGCGGCGCTCGGGTCCCAGAGGTGGGTGGCCCGGGCGAGGAAACGGGCCGGGTCGGCCACGAGGTCGAACTTCGTGTCCCCCACGATCCGCCCCGGCTGCTGGACGAACGCCAGGGCGGTCAGGACCAGGCAGTAGGCCGTCATCCGGAGGCGAGAGGTCGCGTCGGGTCTCATCGGGGCCTCAGCACGATCACGAGGTTCCAGGTCATCAGCTCACGTATGCCGGGGACCGCGAGAAGCCAGTAGGTCCAGTGCGGGTTGTAGCGCGGTAGCACCTCGAGGACCTCGGCGGCCCCTTGCCCGCGGGCCCACTCGATGCCGTCCTTCACCGTGACCTGGAAGAGCGACTCACCGAAGCGGTTCTTCGGCTCCCGGCCGTGCTTGCGGATGTACCTCCGGCGCGCGCGCCGGCCCCCGAGGAAGTGCCACGGTGAGGTCTCGTGTCCTCCCCACGGCCCGAACCAGGTCGTGTACGAGAGGAACACCAGTCCGCCCGGCCTGGTGACGCGGATCATCTCCTCGGCCATTCGCCATGGGCGGCTCACGTGCTCGAGGACGTTCGAGGAGTAGCAGACGTCGACGGACCTGTCCGCGAAGGGCAGCTCCATGCCGTTGCCGAGCACGCTTCCGGCCGGGGGGCGCCCGGCCGCAGACATCTCCCCTACGTCCGAGTCGAGCGCCACGTAGGTCGCTCCGGCCGCCTCGAACGCGTCGGCGAAGTAGCCGGGCCCCCCGCCCACGTCGAGCACGAGCTTGCCGGCGAGGTCGACGTACTGGCCCAGCTGCATGACCGAGTCGCGCGCCAGGGCTTCGTAGAAGCGCGGCGGGTCGGGCTGCTCGTAGCGGAAGGCCCGGAGGAGGGACAACGAACGGCGCAGCGTCGGCGCCCAAGACCCAGCGTCAGGATGGGCAGTACGCGACACATGGCGACCGTACCCTGACTTTCGGCCCTATCGCCGAGGATCCGACTCCCCGGTAACCTCGAAGCATGCAGGAGGGGAGTCCCGGGGGGAGTCCCGCATCTGTCCGAGATTTCCACGTTGTCTTCTTCAACTGGCGAGACACCGCCAATCCAGAAGGTGGCGGGTCAGAGCGGTACGTAGAGCGGATGGCCCGTGGCCTCGTCGATCGGGGAGCGCGGGTGACTGTGTTCTGCGCTGCCCACGAGGCGGCGCCGCGCGACGAGGTCGTCGACGGCGTCCGCTTCATGCGTCGGGGCGACAAGCTGAGCATCTATCTCCTGGGGTTCCTGCACCTGCTCCTGCGCCGCTTCGGGAAGGTCGATCTCGTGGTCGACGTACAGAACGGGCTCCCGTTCTTCACGAGGCTGGCGACGCGGAAGCCAGTGGTCGTCCTCGTGCATCACGTGCACCGGGAGCAGTGGCCGGTGGTGTATCCGGGGAAGATCGGCAGACTCGGCTGGTGGCTCGAGAGCAGGCTCTCCCCGAGGCTCTACCGGCGTAGCCAGTACATCACCGTCTCCGAGGCCACCCGCGACGAGCTGATCGGTCTGGGCATCGACGCCGAGCGGATCGCCGTGGTGCACAACGGGACCGCTCCCCCGCCACCCGTCGCCACGCGCCGAAGCAGGACCCCGGCCATCGCCGTCGTCGGACGCCTCGTCCCCCACAAGCAGATCGAGCACGCGATCGACGCCGTCGCCGCGGTGCGCCGGCTCCGACCCGACGTGCAGCTGACCATCGTCGGAAGCGGATGGTGGGAGGAGGACCTACGGGCCTACGCCGCAGCGGCGGGCGCTGCCGACCTCGTCACTTTCACCGGTTTCGTCTCGGAGCGGGAGAAGCACGAGGTACTCGCCCGGTCCTGGCTCATGCTCCTTCCCTCCCTCAAGGAGGGCTGGGGCCTGGTGGTCGGCGAGGCAGGGGCACATGGCGTTCCAACGATTGCCTACGCCTCCGCCGGGGGGACCCGGGAGTCGATCGCTCACGACCAGTCCGGCCTGCTCGTTGCGGACGAGCCGGAGCTCATCAGCGCCGTGAGCGCACTCGTCGCCGACGACCAGCGACGCCTGCGCCTCGGGGTGGGAGCGCGAGCCCGCTCCCTTCGCTTCGCGTGGGAGCACTCACAGGAGATGTTTGCCGACGTGGTCGAGAGCGCCGCCGCGGGCCGCCGTGTCAGTGTCGGCGACCGTGCGGGGCTGTGACACGCGGAGCCCGAGCACGTCGTTGTTGGGCTGGCGAACGAGCCTCACACGGGCGGGGCGAAGGGTCGACGCACACCAAGAAGCGACCCGGCAGTGCCGGGTCGCTTGCAGTCGCGCCAGCGCGCGGTCTGGATTTCGTTCTACGGCGCGGTGCCGTAGTCGACGACAGCGGTCTGTGACTGGCTCGGCGACTCGGACACGACGCTGACCACACCCAGTGCAGTCGCGAAGGCGAGCGCTCCGCCGACCACCACGGCAACTGCTCCCGCAACGAAACTACCCACGACAACTCCCTCCCAGTCCCCCTCCTCTACGACGGTAGCAGCACGTCATATCCGGAACTGCCGGATACGCCACGTCGTGCGGCGACTCGCCACGAGCGCGGCCCCGGCAGCTCCGGCCGTAGCCGCCCCGAGCACCCACGCACCGACGAGCACAACCACTGCCTCCGTACCAGCAGGCTGAGGCTCGACCCCCTGGGGTAGCTCCCATACCTTTAGATGCTCCCCCGCGAAGATCGCCCGGTCATCACCCATAGAGGGTGAGATCCCCAGGTCCTCGGTCGTCGCCGCAGCGTCCTCGTCGAGGACCACCCAGCCAAGGCCCTCCGCGACGAGGCGTCGCGCGAGCCGTTCCGGAGGAAGCTGTCGCGCAAGCAGCCGGCCGATGCGGCGCGCCCGGGCGTCCTCGCCGCGGATCGGGTGCCCTGACACGTAGAGGACGTCGCTTGCCACGTAGTTGAGTGGCATGTATCGGCCGACCGGGTCCAGGGTCGGCCGCCGGTTGTTCCACGCCGGTGCCCGGAATGAGCTGAACGGGAGGACCAGGAGAGCGCCGCCGCCGTCGTGCGCCTTCTCGTCCAGGACGGCCGCTCGCGCGGCGGCGTACTCCTGGGGGAACGCGACCGGCCGCAGCGACCCGGCGAGACCCCAGGCGAGGTCCGGCATCAGCGCGAGAGGCACGAGCACCGCCCCGGCGGAGAGGGCCACGTTCGCCACGCGTTCTCGCGTGGCCCCGGACAGCACCCCGGCTCCCATCCCGAACAGGCCGGCCTCCAGCGGGGCGAGAAGACCGAGGAACCGGGCACCGTCCCGAAAGAGCCCCGTGCCCGGAACGGTGGACACGAGCCACTCAGAGAGCGCGGGCACCAGGGCGCCGACCGCCGCGATGGCCAGCCCGACCGCCCCCAGAGCGAGCAGCCCGACGACGTCACGACGCGGGAGCCACGCCTTCCATGCGCGCCACCCGATGGCGCAGACCACGAAGGTCACGACGAGCGCGACGACTCCGGCCCAGCCGAGCCGGGTCACCGGCACGACGTCGGCGTTCCAGATCCCGCCGAGCCCGAGGGAGGCGAGCGGCATCGGGAGGTGCCCCTCGCCGTGGGCGGCGAAGAGCTCGACGGCGGCCGGGTCCGTCAACGCGTCGGCTCGATGTACAAGACCGGCGACCAGCCACGGCGCATTGACGGCAAGGGCCGCGAACGCGACCACGACCGTGCGCCGGAGGGAGTCGGGCCCCCGCCCCACCACGAAGACGACCGCCACGAGAGCCGCCATGGCTCCTCCTGCGGCGCTCAGGGCGGCGAGTGCCATCCAGAGCACGAGTGCCGGGAGCGCTCGCTGGCCGGCACGCAAGCGCCGGGCGCAGTCGATGATCCAGGGAAGAGCGGCATAGGCCAGCAGGACCGGCCAGTGTCCGATGCCGAGCCGCTCCGCGACGTACGGGTTCCAGACGTACAGCGAGGTGGCGGCTAGCTGCGCCACCCCGTTCTCCCGAGGGACCAGCCGTCGCGCTCCGGTGCCCGCGAGCACGAGCGCCGCCACGAGCACGATCTTCTGCAGCAGCATTCCGGGCACGATCTCGTCGAGGACCGCGACGACGGCGTCCGAGGGAACCGCCCGGGGAAGACTGCTCCCGAACCCGAGGAAGTCCGAACGCATCGCCAGGTCGGGCACGAACACCATGTCGTAGCTCAGGACGTAGCCGGGCGCCAGCACAGGGAGCAGCACGAGTGCGGCGAGGACCCAGGGCCATGTCCGCACCGCGAGGAGCATGCGTGGTGTCACGACCCCGTCCGTTCACGCGTGGGCATAGGGTTCAACACGAGAACCTACCGCGACCCGACCACAACGACCCGGAGATCACGCCGATGCTCGACAGCAGCCGTCGCCGACTGCCTTCGTGGCTCGTCGGCAGCGGCGTCATCGCGGTGGCGATGGCGGTGATGAACCTCGGGACGTACGGCTTCACGATCATCGCCGCCCGTCTGCTCGGCCCCAGCCAGTACGGCGCCCTCGCTGCCGTCATGGGCCTGCTGCTGGTCGTCAACGTGGTTTCCCTCGGCCTCCAGGCAACCGGCGCCCGACGTGTCTCCGCGGCACCGGACGACCTGGACCGCACCGAGGCGGACATCATGGCGGCCAGCTACAAGTCCGCCATCGCGCTCGGCCTCCTGTGCCTTGCCGCGGTTCCGCTGGTCTCGTCCCTGCTGCGCCTGGACAGCTGGCTCACCGCAGGCATGATCGCCCTCACCGCCATCCCGCTCACCGTGATGGGCGGCCAGGCCGGGATCCTCCAGGGTGAGCGCCGGTGGCTGCCCCTCGCCGGGATCTACCTTGCCGTCGGGCTCGGCCGGATCGTCTTCGGCACCGTCGCGCTCCTGCTGGAGCATGACACCTTGGGCGCGATGACCGGCGTCGCGCTGGGCGCCGTCGTCCCGGTCGTGGTCGGTTCCCTCGCCCTGGGACACAGCTCCAGAACTGCACTGCGAATGGAACGCAACCAGGGCAGGGCGCCGGAGGTCGGGCGCAGCCGCCGGGTCCTGCGGGAGCTCGTGCACAACTCGCACGCACTCCTGGCCTTCTTCGCCCTCTCGAACGTCGACGTGGTGCTGGCCCGGGTCATGCTGGACGACCACCAGGCGGGTCTGTATGCCGGAGGGCTGATCCTCGCGAAGGCCGTCCTGTTCCTCCCCCAGTTCGTCGTGGTCGTCGCCTTCCCGTCGATGTCGGCGGCGGACGCCCGCACGAGCATGATGATGAAGGCCCTCGGGATGGTGCTGCTCATCGGTCTCGCGGCGACGGCGTTCGCCTATGTCTTCTCGAGGCTCGCGGTCGAGTTCGTCGGAGGCTCGGCCTACGGCGAGCTGGCACCGCTCATCTGGGCGTTCGCCGCTGTCGGCACCATCTGGGCCATGACCCAGCTGCTCGTCTACAACGTCGTGGCGCGCCAGAACCAGCGCGTCGTCGCCGTGGTGTGGGCGGGCATGGCGGCACTGATCGCCCTCGCACCGGCCGTCACGTCGATTCCGTTCCTGCTGGCGGCTGTCGTGGGCATCGAGAGCCTCGTCCTCCTCGCGCTGATCGTGCTCAGCATCCGCCGCACCGGCGTGCCGACAGGCTTCACCCCCGCCTAGACGTCGCGATGACTTCGCCGGCGCCTGCCGGTCTAGTGGATTACACAGGGAGGTAGCCATGACCTCGACCGCAGTCTTCGCCTCGGGCCTCGGTCTGGGCGAGTCCCCGCGTTGGCACGACGGCCGGCTCTGGGTCTGTGACTGGGTGGCCGGCGAGGTCCTGCGCTTCGACCGGTCCGGCGACCGGGATGCCGTCTTCCGGATCTCGGGCCTGCCCTTCTCGGTCGACTGGCTTGCTGATGGCCGGCCGCTGCTCACGAGTCCGGACGGGGTGCTCGTCGCCGACCACGGTCTGTTGACCTCCTACGGCGGGGCGGGCACCGGATGGAACGAGATCGTGGTCGACGGACACGACAACGTCTTCGTGAACACCGTGGGGTTCGACCTGATGGGCGGGGAGGAGCCGAAGCCCGGACGGGTCTCGGTCATCACCCCCGACGGCGCGAGACGCACTGTCGCTGAAGACGTCTGGTTCCCGAACGGCATGGCGGTCACCGATGACGGGCGCACCCTCGTGCTCGCCGAGTCCTACGGCCGATGCCTCACCGCCTTCGACCTGGCTCCCGACGGCTCTCTGTCGAACCGGCGCACCTGGGCGAACCTGGGCGACGGCGCACCGGACGGTATCTGCCTCGACGCTGACGGTGCCGTCTGGTACGCCGACGTCCCGAACAGGCGCTGTGTCCGCGTGCGGGAAGGTGGAGCGGTCCTCGACACGGTGGAGGTGGACCGGGGGTGCTTCGCCTGCATGCTGGGCGGGGAGGACGGCCGGACCTTGTTCATCACCGCGGCCGAGTGGGGCGGCGTGACCGGGATCGGGGGGCCGGACCGCACCGGGCAGGTCCTGGCGTATGACGCTCCCGCGCCGCGGGCCGGTCGACCCTAAGCCCGCACCGAAAGGCTCAGTGGGCTGCCTCGTGCCAGGAGCGGCCGGTGCCGACCGACACATCGAGGGGCACCCTCAGCTCCGCGGCCCGGCCCATCTGGGTGCGCACCAGCTCCTCGAGCGGTTCCCGCTCGCCGGAGGCGACCTCGAGGACGAGCTCGTCGTGCACCTGGAGCAGCATCCGCGAGCCCAGGCCGGACTCCTTCAGCGCCCGGTCGACGTTGAGCATGGCCACCTTGATGATGTCCGCCGCCGAACCCTGGATCGGGGCGTTCAGGGCCATCCGCTCCGCCATCTCACGACGCTGGCGGTTGTCGCTGGTCAGGTCGGGGAGGTAGCGGCGGCGGCCCATGATCGTCTCGGTGAAACCACAGCGCCGGGCCTCGTCGACGATGCCCGCCAGGTAGTCGCGCACCCCGCCGAAGGTCTCGAAGTACTCGTCCATGAGGCCGCGGGCCTCTTTGGTCTCGATGCCGAGCTGCTGGGAGAGGCCGTACGCCGAGAGCCCGTAGGCGAGGCCGTAGTTCATCGCCTTGATCTTCGCCCGCATCTCGGGGGTGACGGCGCCGGCGTCCACGTCGAAGACCCGGGCCGCCGTGACGGAGTGGAAGTCACGGCCTGACCGGAAGGCCTCGATCAGCAGGTCGTCCTCGGACAGGTGCGCCATGATCCGCATCTCGATCTGGCTGTAGTCGGCGGTCAGCAGCGACTCGTAGCCCTCCCCCACGACGAAGGCCTCCCGGATGCGGCGACCCTCCTCGGTGCGCACAGGGATGTTCTGAAGGTTCGGGTCGGTGCTCGACAGCCGGCCGGTCGCCGCGATGGTCTGGTTGAACGTGGTGTGGATGCGCCCGTCGGGCTGCACGGTCTTCAGCAGGCCCTCGACGGTCTGCCGGAGGCGTGAGACGTCGCGGTGGCGCAGGAGCGCTAGGAGGAACGGGTGCTCGGTCTTGATGTAGAGCTGCTGCAAGGCGTCGGCGTCGGTGGTGTAGCCGGTCTTGGTGCGCTTGGTCTTCGGCATGTCGAGCTCGTCGAAGAGCACCACCTGGAGCTGCTTCGGTGACCCGAGGTTGATCTCCTTGCCGATCACGTCGAACGCCTCGTCGGCGGCCTTCTTCACCTCCGCCGCGAAGTGCGCCTCGAGACCCTCGAGCTGGTCGACGTCGACCGCGACACCGGTGCGCTCCATGTCTGCCAGGACGTAGACGAGGGGGAGCTCGACCTCCGCGAGCAGCCGCGTGCCACCCCGCTCCTCGAGCTCCTCGTCGAGCGCCGCCGCGAGGTCGAGCACGGCCCGGGCCTGAAGCATCGAGGCGTCGCCCGAGGAGTCCTCGCCCAAGCTGTCGAAGGACAGCTGGCCGTCGTCGGCGGTCTCCTGTCGCAGCTCCCGCTTGAGGTAGCGCAACGTCAGGTCGGCGAGGTCATAGGACCGCTGGTCGGGGCGGGCGAGGTACGCCGAGAGAGCGGTGTCGCGCTCCAGACCCCGGAGGTCCCAGCCGCGGGCTCTCAAGGCGAGCATCGGCCCCTTGGCGTCGTGGAGCACCTTGGGGTACGACGGGTCGCCCAGCCAGTCCGCGAGCGCCTTGTCGTCCTCCGGGGAGACCTGCTCGGCGTCGATCCAGGCCGCGGAGCCGTCGGTCGCCGCTAGCGCGAGCGCGAACACGTCGCCGGTGCCGGCTCGCCACGTGCCCTGCACGTGCACGCCCACCCGGTCCCCGGCCTCGGCGGCGTGGGCTTCCAGCCAGGCGAGGACCTCCCCGGCGCCGAGCCGCACCCCCTCGAGCGTGAAGCCCTCCTCGGAGATCTCCTCCTCCGACTCGAGCGTGGAGAAGAGCCGGTCCCGCAGCACCCGGAACTCCAGGCCGTCGAAGATCTTGTGGACCTCCTGCCGGTCCCAGGGCCTGGCCACGAGGTCGGTCGGTGTGACGGGCAGCGGGAGGTCGCAGACCAGGGCGTTGAGGCGGCGGTTGCGGATCACCTCGCCGAGGTGCTCCCGGAGCGAGTCGCCGGCCTTCCCCTTGATCTGGTCGGCGTGAGCGATCACGTTCTCGAGGCCGTCGTACTGGTTGATCCACTTCGCGGCGGTCTTGGGCCCCACACCAGGCACACCGGGGAGGTTGTCGGACGTCTCGCCCACGAGGGCGGCGATCTCCGGATAGCGGCCGGGCTCGACGCCGTACTTCTCCTGGACCGCCTCGGGGGTCATCCGCGCGAGGTCGGAGACGCCCTTGCGCGGGTAGAGGACCGTGCACGAGTCACCGACGAGCTGCAGCGTGTCGCGGTCACCGGTGCAGATCAGCACCTCGAAGCCTTCGGCCACCGCCTGGGTCGCCAGCGTCGCGATGACGTCGTCCGCCTCGTAGCCCTCCTTCTCGATGGTGGCCACCCGCAGCGCGTCGAGCACCTCCTTGACCAGGGAGACCTGGCCTTTGAACTCGTCCGGTGACTTCGACCGGTTCGCTTTGTAGTCGGAGTACTCAGCCTGTCGGAAGGTGTCGCGCGAGACGTCGAAGGCGACGCCGACGTGGGTCGGTCGCTCGTCACGCAGCACGTTGATGAGCATCGAGGTGAAGCCGTAGACCGCGTTGGTGGGCTGCCCCGTGGTGGTCGAGAAGTTCTCGACCGGAAGTGCGAAGAACGCGCGGTAGGCCAGTGAGTGGCCGTCGAGCAGGAGCAGGCGAGGACGCTGGCCGTTCATGGTGGGCTGGTTCGACACGCGTCTGACCTTAGCCCGCCCCACCCCCCGGACGTGACCGCCGGTGGCGGAGACAGAATGTCGCCATGGACGACATGACGCCTCCGGCGACGGACACACCCGAGCACGCCGAGTTCCTTCGCAGGTTCCCGATGGGTGACCTGAACGAGAAGATGGGCGTGCGGCTGCTGGAGGCGTCGCCCGAGCGGGTCGTCGGGACGATGCCGGTCAAGGGCAACACCCAGCCCTACGGCCTGCTCCACGGGGGCGCCTCGGTGGTCCTGGCAGAGAGCCTGGGATCGGTCGGCTCGGCGATGCATGCCCAGCCCGACCGGCTGGCGGTCGGCGTTGACATCAACGCCACGCACCACCGCTCCGCCCGTGACGGCGTGGTGACGGGGACGGCCACCGCCGTGCACCTGGGCCGTTCCTTGGCCTGCTACGAGGTGGTGATCACCGACGAGGAGGGACGCCGCCTCTGCACCTCGCGCATCACCTGTGCGCTCGTCCCCGCGAAGCAGGCGCCGTAGGACCGGGGCCGCTGCTCCCGCTCAGCTTCCCCTGACCTGCGCGCGCCGCTGCAGGCGCCGCTGGGCCAGGACCTGGCCGACGCTGCGCTGGTTGCGGCTGGAGACCATCGCGCCGGCCGGCGGCTCGACGGGGAGCTTCGCGCGCAGAGCGGGGATCGTCGCGCCGCGCACGATGGCGATCTGCGTCAGGCCGAGCCGCGCCATGAACCGGTTCGCGTCGCGAGAGTGCACGGAGGCGGCCGCCAGCAGGTGCGATGTGTCCTTCTCCTCGGCCCACGACACGGCCGCCTCGAGCAGTGCCCGGCCCACGCCGTGACGACGACGGCTGCCCAGCACGTGCAGGTGGGTGACGTGGATGGCGGTCTCGGTGTGGATCGGAGAGACCGGCCCCCGGAGCAGGTGTGTGGCGCCGACGACCTCGTCGTCCAGGACGCCGACGAGAAGGCGTTGGTCCGGGTCGGCCGCAAGCCGGGCGACCGCGTGGGCGGCCTCCACCTCCGCGGGCCCCAGCGCCGAGCGGTCCCCCGCTCCACGGTCACCGGAGGTACGACGGAAGTCTCCCCAAACCGTGACGAGTGCCGGAGCATCCTCGGGAACGGCATCGCGTACGTGGACCGGATGGCGGGACACGGCAGACCCTTTCATGCGAACCCGACGAGAGGTGAGCCCATGGCCTTGCCGCTGAAGGCGGCCAGACCCGTCGCGACCGGTCCCCGTTATCCGAGCGAAGCGGGCAAGGTGAGACATTACGCCTACAACATCCCATTCGGTAGAGGAGGCCTGGTGTTCCCTGGGCTCGGCACGCTCGTGAACATCGCCACTGTGCTCATCGGCACAGTGATCGGCGTGCTCGCGGGCCACCGGCTCGCGTCGCGGACCCGCGACGTCGTCACCGACGGACTGGGTCTGGTCACCCTCCTGATCGCCTCGCTCTCCGCCGCCAGCATCACCGACGCGGCGTGGGCGGGTGCAGTCGGTGACAGCGCTCCGATGCTGATCGTCCTGGGTGCTCTGATCATCGGAGGCATCCTGGGCTCGATACTCCGGATCGAGGACCGGCTCGAAGGTTTCGGGGGCTGGCTCCAGGTCCGGCTCCACGCCCGCGCCGGCGGCCGCGAGGAGAGTGCCGAAAGGCAGCGGTTCATCGAGGGCTTCGTGGCGAGCTCACTGGTCTTCTGCGTCGGCCCGCTCACCGTTCTGGGTTCCATCAACGACGGACTGGGAAACGGTCCGGAGCAGCTGTTCCTGAAGGCGGCGCTCGACGGCTTCGCGGCGATCGCGTTCGCCGCGTCCCTGGGCTGGGGCGTCGCCGCCAGCACCCTCGCGATCCTGGTCGTCCAGGGCACGCTGACGCTGCTCGGAGCAGCGCTCGGGGACATCCTCCCCGGGGCGCACCTCGCGGCGCTGACCACGACAGGGGGGCTCATGCTCGTCGGCGTGGCGCTGCGGCTGCTCCGGATCAAGCAGCTGCCCGTCGGCGACCTGCTGCCCGCTCTGGTGGTCGCCCCGCTGATCACGGAGGCCGTCATCGCCCTCAGGTGAAGGACTGGGGTGCGCATGGTGGCGGCGCAGGCCGTACTTGGCCAACCCAAGCACCATTGTCGTTGCAGCATTGTTGCCTTTTGTCTCTCCCCCGCTCTGCGCAGGGGTTCTAGGGTGATCCCGGGTCGATGGCGACCGGGGGGCGTGGCATGGATGCATGGCCGACGTCGGTTATGTCGCTATAGTCCCGCGAGACACGTGCGGATCGAAGGCGACAGGAGTCTCATGCACACCGGCCTCAGACGGATCACAGGACTGCTGCTCGCGGTCGTGATGGCGGCGCTCGTCGTCGCCACCACGGCAAGTGCCGCGACGGCCCGGGCAGGGGTGGGGGCCGCGAGTGCGCCGGCCTGCGTCCTCCCCAAGCCGACGGAAGACGACACCATCTCGATCATCGGCCGCATCTGCGACACGCGGGAGAAGCCTCCGGCACCGGTCGCCGGCGTTAGCCTCACCGTCGTCGACGACACCGGCAAGCCGATCGGCAAGGACACCACCGGTGCCGACGGGACCTTCGCGATCGCGCTTCCGGGGACGACCATCGACAACCTCGGCAAGACCTTCAAGGTGAAGGTCGACGAGAAGACGCTTCCCGAGGGCGCAGCACTGAGGAACCCCAAGGACGTCACCCGGCCGGTGACGGTCAACCTCGACAACGACGTCTCGGTCACGTTCCCCGTGGGCGAGCTGTCCGCGGAGGAAGGCGTCGGGACTCAGGGGTTGCAGCTCCTCGTCGGCGGAATCGTCTTCTCCGTGCTGCTGGCCATGGCGGCGCTCGGCCTCTCGATGATCTTCGGCACGACCGGCCTGACGAACTTCGCGCACGGCGAGCTCGTCACCTTCGGGGCGCTCGTCGCCTTCTTCATCGACCAGCTCCCCGGAGAGATCCGGATCGGCGGGGCCAACGTGACGATCGTGGTCGGGGTGGTCGTGGCATTCATCGCCTCCGCCGCTTTCGGCTATCTCCAGGACAAGGCCCTGTGGAAGCCCTTGCGCAGCAGAGGCACGGGCCTGATCGCGATGATGATCGTGTCGATCGGCCTGTCGATCTTCCTGCGAAGCCTCTTCCAGTACCTTGCGGGAGGGCAGACCCACAACTACTCCCAGTACTCCGCGGTCCAGCCCTGGTCGGTCGGGCCGATCCTGGTCACCCCCCGAGACTTGATCGTGGCAGCCCTCGGCGTCGCGGTCCTGGTCACGGTCTCGCTCCTGCTCACGTACACGCGCATGGGTAAGGCCACGCGAGCGGTCGCCGACAACCCTCCCCTGGCCTCGTCGTCCGGGATCAACGTCGAGCGGGTCATCGCCGTGGTGTGGACCGGAGGCGCCGCCCTGGCGGGTCTCTCCGGAGTTCTTCTCGGCATCACCCAGGGCTTCGACTACCAGCTCGGCTTCAAGATCCTGCTGCTGATCTTCGCGGCGGTCGTCCTCGGTGGTCTCGGGACCATCTGGGGTGCGATGGTCGGAGCCTTCATCATCGGCATCTTCATCGAGGTGTCCACCCTGTTCGTCCCGGCCGAGCTCAAGTTCGTCGGCGCACTCGTGGTGCTCATCGTTGTGCTGCTGATTCGCCCCCAGGGTCTGCTCGGCCGGGCCGAGCGGGTCGGCTAGGAAGGAAGAGGACCATGGACTGGCAGAGCATCCTGAGCCAGGCGCTGCAGCAGGGCCTTGGCCCCTTGGCAGCTGTTTACTGCCTCGCCGCGATCGGCCTCAACGTGCACTTCGGCTACACCGGTCTGCTCAACTTCGGGCAAGCGGGCTTCATGGCGGTCGGCGGCTACACGATGGCGTCGGTCGTGGCCACCTGGGGCCTCTCGTTCTGGCTCGGAATCGCGCTCGGACTCCTGCTGACGGTGCTCCTGGCCCTGCTGCTGGGCGTCCCGACCCTGCGGCTGCGGGCCGACTACCTGGCGATCGTCACGATCGCCGCAGCCGAGATCATCCGGCAGACCGTCGGGTCGGTCAGCCTGCTGAAGTGGTTCGGCGGCCAGGACGGCCTCCAGGCCTTCAGCACCGACTTCCGGTCCCTCAACCCGTTCGACGGGCCGCTGGACCTCGGCATCGTGACCTGGCGAGCCAACGACGCGTGGGTGTTGGTGGTCGGCTGGGTCCTGGTCGCCGTGTCGTGCCTCATCGTGTGGCTGCTCATGCGCAGCCCCTGGGGGCGCGTCCTCAAGTCGATCCGTGAGGACGAGGAGGCCGTCCGCAGCCTGGGCAAGAACGTCTACGCCTACAAGATGCAGTCACTGGTGATCGGCGGCCTCTTCGGTGCCCTGGCGGGGTTCATCATCGCCCTGAACAGCGCGGCCATCAACCCGTCGTTCTTCGCGACCGACATCACGTTCTTCGCCTACACCGTGCTCCTCGTCGGAGGCGCCGCGCGAGTGCTCGGTCCCGTGGCAGGCGCCATCATCTTCTGGTTCCTGCTCAGCTTCCTGGACCTGTTCTTCAGGGATGCCGCGGCCACGGACATCATCCCGCAGTCGATCATGACCCAGAACCAAGCGAGCCTCATCCGCTTCATGTTCATGGGCATTGCCCTCATGCTGCTGATGATCTTCCGTCCGCAAGGAATCTTCGGCGACCGAAAGGAGCTGGCCCTCGATGCCCGCTGAGACCTCCGCCCCCGACTCGGGGGCCGGGCGCGCCGCCAACCCCCGCGAGGCTCTCGCGTCGGTGGCCCACGAGCCCGGCGCGAAGAAGCCGGATGCGATCCTCGTCGCCGACCACATCAAGCGCAGCTTCGGTGGTCTCACCGCGGTCGACGTCGACCACGTCGAGATCCAGCGCGGCATGATCACCGCGCTGATCGGCCCCAACGGCGCCGGGAAGACGACCTTCTTCAACCTCCTGACCGGTTTCGACCGGCCGGACAGCGGCGACTGGTCCTTCAACGGCAAGAGCCTGCGCCACGTGCCGGCGTACAAGGTCGCCCGGATGGGCATGGTCCGCACCTTCCAGCTGACGAAGGTGCTCTCCAAGCTCACCGTCATCGAGAACATGCGGGTCGGGGCCACCGGACAGCGGGGCGAGAACCTGCTGAGCGCCATGATCAAGCCGCTCTGGCGGGGCCAGGAGGCGTCGAACACCGAGCGGGCCGATGCTCTTCTCGAACGCTTCATGCTCGACAAGAAGCGAGGGGACTTCGCGGGCGAGCTGTCGGGCGGGCAGAGGAAGCTGCTCGAGATGGCCCGGGCCCTCATGGTGGACCCCGAGCTCGTGATGCTCGACGAGCCGATGGCCGGCGTGAACCCAGCGCTCAAGCAGTCCCTGCTCGGTCACGTGAAGTCCCTGCGCGACGACGGTCGCACCGTCCTCTTCGTCGAGCACGACATGGACATGGTCCGCGACATCTCCGACTGGGTGATCGTGATGGCCCAGGGGAAGATCATCGCCGAAGGGCCCCCGGACTCGGTCATGGGCGACCAGCGGGTGATCGACGCCTACCTCGGCGCACACCACGACACAGAGCTCACGTTCGACGAGGAGGAACGGATCCTCGCCGAGGCCGATGCCGAGATCGAGGGCAGGGGGTCGGCGAAGGAAGCCGGTTCCGAGGGCGACCAGCGGCCCGACGCGCCGGGCACTGCCAGGGAGCAGGAGGAGCAGCGATGACCGAGTCCACCGAGCGGGTCCCTTTCGCGGACGACTCATCGGCCGACGAGGAGGTCCCGGGCCGCAAGGAGCACCTCGCAGGTGCCGACGGGGCCGTTCTGCGGGCCGACGACCTCATTGCGGGCTACCTGCCGGGCGTCAACATCCTCAACGGGACGGACCTCTACTGCCAGCCCGGTGAGCTCGTGGGCATCATCGGGCCCAACGGCGCAGGTAAGTCGACCTTGCTCAAGGCGCTCTTCGGCTTGGTCAAGATCCGTTCCGGCAAGGTCCTGCTCAAGGATCAGGACATCACCAACAGGCGCGCCGACGCCTTGGTCGCGGCGGGGATCGGCTTCGTCCCCCAGACCAACAACGTGTTCCCCTCGCTGACCGTGCAGGAGAACCTCGAGATGGGGACGTTCCAGAGCCCCCAGAAGTTCGCGAGCCGCTTCGACTTCGTCACGGAGCTGTTCCCGGCCCTGAAGGACCGCCGTGCGCAGCGGGCCGGCTCGCTGTCCGGCGGCGAGCGGCAGATGGTGGCGATGGGCCGGGCGCTCATGATGGAGCCCTCGGTGCTTCTGCTCGACGAGCCGTCTGCCGGTCTCTCCCCGGTCCTGCAGGACGAGGTATTCGTCCAGACGCGGCGCATCAACCGCACCGGCGTGTCCGTGATCATGGTGGAGCAGAACGCCAGCCGTTGCCTGCAGATCTGCGACCGTGCCTACGTGCTCGACCAGGGGCGCAACGCCTACACCGGGACGGGTAGGGAGCTGCTGCACGACCCCAAGGTGATCGAGCTGTATCTCGGCACGCTCGCCAAGGGCTGAGCGAAAAGCCTCAGCGACAGAAGAAGGGCCCCGCCGTTGGCGGGGCCCTTCTCGTGTCGACCGTCGACGGCTACGTCACTCGATGACGCCGGAGACTGTGTCGATCTGCTTGTACTTGTTGTCGGCGCCGTACTCCTGGATGCCGATGGTCGCCTTGTTGGGGCTACCGGTGTCGTTCATGTCGCACGGGCCGGAGACACCCTGGTAGTCGATGTCCTCGCCCTTGTCGAGGAGCTTCGAGCACTCCTCGAAGGTCGTGCAGGCGGTGCCACCGGACGAGACCTCGATGATCTTGCTGGCGATCGCCTCACCGGAGTCGTCTCCGGCTGCGATGGCCGCAAGGGCCGAGATCATGACCGCGTCGTAGGACTGCGGACCGTAGGTGAAGTCCTTGAGCTTCGGGTCCACCTCCTTCAGCCGGTCGTAGAAGGACTGGTCGACCTCCGGCGGCGCCGGGAAGGTCCCCTTGACACCCTTCAGGTCGAAGCTCTGGTCCGAGTAGTCGGCCATGTTGCCGTCCACGAAGTAGAGCTGGACGTTGTCCTGGGGGCCGACACCCTTGGCGATCAGCTGCGGCACGATCTTGGTGGTCTCCTCGAAGCCGATCAGGATGATCGCGTCAGGCTTCGACGACGCCACCTTGTTGACCTCAGCGGTGAAGTTCTGCGCGTCAGCGGAGTACAGGATGTACTGGCTGACCGTCGCACCCTTCTGCGTGAGGACCTCCTTGGCGCGCTTGGCAAGCCCCTCGCCGTAGGAGTCCTGACGGGCCATGATCGCGATGTTGTCGTGCCCGTCGGAGACCGCGAGGTTGGCCAGCACCTCGCCCTGGAGCACGTCAGAGGGCGCCGTCCGGAAGTAGAGGCCGTTGTCGTCGTACGTGTCGAACGCCGGAGAGGTGTTCGCCGGGGAGAACTCGACGACCCCGGCGCCGGTGATCTTGTCGATGACGCTGAGCGACACGCTGGATGCCGCCGCACCGACAACCACGTCGACGTTCTTGTTGAGGAGGGAGTCGACCGAGGCGCCGGCGATGTCCGGCGTACCGTCACCGGAGTCCGCCTTGAAGGTGCCTACCGGCTTCCCGAGCACGCCACCCGCGTCGTTGATCTCCTTGACCGCGAGGTCAACGCCGGCGAACTCCGGCGGCCCGAGGTAGGCGAGGTCACCGGTCTGCGGCAGGAGGGAGCCGATGTTGAGGGTGCCGTCACCCTTGGCGGCGGGAGCGCCGCTCCCGGAGCTCTCGGACTTGGACGGCTTGTTGGCGGTGTCGGTCTCACCGCCACAGGCGGTCAGCACGAGCGCGGCGGACGCAAGAACAGTGGCCGCACGCACAGCGCGGTTAGGGCGAATCATTGAGCCTCCGTCATAAGGGAGTGTGCAGCGGTGCCGGTGCAGGCGAAGCTGCAGTGGCCCCACTGGTTCTATGTTGTGAGGCAACCTAGCGCGGGAAGATGACGTGTTCTGGATCTCAACTACCGAAGAGCCCTAGTCGTTGTCTTTTCGTAACCTGAGTTGGGCCATTCGTCTACTTGTCGGTAGTCCCTATCTCCGGGGCACGGCAGCCGGCCCGGCTCGCTCAGGCGTCGCTCAGGATGCATCCCCGCCGGCGACGCCAGGTCCGTGGGCGATGACACCCTCGGCAACCTGCCGCATCGACAGGCGCAGGTCCATGGCGGTCTTCTGGATCCACCGGAAGGACTCCGGCTCGCTGAGGTCGAGCTGTTGCTGCAGGATCCCCTTGGCCCGGTCCACGAGCTTGCGCGTCTCCAACCGCTCGGTCAGGTCGGCGACCTCTCCCTCGAGCGTCTGGAGCTCGGCGAACCGGCTGACGGCCATCTCGATGGCGGGTACGAGGTCGCTCTTCCCGAACGGCTTGACGAGGTAGGCCATCGCCCCGGCGTCGCGGGCCCGCTCCACCAGGTCGCGCTGGCTGAAGGCGGTGAGGATCACCACGGGGGCGATCCGCTGCTCGGCGATCCGCTGGGCCGCACTGATCCCGTCCAGCTTGGGCATCTTCACGTCGAGGACGACGAGGTCGGGACGGAGCTCCTCGGCAAGCTCGACCGCCCGCTGGCCGTCGCCGGCCTCGCCCACGACGTCGTACCCCTCCTCGGCGAGCATCTCCGCGAGGTCGAGGCGGATCAGTGTCTCGTCCTCCGCGATGACGACACGGCGGATACGGGGGCTGGAGGGCTGCTCGGTCACGCGGAAAGGCTAATGGGGATGAGGAGAGCCGCGCACATCGGTGTCGATGGCTTCCGGTACGGTTGGGGCGCGGGAGCCCCGGTATTCCAATCGGCAGAGAATGCGGTCTCAAACACCGTCCAGTGTGGGTTCGAGTCCCACCCGGGGCACAGAATTGCACCGGTTCGACGGCATCGGATCCGCCGGACGGCTGCTCGCGGGTCGAGGGCCTGCTTCGTGTGCTCACCTCAGGGGCGTTGCCTGAACGGGAAGGCGTACTCCCTCCTGTTGGGCTACTACCTGGGCGACGGCTGCATCTCGACGCTGCGGCGCACGTACGCGCTTCGCGCTCCTGTGACAAGTCCTACCCCGGGATAGTCGCGGACGTAGGCCAAGCCATTGAAGCGGTGCATCAGGGCGGACGGGTCTGCCACGTCCGGGCCCCCGGGGCGATCGTCGTCGAGAAGTGCTGGAAGCACTGGCCCTGTCTGTTCCCCCAGCATGTTCCCGCATGAGCGAGAGCTGCGTCTCGAGGACTGGCAGAGGGAGCTCCTGGAGGAGCACACCGTGGAGTTCTGCGGGGACTGCTGCGATCCGACGGCTGCCGCACCAACAACTGGGCCACCGGAATGGTCGGAGGGGTGAAGAAGCGCTACGAGTACCCACGCTGGGAGTTCGTGAACCACTCGGACGACATCCGGAGATGGTGCATCGAGTCGCTCGACCGGCTCGGCATCCCTTGGCGGCAGAGCAGCTGGAAGGCATCTCGGTCTCGACCCGCGCAGGCGTCGCCCGGCTCGACGAGCTGGTCGGCCCGAAGCACTGACCGAGGTCAGGGCCGCCGATAGGCCGGGGCGACCTCGTTGATCGCGTCGCCGATGCGGTGCACGCGTAGGGCGTTGGTGGAGCCGGGGATGCTCGGTGGGCTGCCGGCGATGATCACGACCAAGTCGCCTCGACGCACACGGCCGATCTTGAGCAGCGCCTCGTCGACCTGTCGCACCATCTCGTCGGTGTGCTGGACCGGGGAGACCTTGAAGGTCTCGATGCCCCAGGACAGGGAGAGCTGGGAACGGACCTCCGGGACCGGGGTGAAGGCGAGGATCGGGATGTCCCCGCGATGGCGGGCGAGCCGACGGGCAGAGTCGCCGCTCTGGGTGAAGGCGACGAGGTACTCCGCGCCGACCCGTTCGGCCACCTCGGCGGCCGCCTTGGCGATCACACCGCCCTTGGTCTGCGGCTGCCAGTTGATCTTCGCCATCCGGTGCATGCCGTAGCGCTCGGTGGAGCGGATGATCCGGGCCATCGTGCGCACCGCCTCGATCGGGTGCGCCCCGACACTCGTCTCGCCCGAGAGCATGACGGCGTCCGCCCCGTCGAGCACCGCGTTCGCGACGTCGGAAGCCTCGGCCCGGGTGGGCCGGGGTGCGGTGATCATCGACTCGAGCATCTGCGTGGCGACGATCACCGGCTTGGCGTTCCGTCGCGCGAGGTCGACGATCCTGGCCTGGATCATCGGCACGTCCTCCAGGGGACACTCGACGCCCAGATCACCGCGGGCCACCATGAAACCGTCGAAGGCCTTGATGATGCCGCCGAGGTTCTCGATCGCCTGGGGCTTCTCTATCTTCGCGATCACCGGGAGGAGGACGCCCTCCTCCTTCATGATCGCGCGCACGTCCTCGACGTCCTTCGGGGAGCGCACGAAGGACAGGGCGATGAAGTCGACCGAGAGCTGCAGCGCGAAGCGCAGGTCTTGCTTGTCCTTCTCCGACAGCGCGGGCACGGAGACCGCCACGCCGGGGAGGTTGATGCCCTTGTTGTCGCTGATACGACCCGGCACGACGACCCGGGTCTCCACGTCCGTGTCAGCGACCCCGGTGACCTCGAGCCGCACATTGCCGTCGTCGATCAGGATCGGGTCGCCGACCTTCACGTCACCGGACAGCCCGGTGTACGTCGTCGAGCAGATCTTGTTGTCACCGGGGACATCCCGGGTGGTGATGGTGAAAGGTGCGCCTTCGTCGAGCTCCACGGGACCCCCGGCGACCTTGCCGAGCCGGATCTTCGGCCCCTGGAGATCGGCCACGATGCCGACTCCGTGGCCGGAGGCGTCCGAGGCGTTCCGGATCATCCGGTAGTTGCGCTCGTGGTCGGCGTGCGTGCCATGACTCATGTTGAGCCGGGCGACGTCCATGCCGGCATCGACGAGCTCGCGGATCCGAGCAGGGGTCGAGGTTGCGGGACCGAGAGTGCAGACGATCTTGGCTCTACGCACGCGACGACCCTAGCGGTCCACACTTGATCGTTCCAACCCGCGGCGGGAGTGCTCTGGAGGTTTACCAGGGGATGCAGCGAAGTTGTCTCTTCCCACGGTCAAATCACCGTGGGAAGAGACAACTGACCGACATACCTTGGTAATCGATCGCCCCGACTCGTCTCAGACCGTCAGCGGCCGCTCGGTCGGCGGGATCGGGGAGGGCAGGGTCGTCGCGCCGGTGAGGTACTTGTCCACCCCGGCCGCGGCGGCGCGGCCTTCCGCGATCGCCCACA
>DASVBF010000079.1:0-4556 GCA_036375975.1 Nocardioidaceae bacterium | reverse complement strand
CGACTCCGCGCGCTGGCGGCTCACCGACGTCAGCGCCCGGACCTCGTCGCGGTCGAGTGTCGGGCTGCTGCGCATGAACGACGGCTTGTCGGACAGGTCGCGCTCGGGGACCGCACCGAGCGAGCGGGGGATCTGCCTGTCGAACAGTCCCTTGACGTCACGGGGGCGCGCCGGGCTGGTGATCTCGGCCCGTCGGCCGTCGCCCCGGACCACCGACCTGGGGTCGTCCGGCTCGATCGGGCCGCCGGCGTGCGGGGCGACGAAGGACAGCCAGAGGAAGAACGGTCGCGGCGACCGGGCGAGCCCCCGGAGCATGTCGTCGGTCTCGTTGCCGAACATCCGGGTCTGGTACTCGCCCGGGTGGCCCTCGAGCCTGCCGTTGACGTTCAACGTCGTGTCGAAGTAGGAGTAGGTGCCGCCCGCCTCAGGGGTGCCGAGGCCGAAGATCCGGTTGACCGACCCGCGCCAGTCCTGCCACCCGGGAGGGACGTAGTGGTAGGAGTCGTCGGCAGAGCCGTCCGGAGGCGGTTCGGTGCCGTAGCCGTTGAGGTACTTGCCGAGGAAGGCCGTCTGGTAGCCGGCCGCAGTCAGGTCCGTGGCCACCGTCGACCGGTCGTGGAAGGCCCGGAAGCCGTAGGCCGCGCCGTTGGTCCACACGCCGTGGTTGTGGGTGTACTTTCCGCTCAGCAGCGAGGCGCGGGCCGGGCAGCACAGGGGGTACGGCGAGAACGAGTTCACGAAGTTCACGCCGCGGTGCTCGATCAGCCGTCGGACGTTCGGCATGAACTGGAGCTCGTCCGCGCGCATGTCGTCGGTGAGGATGAAGAGGATGTTGGGGCGGTCGCCGGGCATCCCGTCCGTCAGCGACTGGGTCACCTCGCCGGAGCCAGGGCCCTCGTCGTCGCCGGGGGAGTAGGGGGTGGCGACGGCCCCGCCCGTGGCGTTCGGCTCGGTGTGCACGGCGGTCCGCGCGACCGTCGTACCTCTGGCCGGCCCGTCGCCGGCGGCGTCTCGCGCGCTGACCGGGGAGCCGACGCCCACCGTCACGGCCGCGGCGACTGCTGCGAGCGCGATCGCGAGGTGACGGGCGGGCGAGGACAGCACGCATTGCTCCTGGGTGGGCGGACGGCAGGCACCGTCATCCTACGAATCGGGCCGGGCCGAGTGGCTCGGCGCCTCGGAGCGGTGGCAGAGTGGAGGAGTGGAGACCTCATCGACCTCGACCTCGTCCGCGACCGACCTCGAGGCCCTCGTGGGGGAGTGGCTGGACTGGAGCCAGGCAGCCGACAGGCTCGGAGTGAGCGTCAGCAAGGTCCGCCAGCTCATCCGCGAGCACCAGCTCGCCGCCGCGGTCCCGTCGCCCGGTGCCGGGCAGAGGGTCCCGGCGGCGCTGATCATGGACGGCCAGGTGGTCAAGGGCGTCCCCGGCGTGCTGACCCTGCTCCACGACGGCGGGTACGACGACCGCCAGGCGATCGCCTGGCTGTTCACGCACGACGACACCGTCCCGGGTCGCCCCATCGACGCCCTGCGTGAGAACCGCGGCGCCGAGGTGAAGCGGCGCGCCCAGGCGATGGCCTTCTGACCGCGTTCCACGCACTGTCTATATGGGGCTTTGGACCCCTGCCGCTGGCGCCCCGCCCTCGTTTAGAGTCGGGGACGTGCAGGACCGGCGGGCTGCCTCGGTCGCCGGTGGACAACGTCGAGAGGATCAGAGATGAGCGGTCTCGCAGCGCTGCTGGCCGGCCACACCACCCCCGATGTCTACCTCTGGCACAACGCCGCGCGCGTCGATGACGTCGCGCATGCGGTCGAGAAGGCCGACTGGCGTTTCGTGTACCTCGACGGGTGGACTATCGAGGACAAGGACAGCTTCCTCAAGGCCGTGGGTGCAGCGCTCGAGCTGCCGGACTACGACGGGCAGGGTTTCGACGTGCTGTCGGAGCGGCTGCATGGCGTCACCGCACAGGGCCACAAGGGCATGGTCGTGCTGTGGGACGGCTGGAGCCCGCTGGCCCGGGCCGACGAGCAGGCCTTCAGGTCCGCGTTGGACGTGCTGACCGGGCGGACCCACGACGTGAGCTGCGACAAGTGCGCGGTGCTGCTGCGTGGGGAGGGCCCGGAGATCGACGTGCCAGACCTGCCCGACAAGCACTGACAGCCCGGCCCCAGGCCGGGCTGTTTGTCGTCCGGCCCAGGGCGGGACGCCCGGTCGGTCAGACGACGCGCTGCGTCGCCGCGGCTGCGAGCTCCCGGAGCACCTCGCGAGCCGACTCGGTCACCGGGGCGGCCTCGAGTGCGCTGAGGCAGCGCCCTGTCAGCTCGTCGATCATCGTCTCGACTCGCGTGTGGGCCCCGGACCTCTCGATGATCCCGCGCAGAGCGTCCACCTCGCCCGGCTCGAGCGCGGTGCCCAGGCTCCGGTCGAGATGGCGAGCCTCCTCCTCAGGGGCGTGCTCGAGGGCCAGAGCGACCAGGACCGTCCGCTTCCCCTCGACGAGGTCGTCGCCCGCCGGCTTCCCCGTGAGCGCCGGGTCGCCGAAGACGCCGAGCAGGTCGTCGCGCAGCTGGAAGGCCTCGCCGAGCGGCAGCCCGAAGGCGCTGAGCGCCTCGAAGACCTCGGGGTCGGCCCCGGCGAGGGCGGCGCCGATGTGGAGTGGCCGCTCCACGGAGTACTTCGCTGACTTGTAGCGCAGCACCGTCATCGCCGCCTCCACGTCCGAGGCCCGGCGGGCCTGCACGGAGACGTCGAGGAACTGGCCCGCGATGACCTCGCCCCGCGTGGTGTCGAAGTAACCGAGCGCGTCGAGGACGCGTTCCTTGTCGAAGCCGGAGGTGCGCAGCAGCTCGTCGGCCCAGGACAGCAGCAGGTCGCCCAGCAGGATCGCCGCGGCAGCGCCGTACTGCTGCGGGTCGCCGCCCCAGCGGGCGTCGCGGTGCTGCTGCTCGAAGGCGCGGTGGGTGGCGGGGCGGCCGCGGCGCACGTCGGAGGCGTCCATGTAGTCGTCGTGGACCAGGGCGCTGGCGTGGAGCAGCTCGAGGGCGGCCGCGGCGCGGACGAGTCGCTCCTCGTCGTACCTCTCGTCCTGCACCGCCCGGAAGCCCCAGTAGCAGAACTGCGCGCGGAAGCGCTTCCCGCCCGAGACCGCGTTTCGCGCGGCCGTGACGAGCCGCTCCGCGTCGGAGCCGAGCTCCGCGAGTCGCTCTGCCTGGCTGTCGACGAACCCGTCGAGAGTCCTTTGGACCGCGACGCGGAAGGAGGCCGGGTCCCACGATGCGATGGTCGTCTGGTGCGGGGAGGTCACCCTTGCGAGCCTACTTTGGACACATCCCGGTGGGGTCGGGCCTCCCCACCTATCCTGGGCCCATGGCGCTTGGACTCCCCTCTCGCATGCCCGGCGGTGCTCACACCGTCCGGGATCTCATCGACGCGGGTGAGAAGTCCTTCTCGTTCGAGTTCTTCCCGCCCAAGGACGAGGCGGGGGAGCGGCAGCTGTGGAAGGCGCTGCGCGAGCTCGAGACGCTGCGCCCGACGTTCGTGTCCGTGACGTACGGCGCCGGCGGCTCGACCCGCGACCGCACCGTCCGGGTGACCCATCAGATCGCCGCGGACACCTCCATGACGCCGCTCGCGCACCTGACCTGTGTGGGCCACTCGCGCGAGGAGCTCCGCTGCGTCGTCGGCTCGTACGCCGACGCGGGCATCCGCAACATCCTGGCGCTGCGCGGAGACCCGCCGGAGGGACCGTCGGCTCCGTACGTGATGCACCCCGAAGGGCTTCGCTACGCCGTCGAGCTCGTGGAGCTCGTGAAGTCGCTCGGCGACTTCTGCGTCGGGGTCGCGGCATTCCCGGAGGGCCACCCCTCGGCCGCGTCGCTCGATGCCGACGCGCGGGCGCTCGCCGAGAAGGCGAGGGCGGGCGCGGAGTTCGCGATCACCCAGCTGTTCTTCCGGCCTGACGACTACTTCCGGCTCGTCGACCGGGTGTCGGCGCTCGGCGTCCACATCCCGATCATCCCCGGCATCATGCCGATCACGAACCTCGCGCAGATCCGCCGGATGTCCGACCTCTCCGGCGCCGAGCTGCCCGCGGAGGTCGTCGAACGCGTCGCACGGCACGGCGACGACGCGGTGGCGGTGCGCCGCGAGGGCATCGAGATCGCGACCGAGCTGTGCGACACCCTGCTCGCCGGAGGGGCGCCGGGCCTGCACTTCTACACGCTGAACCGCTCCAAGGCGACCCGCGAGATCTACGCGAACCTCCGCACGCCTGTCGCCCCCTGACCGGGCGGTTTGCTGGCGACCATTTACCAAGGTATGCAGCGAAATCGTTTCTTCCCATGGGTCCTGCGCCATGGGAAGCGACAGATCGCCTGCATACCTTGGTAAATGCTCAGGCCTTCCCGACGGCCTGGGCCACCAAGGCAGCCCCGAGGCCGACGAACGGGATGCCCGCGCCGGGGGTCGCGTGGGCGCCGGCGCAGAACACGTTCGGCCATGGCGTCCTCGTGCCGGCGCGGCGCTCGACGGTGGTCCGCCCCTGCCACAGCACGCC
>DASVBF010000018.1:0-24905 GCA_036375975.1 Nocardioidaceae bacterium | reverse complement strand
CCCGAACGGCTCACCGAAGTCGGCCGACCCCGGAACGCACTGCCTGCCCATGCAGGGCGAGTAGAACGGCGAGAGGTCCGGCGCCGCGTAGTAGTGCACCCCGGCGAACGCGCGCCACGTCGCGTACACCACGAACGCGAGCAGCACCACGAACGTCACCAGTGGCTGCATCCACCATCGGTCCTGCCGGAGTGTCTTCTGTTGTAGTTCTGCGCGACCGGGGCTTGTTACGCCTGCCGACATGTAGTTGATCTCCTAGAGGGCGTGCTGAGCCTCGGACTGGGCGTCGTGCCACATGCTCTCGTCGTACGGTTCGTCGGGGATCTCCAGCAGGTCCCCGGGGGCTACGCCGGGCCGGTGGCCTGGCTTGGGGTCACCGAGCTCGTCGAGGTCGGCCTGTAGGCGGTCGACGTCGGAGGTCAGGCGCCGGACGCCGAGCGTGTCGCCGTACTCGTTGCGCACGCGAAGCACGGCACCGGCCAGCGAGGTGAGCGCCTCGCGCGTTGCCAGGACGGGGTCCTGAGAAGACATATCGACCTCCGCGACATCGACCACATATCCCCTGTGGGGTCGAGTGTGTCGCGGATCGCACGATTCCGAAAGGGGGGCGCGCAGAATCCGGTCACCTCGGGGTCACAGACCGAACAGCCGTTCGAGCACCGCGGCCACCCCGTCCTCCTCGTTGGAGGGTGCAACGTTCCCGGCGAGCTCCCGGACCGTGGGATGGGCGTTGGCCATGGCGTACGACGTGCCCGCCCACTCCAGCATCGGCAGGTCGTTCGGCATGTCCCCGAAGGCGAGCACCTCGTCGGCCTCGACACCGTGCTCGGCGCACACCAGCGCGAGGGTGCTGGCCTTGGTGACCCCGAAGGCGCTCATCTCGACCAGCGCGCCGGTCGACGACCAGGTGGTGGTCACCAGGTGGCCGACGTGCGACTCGACCTCGGACCAGAACCACTCCGGCTCCATCTCCTCGTGCCTGGCGAGCAGCTTCACCGCCGAGGCGTCGACGATCTCCTCCATCGGCCCGACGCGGAGGTCGGCCGGCGGCGGGAGGCGGGGCATGAACTCCGGTTCCTTGGCGAAGCCGTCGGTCTTCTCGATCGCGAACGACGTGCCCGGCACCGCCTCACGCAGGATCGTGGCCACCTTCAGGCCGGTGGGCACCGGGATCGTGCGCGCCTTGCTCACGGCGCGGGCGTGCACGTCGTACACGATCCCGCCGTTGGAGCACACCGCCAGCCCGTGCCCACCCACGTGCTCCCACAGGTCCTCCATCCACCGGATCGGCCGGCCGGTCACGAAGACGACGGTGACCCCGAGGTCCTCGACCGCCGTGAGCGCCGCACGGGTGCGCGCGGTGACCGTGCCGTCGGTGTGCAGAAGCGTCCCGTCGAGGTCGGTCGCGACGAGCTTCAGCACACCACCAGGCTAGCCGGGACGCGGGAGCCGGTAGGTCACGCCCAGCGGAGCAGCTCCCGGGCGAGTCCGTCGTTCTGCACGGAGTCGGTCACCGCGTCGGCGGCCTCCTTCACCTCGTCCGGCGCCTGGCCCATCGCCACCCCGCGGCCGGCCCACTGCAGCATCTCGATGTCGTTGCGCCCGTCGCCGATCGCGAGCACGTGCTCGGGGGCGATGCCGAGCAGGGAGGCGACCTCCGCGAGGCCGCTCGCCTTGGACACCCCCTCCGGCGCCAGGTCGAGCCAGGCGGTCCAGCCGATGAAGTAGTTCGTGCCCTGCAGCCCGAGCTTCCGCGCGAGGGTCACGAAGTCCTCGGAGGTGGAGTCGGGGTCGCGGATGATCACACGGCTGACCTCGCTGGCGATCATCTCCTCGATCGGCGTCAGGATCATCTCGCCGTCGAGCTCACCGCGGGGGAAGTGCCGGTTGACCCGGTAGCCGACGCCGTGCTCCTCGATCGCCACCGCGGCGTCCGGGACCTCCTTGAGCACCGCCTCCACCGCCTCGCGAGCGTCGAAGGTGACCTCGCTGACCACCTTCAGCGGCGGGTAGGCGAAGGTCACCGCGCCGTTCGAGGCCACGCCGAGGACGTGGGAGCCGAACTCGCGGGGCATGTCGAGGCCGCGCAGCACCTGGCTCATGCTCAGTGGGGCGCGTCCACTCGCCAGGACGATGTGCGCCCCGGCGTCGTAGGCCCGGTCGATCGACGCCCGGACGGCCGGCGTGACGCTGTCGGCGCTGAACCCGTTCTCGGGGTGCGGGACGAGGATCGTGCCGTCGATGTCGAGCGCGACGAGCTTCGGTTGGAATGTCACTTGGCGACCGGCTCCAGCACTTCGCGGCCCTGGAGGTAGGGCTGCAGCGCCTTCGGGACCCGCACCGAGCCGTCGGCCTGCTGATGGGTCTCCAGGATCGCCACGATCGCGCGCGGGATGGCAACGAGCGTGCCGTTGAGGGTCGCGACCGGCCTCACGCCGTCCTCGAACCGGGCCCGGACGTCGAGGCGCCGGGCCTGGAAGTCCGTGCAGTTCGAGGTGGAGGTGAGCTCGCGGTACTTGCCCTGGGTGGGGATCCAAGCCTCGCAGTCGAACTTGCGCTGGGCGGACAGGCCCAGGTCACCGGCCGCCGTGTCGATGACCCGGTAGGCCAGCTCCAGCTTCTCGAGCCACTCCTTCTCCCAACCCAGCAGCCGCCGGTGCTCCTCGACGCTCTGGTCGATCGTCGTGTACGAGAACATCTCCACCTTGTCGAACCAGTGCACGCGGATGATCCCGCGGGTGTCCTTGCCGTACGAGCCTGCCTCCTTGCGGTAGCAGGGGCTGAACGCGACGTAGCGCAGCGGGAGCGAGGAGCCGTCGAGGATCTCGTCGGAGTGGTACGCCGCCAGCGGCACCTCCGAGGTCCCGACGAGGTACATCTCGTCGCCCGCGATGCGGTACACGTCGTCCGCCGCCTGGCCGAGGAAGCCGGTCCCCTCCATCGCCCGGGGCTTCACCAGGGCGGGCGGGATCATCGTCGTGAAGCCCGCCTCCCGCGCCTGGTCCATCGCCATGTTGACCAGGGCGAGCTCGAGGTCCGCGCCGGGACCGGTGAGGTAGTAGAAGCGCGCACCCGAGACCTTCGCCCCCCGCTCGACGTCGATCGCACCGAGGATCCGGCCGAGCTCGACGTGGTCCTTCGGCTCGAATCCCTCCTCGGCGAAGTCACGCGGGACGCCGATCTCCTCGAGCACCACGTAGTCGTCCTCACCGCCGGCCGGCGCCTCGGGGGCGGCGACGTTGGGTATCGACATGACGAGCTCGCGGTAGGCCTGCTCGGCCTCTGCCTGGGCGGCCTCGGCCTCCTTGACAGCCGCCGAGAGCGTCTTGGTGCGAGCGAGGAGCTCCTGCTTCTCCTCGCCCTGCGCCCTGGGGATCTGCTTGCCGAGCTGCTTCTGCTCCGCGCGCAGGCGCTCGAACTCCGCGATCGAGGAGCGCCGGCGCTCGTCCGCGGCGATGGCCTGGTCGACCACGTCCGGCGACAGGCCACGCTTGGCCTGCCCCTCGCGGACACGGTCGGGTTCGTCACGGAGCAGCCGAGGATCGATCACCTCACGAGGATATCGGCCCGTTGCACACGAGTTTCCGCAACAGGTCAGGACCTGCGACTCTGCCGGGTCCGGCCGGCCGGTGTCACGCTGCCCGCAGGACGAGGAGGGAGTCGGCGATGAGCAGGCGGCTGATCGGCCCGGTCGACACGATCTGGCTCAACATGGATCGCCCCAACAACCTGATGGTGATCGACAGCGTGATGGTTCTCGAGGGCCCGGTCGACTGGGACCGGCTGCTCGAGGTCTACAGGCGGCGGCTGCTCGACCGCTACCCCGTCTTCACCCAGCGGCCGGTCCAGCCCGCGGCACACGTCGGCGCCCCGCACTGGGAGGACGACCCGGACTTCGACGAGGAGCGTCACATCTCCCGGGTCCGGCTTGCGCGAGGCGACGACACCGCGCTGCAGGACTACATCGCCGGCCGGACCTCACTGCCCTTCGACCGGAGCCACCCGCTCTGGGAGCTGCACCTGATCGACGGGTACGACGGCGGGTCGGTCATCTACACGCGGCTGCACCACGCCCTCGCCGACGGCATCGCCCTCGCCCGGATCCTGCTCTCCCTCACCGACGCCGCGCCGGAGGGCGACCTGGTGGAGGTCGAGGAGGAGGAGCCGACGCCGCCCCCGATGGGCATCCTCGACGGGGCGCTCCAGGTCGTGAGCGCCGCCGGGTCGGCCGCCGCCGCAGCGGCGAGCGCCGCCACCGCCGCCGGCGCACAGCTGCTCCGGGAGGCGCCGCGTCTGCTGGACCCGCACGTCGTCGGGGATGCCTTCACCCAAGCCGAGCGCGCCGGGGCCGTCGCCAACAAGCTCGTCCTCGGCCCGCACCCGCACGCTCCGTTCAGCGGCACCCCGGGGATCGAGAAGCGGGTGGTCTGGTGCGAGCCGTTCCCGCTCGCCGACGTGAAGTACGTCGGACGGCTGGCGGGTGCGACCGTCAACGACGTGCTGATGGCCCTGGTGGCGGGCGCCCTGGCGAGCTACATCCGCAAGCAGGGCGGTACGCCGGAGGACGTCTCGACGATGGTGCCGGTGAACGTGCGCCCCCTCGACGAGCCGCTCCCCCGCTTCCTCGGCAACCGGTTCGCCCTGGTGCTGTTCAAGCTGCCCCTCGGCGTGGACAGCCCGTTCGCGCGGATCGCGGAGACCAAGCGGCGGATGGACGTCATCAAGCACTCCCCAGAGGTCTTCCTCAACATGGAGCTGATCAAGGCGATCGGCAGGACCGGCCCCGAGCTCGAATACTTCCTGGTCAACTTCTTCGGGGCCAAGGCGATCGGGGTGACGACGAACGTGCCGGGCCCCCGGGAGCCGAGGTACCTCGCCGGCCGGCGGATCACCAGGATCCTCGGCTGGAACCCGATGTCCGGCGACCAGACGGTCAGCACCTCGATCTTCAGCTACGACGGTCAGGTGCACGTCGGCTTCCGGGTGGACCTGGACCGAGTGCCGCACCCTGAGGAGTTGGTGACGGCGTTCGAGGCGGAGGTCGGTGACCTGGTTCGGTTCTCCCACGCCGTGTGAGTGCGGTCACCCCCCGGGTCCGCATTCAGGTGGTTCCGAGTGGTCATACTTGACGACTGACCCGTCGTCCCGTCGAGCCATACCGAGTGGAGCACCGTGCCCGTCCGCACCCTCAGCAGCCCGCGCCTGCTCGCCGGCGCTGCCGTGTGCCTGCTGGTGCTGGTGACCCTCTCGGTCATGGTGAAGGTCGACCTGCCGATGCTCGACCAGGTCGACCGGGCGTTCGGGGACGGTCCGGAGGCGTGGACAGTCCGGCACCCGAGGAGCTACCAGGTGCTCGACCTGGTCGAGATGGGCTTCGGCACCATCGGGCTGACCATCCTCACGACGGTCGCGGTCGTGGCTCTGCTGGCCCGGCGCCACGTCCGGGCAGCCATCTGGACCGCCGGCGTGATGATCGCCGCCTCCCTGACCACGTACTTCCTCAAGCGCTGGTTCGAGCGGGACCGCCCGGTCTGGAAGGACCCGGTGCACACCCTCGACAGCTACGCCTTCCCCTCGGGGCACTCCTCGGGCATCGCGTCGGCGATGGGCGTGGCGATCGTGCTGACGCTGATCTTCGTTCGACGCCGGTCCCTTCGACAGTCTCTCGTCACGTTCTGGGTCTTCCTGGTCGTCCTGGTCGGGCTCGACCGGCTCTTCCTCGGAGTGCACCACCTCTCCGACGTCCTCGCCGGGTACGCCGTGGGCGGCTTCTGGGTCCTGCTCGGTGCGGCTGTCTACTACCCGGTCCCGCCCCGCCGCCCCGTGGAGAGCCTGCCGAGCCCGGTGCCCCAGACGAAGCAGCTGGCCGTCGTACTCAACCCGATCAAGGTCGACGACGTCGACGCGTTCAAGGCGATGGTCGAGGAGCACGCGCGCGAGTCCGGCTGGTCGGCGCCGACCTGGCATGAGACCACGATCGAGGACCCCGGGCGCTCGATGGCCGAGGCGTCGGCGATCGACGGCGCCGAGCTCGTGCTCGTGTGCGGCGGCGACGGCACCGTGCGCACGGTGTGCGCGGAGCTCGCCGGCACCGGCATCCCGGTCGGAGTGGTCCCGGCCGGCACTGGCAACCTGCTGGCCCGCAACCTGGGGATCCCGCTCTACATCCAGGCCGCCGTGGACGTGGCGCTCAACGGGCAGGACCGCGCGATCGACCTCGTCTCGGTGGCCGGGGACGGAATCCCCGAGGGCGAGCACTACATGGTCATGGGCGGGATGGGCTTCGACGCCGCGATCATGGAGGGCGCCGACGACGCGACCAAGGCGCGGATCGGCTGGCTGGCCTACTTCGTCTCGGCCATCCGGCAGCTGCGCTCCCCGTCCTTCCGGGTGGAGATCTCCGTCGACGACGCACCGTTCACCAAGCACCGCGCGCTGACCGTCGTCGTGGGGAACGTCGGCTACCTCACCGCCGGCATCCCGCTGCTCCCCGACGCGACCATCGACGACGGGGTCCTCGACGTCGTGATCGTGTCGCCGAAGCGGTTCGTCAGCTGGCTCCCGCTGCTGTGGCGGGTGATGAGCAAGCGGAAGCGGGTCGACGAGGAGCTGAACCGGATGACCGGGAAGAAGGTCGTCGTCCGCACCGCCCACGACACCGCCCGCCAGCTCGACGGCGACCCGATCGGCCCGGGCAAGGAGATCCGCGCCGAGTGCATCCACGGCCGGCTCCTGGTCCGGGTGCCCCGGTAGTCCCGCCGACGCCGCCCGGCCGAAAGTGGTCCCAGGCGACCCGGATCCTGCTCCCGGACACGCCGCCATCGGCCACGTCTCGTCGTGGCGGCCGGTTCAGCGCGGTGTGAGCTCGAAGATCGGGATCAGCCGGTCCGTGCGCTCGGCGTACTTCACGTAGTTGGGCCAGCCGCGCACCAGCACCTCCCAGAGCCGCTCGCGCTCCTCGCCGGTCACCTCACGGGAGTGCACCGGGATCTGCCGCCCCTTGTAGAGCACCTCGGCGTCGGGGCTGGCTCGCAGGTTGAGCACCCAGACCGGGAGCTTGGGCGCGCCCCAGTTCGAGCCGGCGACGAGGAACGTCCCCTGGTACGGCGTGCACAGCAGCGGCGTCGTACGCGGCACCCCGCTCTTGCGACCCCGGACGGTCAGCATGACCTGGGGCAGGCCCGCGATGGCCAGCAGACCGAACCGGCCCCGTGTCACGCGGTGGATCGCCTTGTCGAGCATGACGATGTACTTCAGGTACTTGGGGAGCCAGCTGATCCTGCCGACCCTGATCGCCACGGGGGTCAGGAAGTTCATGCGGGCATGCTAGCCAGGCGCGGCGCTACCGTTGCCCGGGTGACGACAGTGCGGACGTTCACCTCCTCGGTGCTCGGCCCGGCCGACCGGGGACGGGAGCTCGGGGAGCGTCGGCGTGCCGAGATCGTCCGCACGATCCGGGCCTACCGTCGGCTTTTCGCGGCCCGCGCCACCCGCCCGTTCGACGTCGATGCCTGGGCCGAGCGGGCCTGGGCCACGATCTCCGACCTCGCGCCGGGCGCCGCGGTCGAGGTCGCCGGAATCGCCGAGGGCGCGGGAGTCCCGGTCCGTGAGGTGGCGATGCTCAACGCCCGGACCGAGCTTCTCGCCGTCGCGGACCCCACCGGCGTGGGGCAGGAGTGCTCCTCGGTGGTCGCGCTGCCCGAGGACGGTCCGCCGGTCGCCGTACAGACCTGGGACTGGTACGCCGCGATGGCCGCCGACTGGTTCGTGTGGACCATCCCGCACCCGGACGGGCACGTGGTGCGGACGGTCACGGAGTACGGCGTGCTGGGGAAGATCGGGGTGAGCTCCCACGGCGTCGGCGTGTTGTTCAACATGCTGCGTCACGCGGACGACGCCCTCGCCGAGGAGAAGGGCCTCGGCTTCCCGGTGCACCTGCTGAGTCGGCAGATCCTCGACACCGCGCGCGACCTCGAGGAGGCATCCGGGCAGGCCTCGGCCGTCGGCACGTCCGCGTCGAGCTCGCTGACCGTCATCGACGACTCCGGACGCGCCGCGTCGGTGGAGCTCTTCCCCGGCGGGCCGGGTGTCGTGGAGCCCTCGGACGGGCTCCTGGTGCGCACCAACCACTTCGTCTCCGCCGAGGGCGCTCCCGGCTGCCTCGCGGAGACGATCGGGCCGAGCAGCCGCCTCCGGCGTCAGACGCTGCTGGACGCCCTCGGAGGCCGGACGCCCTTCACAGCGGCCGATGCGCTGGCGGCCATGGACGACCACGCCGGGGACGGCGCGGTGTGCGTGCACCAGGACCGGTCACTTGCGCCGGTGCTCCGGCACGCCACCCTCGCGACGGTGGTCATCGACGTCGCGGCCCGCGACCTGCAGGTCACCGCCGGTGGTCCGTGCGCGCGACGACCTCCACGATGAGTTCCGGGCGGGCCGGGAGTCTGAACTGGGCGACGGGACTCACGAGAGGAGCTGCACCATGAGGAAGATCGTCCCGAACCTGTGGTTCGACACCGAGGCCGAGGAGGCGGCGGAGTTCTACTGCTCCCTCTTCGAGGACTCCAAGATCCAGGACGTCGTGGCCTACCCCGAGGGCGGTCCCGGTGAGCCGGGCACCACCATGCTGGTGTCCTTCCAGCTCCTCGGCCAGGACTACGTCGCCATCAACGGCGGTCCGCAGTTCCCCTTCACCGAGGCCGTCTCCTTCGAGGTGCGGTGCGACGGGCAGGAGGAGGTCGACCGGCTGTGGGAGGCCCTGACCGCCGACGGCGGCCAGGAGGTCCAGTGCGGGTGGCTCAAGGACAAGTACGGCCTGTCCTGGCAGATCGTGCCGGATCGGTGGCTCGAGATCGCCACCGGACCCGACCCGAAGAAGGTCGAGGCGGCCTTCAAGGCGATGCTCGGCATGAAGAAGCTCGACATCGCCGCGCTCGAACGCGCCTATGACGAGGGCTGAGCGGCACCCCTGTCGCGGTGGCGTCCCGCGGGAAGCCACCTTCCGGGCACTGCCGGGGTACCCTTGGCCTGCCTGTTCAGGAAGCCTCCAAACCCGGACCTTCTTCGAGTGGGTCGAGAGGCCGCTATGACGACATCCGGATCCGACCAACCGTCCGAGAGCCCCGAGCACTCGACGGCCGCCCGGCTATCCCTGTCCTCCGCCATCGACCCCGGCCGGCTGAACGGCGCGTGGTGGCCGCGATCGAAGGACCTGGGCGCCGAGCTGACATTCCTCGCCGCCGGTCTCCCGGCGGCTCTGGGCCGAGTGATCCAGGCGGTGTACTCCCCTGCCGACTGGGAGGGGGCACCGCGTCGCGTGGTCGCCGAGTCGGGACCCGTGGAGGTCACCTCCTCCCTGACTGGTGAGAGCCACCTGGTCGCCCTGACGCTCTCCGCCTGCAAGCTGAACCTCCTCGTGGTCCCGCCGGACACCCCCGTGGACCAGGCGACCGAGGCCATGAGAGTCGCCGCCTCCCTCGAGAACCAGGCGGCGGCCGACGGCATCCTTCGTGCCGCGGCCGGGAAGGACAGGGGCACGGCCCCTGGCGAGTGGCACGACTCCGGCGACTCCTGGTGGGCGCCGAACCCGGTTCCGCCGTCGTTCCGCCGTCGACCTCCGCGCCGGTCCCGTCCGGGCCGACCACGGCTGCACCCGGAGCAGGACGCGGCGGAGCGGAAGCCGGTCGTCTTCCAGGAGGACGACGGCGCCTACACCGGCCACTCGGACATGGGCCGCGAGTGGACCATCACCCGCGAGACCACCGGCTGGCGGCTGTCGTTCCAGGACACCGGGGATGACGTCGCCACGAACGCCGGTGTGCACCACAGCGTCGCAGCCGCCATCGCCGAGGCGAACCGCTGACCGACGCGCAGCAGTGGATGGTCAGACGGGCTGCACGTTCTTGGCGAACCTGACCGCCTCGAGCTCCTCGGGCGAGAGCTGCTGGTCGCTCGACCAGGACGTCACGTTCTTGGCGTAGGTCCGGGCCTCGCTGCGTCCGTGGATCGACGTCAGCACCACCCCGTCGCCGCCGTCGTCGAGCAGCGCCATCGACCACGACAGGTGTCCGCCCATGTCGCCGAAGGCGTCGTAGCGCACGACCGCGAGGTGCCGAAGTGCCTGTGCCGCCTCGAGCCGCAGGGCGTGCACCTCGTTGCGGAGCCCCTCGACGTCGGTGGGCAGGTCGGCGACGCCACGGCGGGCAGAGGTACGACGGGCATGGCCGGCCTGCGACCGGCGTACCGCCAGGACGGCGACTGCGAGGGCCGCGACCGCGACGACGAGGGCCACGACCACGAGCGCGACAAGGAGAGCGGAGGAATCCATCGCGCACGAGACTAACCGGGAGTTCAGTCTCCGCGGCGCAGGCGCGCGAGCCACGCCGCGGCGTCCTGGAACTCCGCGTCGCTGGTGCCCGGGCGCACGGTCGGCGCGACCCCGTCATGACGTTCGTAGGAGCCCAGGAAACGGACGTCGGCGCACACCCGCCGGAGGCCCATGAGCGCCTCGCCGACCCGTGCGTCGTCGACGTGACCCTCGCAGTCGATCGAGAAGCAGTAGTTGCCGAGCGCGGCGCCGGTCGGGCGGGACTCGATCCGGGTCATGTTCACCCCGCGCATGGTCAGCTGCTCGAGGATCTCCAGGAGCGCCCCGGGGTGGTCGTCCTTCATGAAGGCGACCAGGGAGGTCTTGTCACGTCCGGTGCGCGGCGCGGGCACACCCGGGCGGGAGACCAGGACGAAACGGGTGAGGGCGTCGGGGTTGTCGCCGATGCCCTCAGCCAGGACGGCGAGCCGGTAGTGGTCCGCGGCGACAGGGGCCGAGATCGCGGCGTCCCAGGGCGCCGCCGGGTCGGTGAGGGCGGCGGCTGCCGCGGCGGTCGAGGTGGTGTGCACGACCTCCGCCTGCGGCAGGTGCAGCGCGGTCCAGCGGCGGGTCTGGGCCGCGGCATGAGGATGGGTCGCCACGACCTTGATGTCCTCGGGCATCGTGCCCACTCGTGCGAGCAGCGAGAACGCGATCGGGACGGTCATCTCGCGGGTGATCATCAACGGCTCGCCCGAGGCCAGCTCGTCGAGCGTGACGGGGACCGAGCCCTCGACGGAGTTCTCGATCGGCACGACCGCGCCGTCGGCCTCGCCGGAGCGCACGGCGTCGAGGGCCAGGGTCACGGTCGCGCAGGGCTGGAGCTCGGCCCTCTCGGCGGCCGGCACGGTGCGCAGCGCCTGCTCGGTGAAGGTCCCCTCCGGGCCTAGGTAGGCGTAGCGGGCGGGGGGAACCCCCGGCGGTGGTGGCGGCACCCGTCAAGACTAGGGGAGATACATTCGGGCGCATGACCGACCAGCCTGTGGACCGGCCCGACGGGGACGGCGTCGAGGACCTCGGGTACGCCCGCCTCGACACCGACCGGGCCGCGCGCACCGGGGACCCGGAGGTCGTGTACGGCGCGGGCAAGACCCCGGACCAGGTCGTCGAGATCCTCCAGACCCTGCACGACGCACACCCCGAGCGCGCGGTCCTCGCGACCCGGCTCAGCGACCCGGTGGTCGATGCGGTGATGGCGCAGGTCCCCGGCGCCGTCCTCGACGAGACCGCGCGCGCGGTCACCGTGGGTCCGCTGCCTCAGGCCCGGGGCATGGTGGCAGTCGTCTCCGCCGGTACGTCGGACGCGCCCGTCGCCGCGGAGGCCGCCCTCACCGCCCGGGTCTACGGCGCCGGCGTGAAGACCATCAACGACGTGGGCGTCTCCGGGCTGCACCGGGTCCTCGCCGCGCGCGATGAGCTCCTGACCGCGAACTGCCTGGTCGTCGTGGCCGGGATGGAGGGTGCCCTCCCGAGCGTCGTGGGCGGCCTCACGGGCGTCCCGCTCGTCGCGGTCCCCACGAGCATCGGCTACGGCGCGTCGTTCGGAGGCGTCGCCGCCCTGCTCGGCATGCTGAACTCCTGCGCACCCGGCGTCACGGTCGTCAACATCGACAACGGCTACGGTGCCGGCGTCTTCGCGGCGCGGGTCGCGCGGGCCGCCCGATGACCCCGGCGCAGGCAGCGATCGCGTGGGTGGACGCCTCCTCGGGTGCGAGCGGGGACATGCTCCTCGGCGCCCTCGTCGGCGCCGGCGTGCCGGTCGAGGCGATGCTCGCGGCGATCGACGCCGTCACCCCCGAGCCGGTCGAGCTGTGGGTGGAGCAGGTGACCCGCAACGGGTTCGCCGCGACCCGCTGTCGCGTCGAGGTGGCCGACTCCAGCACGCACAGGACCTGGCGGGACGTCTCGGCCCTCCTCGCGGAGGCAGAGCTCGCCGACGGGGTGCGCCGCCGCGCGCACGCGACGTTCGAGCGGCTCGCCCTCGCCGAGGCGGAGGTCCACGGGACGACCCCGGACGAGGTGCACTTCCACGAGGTGGGCGCGCTCGACGCGATCGTCGACGTCGTGGGGGTGGCAGCCGGGCTCGAGCACCTCGGGCTCGGGGAGATCGTGGTCTCTCCCGTCGCGGTCGGCTCCGGGTTGGTCCGCGGCGCCCACGGCTCGATGCCGGTGCCACCTCCGGCCGTCGCCTCGCTGCTCCGGGGACGGCCGTCGTACTCGGGGCCGCCGGGGGCGCCGGAAGCCGAGCTCTGCACCCCGACGGGCGCGGCGCTGCTCACCGCCAACGCGACGTCCTTCGGGCCGCAGCCACCCATGACCGTCGACGTGGTCGGCGTGGGCGCCGGTGGCCGGGACCCCGAGGGCCACGCCAACGTGCTCCGGCTCCTCGTGGGCCACGCCGCCACCGACGTACCCCACGGCACCCGGGAACCGCTGCTCATCGAGACGAACGTCGACGACCTCGACCCGCGCCTGTGGCCGAACGTCATCGCGGCGCTGCTCGCCGCGGGCGCGTCCGACGCCTGGCTGACCCCGATCCTGATGAAGAAGGGCCGGCCGGCCCACACCCTCCACGCACTCGTCGCGGGCGACAAGGCCGGCGCGGTCCGCCTCGAGATCTTCCGGCAGACCTCGACCATCGGCGTGCGCGAGGTTCCGATCGGCAAGCACGCCCTCGACCGGCAGATGCGCATGATCGAGGTCGCCGGCCACCCCGTGCGCGTCAAGCTCGCAGTGCACGAGGGCACGGTCGTGAACGCCCAGCCGGAGTACGACGACCTTGCCGCTGTCGCCGAGGCGACCGGACGTGCCGTCAAGGACGTCCTGGCCGAGGCGATCGCCGAGACCCGGGCGATTGCGGAACCATGATCGTGGGAACGCGCCCCTCCGAATCACCCGAGACACCTCAGGCACGCTCACCCGAAAGAGACGTATGGACATCGGCGTCATCGCCCTGACGTTCGCGGCGATCTTCGTCGTGGAGCTCCCCGACAAGACCTTCATCGCCGCGCTCGTGCTCTCGACGAGGTACCAGCCGCTCATGGTCTGGCTCGGCGTCGGCCTGGCGTTCCTCATCCAGACGCTGATCGGTGTCACCGCAGGCCAGCTGGCCACCTTGCTGCCGGAGGCGCTGATCCACGTCGTCGCGCTCGCGATCTTCCTGATCGGGGCCGTCGTGCTGTTCCGGTCCGCGCCCGGCGCCGAGGCGGAGGAGCTCGAGGCCGAGGAGGAGTACGCTGCGCGCGCGGCCGACGCCAGGACGGGCCTCAAGGCTCTCACCGCGTCCTTCCTGGTCCTGTTCGCGGCCGAGTGGGGCGACCTGTCCCAGCTGCTGACCATCAGCCTGGTCGCGAAGTACGAGGAGCCCTACGCCGTCTTCTTCGGCGCTTGGGGCGCGTTGCTCACCGTGTCAGGGCTCGCCGTCCTCGCCGGGCGGATCCTGATGCGCTACATGAAGCTCTCCCTGCTGCACTACGTCGGCGGGACGGTCTGTCTCGTGCTGGCCGGGGTGACCGTGTACGAGCTCGTCATCTGATCGCTCCCCGGGCGACTACGATTCGCCCCATGACCAACCAGGGGAGCAGCGACACGACCAGCCACGGCGCGGACAGCGAGGTGGGCCGACTCCGCACGGTGATGCTCCACCGCCCGGGCCCGGAGCTGAAGCGCCTGACTCCGCGGAACAACGACAAGCTGCTCTTCGACGGGATCCCGTGGGTCAGCCGCGCGCAGGAGGAGCACGACGCCTTCGCTCAGGCGCTGCGTGACCGGGGTGTCGAGGTCCTCTACCTCACCGAGCTCCTGGTCGAGACGCTCCAGAACGCCGAGGCGCGCGACCACGCGATCGCCGGCGCGATGTCGAGCCTCCACCTCGGCGAGACGCTGCGGCAGTACCTCACCGCCGCACTCGACGACCAGAGTCCCGAGCAGTTGGCCAGCTTCCTGACCGCCGGGGTCCGCAACGACGAGGTGCGCGGAGGCTTCGGCCTCGTCACGAGCCTGCTCGCGAGCGACGACTTCCTCATCGACCCGCTGCCGAACCTCCTGTTCACCCGCGACTCGAGCGTCTGGGTGCGCGACCGGGTCGCGATCACCTCGCTCGCCATGCCGGCCCGGGAGCGCGAGACCCAGCTCACCGACCTGATCTACCGGGACCATCCTCGTTTCGCCGGGACCGGGAAGATCCACGGCTGGGACAAGGAGCACGTCGAGGGCGGCGACGTACTCCTGCTCGCCCCGGGCGTCGTCGCGATCGGGGTGGGCGAGCGCACCACTCCGGCCGGGGCGGAACGGCTGGCGCGACAGCTGCTGGCCGGCGGGCTCGCCGTGACGGTCCTCGCGGTCCCGATCGCCCAGGAGCGCGCGACCATGCACCTGGACACGGTGTGCACGATGGTCGACGTCGACAAGATCGTGATGTACCCCAACGTCGCCGACCATCTCCAGGCCTACACCGTGACGGTCCGCGACCGCACCGGTGACTCCGACGGCGACCTGGTCCTCGAGGTCTCCGAGCCCGAGCCGTTCCTGGTCGCGGCGGCCAAGGCGATGAGCATCGACACCCTGCACCAGATCGACACCGGCCTCGACCCGGTCACCGCCGAGCGCGAGCAGTGGGACGACGGCAACAACACCCTGGCTCTCGCCCCTCGTGTGGCCGTCGCCTACGAGCGGAACGTCGAGACCAACAGCCGCCTCGAGGAGGCGGGCATCGAGGTGGTCGCGATCGCCGGTTCCGAGCTCGGCTCCGGCCGGGGCGGACCGCGCTGCATGTCCTGCCCGGTCGCCCGCGACCCCCTCAGCACCTCCTAAGCCCCTTCTCGCCTTGTAACGCCCCTTCTCGCCTTGTAACGCGGGGTTATGGACGGTGAACATGCGGCATACCGCTTGCGGAGCGTCCACACCGCGGTGGGAGTCGGTCCACCTGCGACGGCTCCCGTGTGGAACGAGCTTCGGCGCCGAGGTCTGAGGCCCAGGGACCTTCCCGGGTGTTGTGGACGGTTTGCACGCGGTATGCCGCGGGTGGAGCGTCCATAACCCCGCGTTACAAGGGGGAGGGGGGCGGAACACCTGCATAGGTGACCTATGTATATTGCTTGGGTGACCCAAGCAGTTCCCGGCCAGGACGTCGTCGCCCTCAGCTCGACCCTGGTGACGTACGCCAGTCGGCTGGGTCGCGCCGTGAGCCGGCGCACGGCTCCGGACCTCCCCGCTGCGACCTTGCGCCTGCTGTCGCAGCTCGACGAGCTCGGCCCGGTCGGGATCAGCCGGCTCGCGAGGGCCGACCGCTGTTCGCAGCCCACGATGTCCGGCGCCGTGCAGCACGTCGTCGACAAGGGATGGGCGACCAAGACGGCCAACCCCGACGACGCACGGTCCTCGCTCGTGGAGCTGACGGACACCGGCCGGGCCGTCCTCGAGGACTCGCGCCGCCGGATCGGCGCGGTCGTCGCGGAGCGGCTCGAGGCCGACCCCTGCCACGACGTCGCGGACGTAGCCGCGGCGGTGGCCCTCCTCCAGCACCTCCTCACCCCGGAACAAGGAGCCCAGTGACCTACAAGACCGCAGTCCGCGCGGAACCGACGACCGACGAGCCCTCGATGCTCAGGCAGCCTCGGGCGGTGTGGGCCGTGGCGTTCGCCTGTGTCATCGCCTTCATGGGCATCGGCCTCGTCGACCCGATCCTCAAGCCCATCGCCGACGAGCTCGGAGCCTCCCCGAGCCAGGCGTCCCTGCTGTTCACGAGCTACATGGCGGTCATGGGCGTCGCGATGCTCATCACCGGCGTCGTGTCGAGCCGGATCGGCGCGAAGCGCACCCTGCTCGCGGGTCTGGTCCTGATCATCGCCTTCTCGGCGCTCGCCGGCGCCTCCGACACGGTGGGCGCGATCGTCGGCTTCCGCGCCGGTTGGGGCCTCGGGAACGCGCTGTTCATCGCGACCGCGCTGGCGACGATCGTGTCCGCCGCGAGCGGGTCAACCGCCCAGGCGATCATCCTGTTCGAGGCGGCCCTCGGCATCGGCATCGCGACCGGGCCGCTCCTGGGGGGCCAGCTCGGGTCGATCACCTGGCGGGCCCCGTTCTTCGGGGTGGCGACGCTGATGACCATCGCCTTCGTCGCCACCGCCTTCTTCCTCCCGAAGACCCCGCCCGCGCCCCGCAAGACCTCCCTGGCCGACCCCTTCCGAGCGCTGCGCCACAGGGGCCTGCTCACGATCGCGCTGACGGCGCTCTTCTACAACATGGGCTTCTTCACCCTGCTCGCCTTCGCTCCCTTCCCCCTGGACATGTCGGCCTCCGAGGTCGGCTGGGTCTTCTTCGGCTGGGGGCTGCTGCTCGCGTTCACCTCGGTCGTCGCGGCCCCGTGGCTGCAGGCGCGGCTCGGGACGATCCCGACGGTCATGGCCTCCCTCGCCCTCTTCGCCGCCGACCTCGCCGCCATGGCGCTGCTGACCGGGAGCAAGACGGCCCTTGTCGTCGGCATCGTCGTCGCAGGTGCGTTCCTCGGCATCAACAACACGCTGATCACCGAGGCTGTGATGGGCGCGGCTCCCGTGGAGCGCCCGGTCGCCTCCGCGGCGTACTCGTTCGTCCGCTTCTCCGGCGGCGCTGTCGCACCGTGGCTGGCAGGGAAGCTCGGCGAGAACGTCAGCATGCACGCCCCGTTCTGGATGGGTGCGGGAGTGGTCCTCGTCGCCGTCCTCGTCCTCGCGACCGGCCGCAAGGCCCTCGAGCGGGCTGAGTCACCGGCGCACGGCTCCCGGGCCGAGGCAGAGGCGGTCGCTGTCGGCGATTTCGACTAGCCATGTCGGACTAGTCCCGTTGGCCAGGCTCCGGCCGAGTGCTAGGCGACGCGTGACCACCCGAGACAGCACATCGGCCGGTCCGCAGAGAACCGGCCGACGAGGCGTTTCCGTATGCAGGCATGGAAAAACCCGGCCGTTGCTGACGGGGGATACAACAACGACCGGGCAGCCACCAATGTAGGCGGCGGACCTGCCGAGGACAACCTCGCGCAAGCGATATGCAGAATCTCGCGGCCAAAAGACGCAAACTGTCTAGTCAGGTCACCGGATGGTGAGCTGGCGATTTGCCAGGCCGGAGCGTGCGGCGCGCTCCTCGGTCGTCAACGGCGACTGGTCCGCCAGTGCGGCGTCGAGCGCCTTGGCGAACTCCGCGGCCGGCTCCTCCAGGACCTCCGCCCCGGTGCCGACCGGCAGGTCCCACACCGGGACCAGCACCCCGTGAACCCGGAACATCCCGACCAGCCGCGCCCCCTCGGCGATCACGTCCTTGCCCTGGACGTGCAGCCGCGCCAACGCCGAGAGCAGTCGCTCCTCGTCGTACGGCATCACCCAGCGCAGGTGCTCCTTGGTGCCGACGCTCGTCCAGTAGGCCGCCTCCACCGAGGCCAGCCGCGCGGTGGGGTTGGCCGCCGCGTTCGCGCTCTCGAGCGAGGCGCTCAGCGCCCCGCCCTCGTCCTCCATGTCTGCGATCCAGAACTCGAAGCCGTCGTGCACGGTGATGTCGAGCGGCTCGTCGACGACCATCTCCTGCAGGCGCGGGCCTTCGCCGGGAGGGTCGGTCAGACCGACCATCGAGCCGGGCTCTGCCGCCAGCGCCTTCTCGAGTACGGCGGCCAGGTCGCGACTCGGGTCACCGAACTGGTGCTGGACCTGCAGCGCGAGCCAGACCGTGCCGTCCTGCCGCACCAGCGCGGGGGCGGCCATCGGCAGCAGCGTGCAGAGGAGCACCGAGCGGTCGGTCTCGACGGAGTCGGCGAGCTGCAGGGGCGCCGTCGCCGCGGGCACGAGCTCGCGCAGGGCGATGATGTCGCACTCGGCGGCCAGCCCCTCGAAGGGACGGCTCACGAACGGCCGGGCAGAACCGGACGGGTCTCCGTGACAGGCCTTGTACCGCTTCCCCGAGCCACACGGGCAGGGCTGGCGTGGGCCGACCTCCCCGGGGGTGGTGACGGCTTCGGACCTCGCCTTGACGCGCGACTTCTTTCCCATGGCGGGAAGGCTACTTGAGCGCGGCGCCCCGAGTGGGCGAGGTGCCCGGCCTCAGGCGTGGATCAGCGCGTGGATGGTGGAACGACTGTGGCTCTGCTCGGCCCACCAGTCGTGGGCTAGTGCCTCGACGATGGCCATGCCTCGGCCCGAGACGGCCGACGCGGAGGCGTGCATCTTGCGGGGGCGCGACGTGCCGCCACCGTCGGTGACCGAGATCCTGATGCCGTTCCGGTCCAGACCCCAGGTGATCAGGATCGTCCCGTCGGAGAGGGGCTTGGCGTGTCGCACGGAGTTCCCGACGAGCTCGGAGATGATGACCCGGCCGTCCTCGATGACGTCACGTGAGCAGCCCTTGGAGCGCATCCAGGCCTTGAGCTGCTGCCGTGCAACAGCCACCGAGGACGCGGCGAAAGGCACGCGCACCGTTACAGGCGCGTGCTCCCTGCGTGGGGAGCGTGTCTCCACGCCCCCACCCCCTTCCTGTAAGCCCCTATGCCCGCAGGCTGCCCCTCAGGCAGACTACCCAAACCACCTTCTCCAAAGGTCTAACCATGATCCTGGAGATACCGCAAGGTCTCGGCCGGTGTGTCCGTGATGATCGCCTCCGCGCCGAGGTCGAGGCACAGGTCGATGTCCTCGTGGCTGTTGACCACCCAGACGTGGATCGGCCGCCCGCTCTGCGCGAGGCGCTTCCGGAACTTCGGGTTGTCCCGCAGGAGCTCGATCCCGGGGCCGGCGAGCCAGTCGGTCCCGACGAGGTTCCTGGTCAGCTGCCAGGAGTACAGGCGGTCCACCAACATCACGACCTCGAGGTCCGGCGCCAGGCGCTTGAGCCGGTTCAGCGCGACGTAGGAGAAGCTCATCGCCCGGACCGGCGCCCCCTTCTTGGTCCAGCCGTGGGCCTCGAGGAGGTCGACGAGCTGCCGCTCCACCAGGCCGCCGTACCTGGTCGGGTGCTTGGTCTCGATGGCCAGCTCCACCGGCCGGTCGTAGTCGGAGATGGCCTGGACCAGCCTCTCGAGGGTCAGCACCTTGCGGCTTTCGTGGTCCAGCTCCGGCGCCTCGTCGTCGAGCTCGACCCAGGGGTTCTTCCACGAGGCGAAGTCGAGCTCGTGGAGCTGGGCGAGCTCCATGGTGGAGACGATCCCCCGGCCGTTCGTCGTGCGTTCGACCCGGCGGTCGTGCACGCAGACCAGGTGCCCGTCAGCGGTCAGGCGTACGTCGCACTCGAGGCCGTCGGCCCCCTCGTCGAGGGCAGCGACGTAGGCGCCGAGGGTGTGCTCGGCCCTGTGGTGGCTGGACCCGCGATGCGCGACGACCTGCGGGCGCTCCCTCCTCCGCATGACTCCATCCTGACACCTTCCCCGCGAAACGGACCGGACCACCCGGCGCGTCGCGGCGCGTCTCACACGTGCTGGGCGCGGAGGAACTTCCCGAAGTGCGGCACCGTGAAGGCGACCGTGCCGCGTTCGGAGGAGTACACGAGCCCCTTCTTGATCAGCCCGTCCCGGGCAGGGGAGAGGCTCTGCGGCTTCCGGCCGAGCGTCTCCGCGACCTGTGCCGTGGTGACCGCCTCGTCCTTGCTGTCCGCTCCGAGCTCGGCCATCGCACGCATGTAGTCGCGCTCCGCGGGAGTCGCACGGTCGTAGCGCGCCCCGAAGAAGCCCACCGCAAGCTCGCGCTCGGCCTCCGGCGAGGCCTCGTGCACGTCGCTGATCTTGATCGGGGACTCCACGGCGACGTCCCAGGTCACCTTCCCGTAGGCCTGCACGAAGTACGGGTAGCCGTCGGTCAGGAGGTACAGCTCGTCCAGCGCGTCGCCCTCGTAGTCGACGTCCTCGGTCCCGGCGGGGACCAGGAGCGCCCGGTCGGCCATCTCCCGGGGCAGCCGGTCCACGACGACGTAGCGGAAGAGCCGCTCGGCGTAGGACTTGCTCGCCGACAGCGCGACCGGCAGGTGCGGGAGGCCGGCGCCGACCACGACGAGTGGCGCGCCCTGCTGGCTGATCTCGTGGACGGCGCCGCAGAGCGCGGCGAGCTCCGTGGGCGCGATGTCCTGCATCTCGTCGATGAAGATCGCGATGCCGACACCGAGGTCACCCGCAAGGTCGGCGACGTCGGTGAACAGCTCGATCAAGTCGAGCTCGAGATCGCCGGAGTCGGCCCGCCCCTTGGCGGCCGGCACCTCCGCGCCGATCGAGGCCGGCTGCCAGCGCACGCCCTTGCGGTCGTCGAGCCGGGTGCGCAGCGCGAACGACTTGAGCACGCCCGCCACGGCGTCGACGCGCTCCGGGTCCCGGTGCCGGTGTGCGACCTCCCGCACGGCGGCGTGCACCGCCTGGGCGAGCGGGAGTCTCAGCGTCTGCTCGGGCCGCGCCTCGATCTTCCCGGTCCCCCACGCCCGTTTCACCGCCAGGCTGCGGAGGGCGTTGAGGAGAACGGTCTTCCCGACACCGCGGAGCCCGGACAGCACCATCGACCGCTCGGGACGGCCGGCTGCGACGCGCTCCAGGGTGACTTCGAACTGGCGGAGCTCGCGGTCCCTGCCTGCGAGCTCCGGGGGCCGCTGCCCGGCTCCCGGGGCGTAAGGGTTTCTCACTGGGTCCACGATGGGACTGTATCCGTCTTTCTAGACGATTCCCTATATTTCGCTAGCGAGTCCTAGCACGGCATAGATTCGTCTCATGAGCGCTGTGCAGATCGTCTGGGCGGTCAGCGGATTCTGCGCCCTGCTGCTTCTCCCGGTCGGCGCGTTCCGGATGCTCGCCTATCGCTCCGGCGAGGTCGACCACACCCCGGCGCTGCGCGCGGTCGCCGTGCTCGCCCTCGGACTCGGCGCGCTCGGCTTCGTGGTGTTCGCGGTCCTCACCGTGTGGTTCCTGGTGACCGGCCAGACCCCGGCGTGAGACAGCAGGGCCTCAGCCCGCGTCCTCGTCCTGGATCGTCGTGCGGAACCCGGCGAGCAGGGAGTCCCGCGCACCGCTGTAGGCCTCGCTGATGCTCGAGCGCAGGATCTCGACCAGAGCCGGCGCATCCTCCACGGGCAGGCGGAACGAGCCGACACAGGTCCGTCCCCGCCAGAGGGAGAACACCACGACCGCGGACTCGGGATGCCAGGTCACCCGCAGGGACCGGTCACCGCCTCGCGCGTCGAGGAAGATGTCGCCACGTACTGGCAATGGTGACGGACGCTCCATACGGCCCATTCTGGGCACTTCGGCCGACGGTGTCAGCGGATTCGTCCCGAACTTTGCCGTCGCGCCGAATGCTCGTCACGGCGCAGCGGCGCTGCCTATGCTTGCGGCGTGCCCGAGCTTCCCGAGGTCGAGGCCCTCGCCCTCGACCTGCGCACCCGGCTCAAGGACCGGGCGATCGCGCGCGTCGACATCGCCGCATTCAGCGCGCTCAAGACGTTCGACCCACCTCTCTCCGCGCTCAACGGGATGCTCGTCGACGACGTGACCCGGCATGGCAAGTTCCTCGACATCGAGGTCTCCGGCCTCCACCTGGTCGTCCACCTGTCGCGGGCGGGCTGGGTGCGCTGGCGCGACGAGGTCCCCAAGCTGCCCCCCAGACCGAGCAACAAGTCCCCGCTGGCCGCGCGGGTCGTCCTCGACAACGGTGCCGGGCTCGACATCACCGAGGTCGGCACCCAGAAGCGCCTGGCCATCTACGTCGTGCACCAGCCCTCGGACGTGCCAGGCGTCGCACGGCTCGGCCCGGATCCGCTCTCCGAGGACTTCACCCGCGAGACCCTGCGCCGGATCCTGACCGACGCGGGACGCGCGCAGATCAAGGGCGTGCTCCGCAACCAGAGCGTGATCGCCGGCATCGGGAACGCCTACTCCGACGAGCTGCTCCATGCCGCCCGCATGTCGCCGTTCAAGCCGGCGTCCAGCGTGGACGACGAGGAGCTGGAGATCCTGTACGACGCCATCCGGACCGTCCTGGGCGACGCGGTCGAGCGCTCTCGCGGGCTCGCGGCCTCCGAGCTCAAGGGCGAGAAGAAGTCGCATCTCGCGGTCCATGGCCGGACGGGTCAGAAGTGCCCCGTGTGCGGGGACACGGTCCGCGAGGTGTCCTTCGCCGACTCCTCCCTGCAGTACTGCCCGACGTGTCAGACGGGTGGCAAGCCCCTCGCCGACCGCCGGATGTCACGCCTGCTCAAGTAGCCCACAAGCGGGCGACGACGGCGTCCTTCCCGGCCCGTGACGGGCCACCATCGACCACGTGCGTCCAGCCGCGGGTCAGCGACGCCACCGGTACTCCACCTCAGGTCGACCGCTGCGGCCGTAGCGCGAGCGGCGCTCGACCAGCCCGCTGTCGGCGAGGTGTTCCAGGTAGCGGCGGGCGGTGACGCGCGAGGTGCCGGATGCGTCGGCCACCTCGGACGCCGAGAGAGCCGCCTCGGACGAGCGGAGCCTCTCCGTCACGAGGCGGAGGGTCTCGGGGCTCATGCCCTTGGGCAGCGCGGCCGGCGTGTCCGTGGACCGGAGGACCCCGAAGAGCTGGTCCACCTCGTCCTGCACCACGTGGGTGTCGGTGTCGCTCAGCCGGCGCCGGTACGCGGCGTACTGTTCGAGCTTCGCCCGAAAGCCACTGAACGTGAACGGCTTGATCAGGTACAGGACGACGCCTTGTGCCACCGCCCGCTTGACCACCTCGAGATCTCGTGCGGAGGTCACCGCGATGGCGTCGCACAGGTGACCCTCGAGGCGGACGCGCTGGAGCAGCTCGAGCCCGTGGGTGTCGGGCAGGTGGATGTCCAGCAGGAGCAGGTCCACGTCGTCGTCCCTGCGGAGGTGGCGCAACGCCTCGACCCCGGAACGCGCCATCCCGGCGAGCTCGAAACCGGGGACGCGACCGACGTACGACGCGTGCGCTTGCGCCGCGATCGCCTCGTCCTCCACGACGAGCACCCGGATGGTCATGGGCCGATCCTGACGTGGAAGGCGACACCGCCCAGCTCGGAGCGCCCTACGTCGACCCGGCCGCCGTACCTCCGGACGACCTGGCCGACCAGTGCCAGGCCGAGACCGCGCCCGAGCGCCGTGTCACCCCGCTTGGTCGACCAGCCCCGGACGAACACCTGGTCCGCGACGCCCTCGGGCAGTCCGGGCCCGCTGTCCTCGACGTCGATGAGCATCGTGCGGCTGTCCGCCACCACGCGGACCGTGACCACCCGTTCGCTCGTGTCCGCCACGGCGTCGAACGCGTTGTCGAGGAGGTTGCCCAGCAGGGTCACCGCGTCGCGGGGCTCGACCGGCAGGTCCTCCACCCGGGAGGTCTCGTCGATGCGCAGGTCTACGCCCCGCTCGGCACCCTGGGCGCTCTTGCCGAGCAGCACCGCCGCTACGACCGGCTCCTCCACGGCGCCGACAACCCGGTCGGTGAGGAGCTGCGCCGCCTGCATCTCCTCGGTGGCGAAGCCGACGGCCTCCTCGACCCGGTCCATCTCGATGAGTGACACGACCGTGTGCAGCCGGTTCGCGGCCTCGTGGTTCTGGGAACGCAGGGCCTCGGCGAGGCCCCGCACCGTGTCGAGCTCACCGGAGATCGCCTGGATCTCGGTGTGGTCCCGAAGCGTCACGACGGACCCGACCCGCCGACCCTGCCATCGGGCGGGCGCCTGGTTGACGACCAGGACGTGGTCACCGACCAGGTGGATGGCGTCGGGTCCGGCCCCGCCGGAGAGCAGGTCCTCGGCAAGCGGTTCTGGAAGGCCGAGATCGCCCACCGACGACCCGACGACGTCGCCGTCCAGGGCGAGGAGGCGCAGTCCCTCGTCGTTGACCAGCTGCACCCGCGCGCTGTCGTCGAGCAGCAGCAGGCCCTCGCGCACCGCATGAAGCACGGAGTCGTAGTACTCGTACATCCGCGTGATCTCACGTGCGCCGAGGCCGTGGGTCTGGCGGCGGAGCCTGCGGCTGATCAGCCAGGCGCCCAATGCGCCGACACCGAGCACGAGCACCCCGGTCGCACCGATCCACACCAGCCGCTCGCGCAGCGCCCGGTCGATCCTCTCGAGGGTGATCCCCACCGACACCAGGGCGACCACTTGGTCGCGGTCGAAGACCGGAACCACGGCTCGCATCGACGGACCCAGGGTTCCGGTGTACTCCTGCGTGAAGACGCGGCCCCGGGGTGCTCCGCCGAGGTCTCCGATGAAGGGCTGCCCGATGAGGGTGCGGTTCGGGTGCGAGAACCGGACCCGGTCCAGCCCCATCACGACAACGAAGTCCGTACCGGTGTCGCGTCGGACCTGTTCGGCGTAGGGCTGGATCACCGACGAGGGGTCCTCCAGGTGCAGTGCGCGTACGACGGTCGGCGAGTCGGCGACGGCCTCGGCGACGTCGATCGACCGGGTCCGGGCCGTGTCGAGCTGGGTCCGCCGGGCATCGACCACGGCGAGGGCGACCGCTCCCACGACGAGGAGAAGCACCACGAGCGTCTGGAGCACGAATATCTGACGCGCCACAGAGCCGGACCGGTTGCGCGAGCTCACGCTCCCGGATTCTGCCGCA
>DASVBF010000323.1:0-19355 GCA_036375975.1 Nocardioidaceae bacterium | reverse complement strand
ATCTGGATCTGGAGGCGGATCTGGGTGTGGACACGGTGAAGCAGGCCGAGGTGTTCGCGGCGGTGCGTGGAAGGTTCGGGGTGGAGCGTGACGAGTCCCTGTCGTTGCGGGACTTCCCGACGCTGCGGCACGTGATCGGCTGGATCGACGAGAAGACCGCCGACCGTCCGACCACGCGGACTGCGCCGACTGCGCCGACTGCGCCGACTGCGCCGACTGCGCCGACTGCCCCGGCTGCGCCGACTGCCCCGGCTGCGCCCGAGCCGGCCGCACGGGAGGTCGGAGTGCCCGAACCGGTCGAGACCGGGCCCAGTGCCGAGGAGGTGACCGAGGCGGTGGTGTCGATCGTGGCGGACATGACGGGGTATCCGTCGGATCTGCTGGATCTGGATCTGGATCTGGAGGCGGATCTGGGTGTGGACACGGTGAAGCAGGCCGAGGTGTTCGCGGCGGTGCGTGGAAGGTTCGGGGTGGAGCGTGACGAGTCGCTGTCGTTGCGGGACTTCCCGACGCTGCGGCACGTGATCGGCTGGATCGAGGAGAAGACCGCCGACCGTCAGACCGCGGCGACCGCCCCGGTGGAGGCAGCTGCGGCACCGGCTGCACCGACCCCCACGGTCCCGGAGCAGACCGTCGCGTCCTCCGCGCCCGAGGTGATCGGGACGAGGGACGTGGGAACGACCGCGAGCGCTCCGGCAGCTGCTGCCGAGCCAGCCCTGGTCGAGCCCGACCAAGCCGGTCCGGGAGCCGAGGAGGTGACGGAGGCGGTGGTGTCGATCGTGGCGGACATGACGGGGTATCCGTCGGACCTGCTGGACCTGGATCTGGATCTGGAGGCGGATCTGGGTGTGGACACGGTGAAGCAGGCCGAGGTGTTCGCGGCGGTTCGCGGGAGGTTCGGGGTGGAGCGTGACGAGTCGCTGTCACTCCGGGAGTTCCCGACCCTTCGGCACGTGGTCGGCTGGATCGAGGACAAGACGGTGCAGTCCGCACCCGCGACCCCGCACCCGACCACCATCGGCGGGGACCTCGACGCCGTCGACCGCATGCCCCGCCGGGTTCCTGTGCCCATGCTCCGGCCGGCCCTCGACCAGTGCCTGCCGACCAGGGTCGTGCTCGACGCCGGCGCGCGCGTCGTCGTGATGTGCGACCAGGGCGGCGTGGGAGATGCGCTTGTGAAGCGGCTCACGAAGACCGGCGCGACTGCGCTGGCGCTCGAGGCCGGCACCCCCACCGACAAGATCCTCGACAAGCTGGATGCATGGCGCTCGGAAGGCGAGATCGCGGGCGTCTACTGGCTCGCCGCGCTGGACGACGAGGGGCCGCACGAGGCGCTGGACCTCGCCGGATGGCGTGAGGCGCTGCGCCGCCGCGTGAAGGCGTTGTACGCCACCATGCGCCGGCTGTACGACGACAGCCCGTTCCTCGTCACGGCTACCCACCTCGGCGGCTTCCACGGGTACGACGACGCGGGCGCGACCGCTCCCATGGGCGGGGGTGTCACCGGCTTCGCCAAGTCCTACAAGCGCGAACGTCCCGACGCCCTGGTCAAGGCGGTCGACCTCCCGGTCAGCCGCAAGACCGCCGCCGTCGCGGACATCCTGGTCGCCGAGACGCTCCGAGACCCCGGCTGCGTCGAGGTCGGCCACGTCGACGGGCAACGCTGGGGCGTGGGCCTCGCAACCCGCCCCTTCCCGCCGCGGGACGTCACTGACGAGCACGTGATGTCGCTGGGGCCGGAGAGCGTCGTCGTGGTCACGGGGGCGGCCGGCAGCATCGTCGCCGCGATCACCGCCGACCTCGCACAGGCGTCGGGCGCGACGTTCCACCTGCTCGACCTGACTCCCGAGCCGGACCCCTCCGACCCGGACCTGGCGCAGTACCTCGAGGACCGGGAGGCGCTCAAGCCGATCCTGGTGGCCCGGATGAAGGAGCGCGGCGAGCGGCCGACACCGGTTGCGATCGAGAAGGAGCTGTCGCGCTTCGAACGGCTCGCGGCCGCACTCACCGCGGTCGACGCGGTCCGGAGCGCGGGCGGCTCGGTCCACTACCACGCGCTGGACCTGACGGACCCCGACGCGGTTCGCCGGGTGATGGCAGAGGTGCGTGACCTCTCCGGTCACGTCGACCTGCTCGTCCACGCGGCTGGTGTGGAAGTCAGCCGGAGCCTCCCCGACAAGGAGCCCGCTGAGTACGACCTCGTCCACGACGTGAAGGCCGACGGCTGGTTCAACCTGCTCCATGCCGCCGGAGACATGCCGATCGGCGCGACCGTGGTGTTCTCGTCCGTAGCCGGCCGCTTCGGCAACGCCGGCCAGACCGACTACAGCGCCGCGAACGACCTGCTGTGCAAGATCACGAGCAGCTTCCGTCGTACCCGCCCGGACACGCGCGGCATCGCACTCGACTGGACCGCGTGGGGTGGGATCGGCATGGCTACCCGGGGGTCCATCCCCAAGATCATGGAGATGGCCGGGGTGGAGATGCTTCCGCCTGAAGCCGGGGTGGCGTGGATCCGGCGCGAGCTCACCGCGCACGACTTCCGCGGGGAGGTCGTGGTGGCGGGCGCCCTGGGCCGGATGGCGGAGGGCTATCACCCGAGCGGCGGCCTCGACCCGAACGCGCTCGACCGGAGCGCGGGAACACTCGTCGGTGAGGTGGTCGGCGCCGACCTGCTCGACGGCCTGGTCGTGCGAACCACGCTCGACCCAGGGGTGCAGCCGTTCCTGAACGACCACAGGATCGAGGGCACTCCGGTCCTGCCCGGTGTCATGGGCATGGAAGCCTTCGCTGAGGTGGCTCGGCTCCTTGCGCCGCAGTGGAACGTCGTGGCCGTGGAGGACATGGACTTCCTGTCGCCGGTGAAGTTCTACCGGAACGAGCCGCGGACCCTCACCATCACTGCGGCCGTCCGCCCGCAGGGCGAGGACCTGGTGGCCGACTGCCGTCTGGTGGGGGAGCGCACGCTGGTCGGGCACGACGCGGCGCAGGTGACCGTCCACTTCACGGGTTCGGTGCGGCTGTCGAAGCAGCGGCTCACACCGGAGAGCGTCGCGGCGGTGGGCAGAGCCGGTGACGCCCCTGCCCTCAGCCCCGCCGAGGTCTACCGGCTCTACTTCCACGGACCGTCCTACCAGGTGGTCGCGGAGGCGTGGCGAACCGACGGCGCGGCCGCCGGGCGCCTGGCGGAGCAGCTGCCTGTCGACCACGAGCCGTTCGCGACCCCGACCCTCCTCGGGCCTCGGCTGGAGGAGCTGTGCTTCCAGGTCGCAGGTCTCTGGGAGGCGGGCAACGAGGGTCGGCTGGCACTGCCGGCCCACCTCGACCGGCTCCAGGTGCTGGGTGACGTGACGGCGGCAGAGCCCCATGGCCTCGTGGCCGTCGCCCATCCCGTGCCGGGGCAGAGCGGTGCGTTCGACTGCGAGCTGCTCGACCCTGCCGGGCGGGTGCTGCTCCGGCTGGAGGGCTACCGGACCGTGCCCGTCCCGCTGCCGTTGGCCGACGACGTCCGAGCACCGCTCCACGACGTCATGGCCGGACAGAGGTGAGGTGGGCCATGAAGGAGATCCGCAGGCTCGGGATCGTCAACCGCGGCGAGCCGGCGCTGCGCCTGCTCACCGCGGTGGCGGAGATGAACGGTGTCAACGGCCCTGAAGCCGGCAGCCGTCCGGCGATCACGACGGTCGCGCTCTACACCGACCCGGACGCGGACGCGTGGTTCGTGCAGGAGGCGGACGAGGCGGTGAGCCTCGGGCCCGCGACATATCTCGATCCCGCCGACGGGCACCGCAAGTCGCGCTACCTCGACGAGGCGGCTGTCGTCGAGGCGCTGCTCGGCGCCTCGTGCGACGCTGTGTGGGTCGGCTGGGGGTTCGTGTCCGAGCGGGCCTCGTTCGCCCAGCGGTGTGAAGAGGCCGGCATCCTCTTCGTCGGGCCCGACAGTGCGACGATCCGCACCCTCGGCGACAAGGTGACTGCCAAGCGGCTGGCCGAGAAGGCGCAGGTGCCCGTCATCCGCTGGGGCGGCGGTCCCGTCGACGACCCGCAGGAGGCGTCCGAGCAGGCCGAGCGCCTCGGCTACCCCGTGGTTCTCAAAGCCGCCGCAGGTGGAGGCGGGCGAGGGATCAGGGTGGTGCGCTCCCCGGAGGAGCTGGCGCCGGCCCTGGCTTCCGCGCGCGGTGAGGCCGAGCTGGCCTTCGGAGACCCCGCTGTCTTCCTCGAGCAGTTCGTCGAGGCGGCCCGCCACGTCGAGGTCCAGGTGATCGCCGACTCTCACGGGACCACCTGGGCTGTCGGCGTCCGCGACTGCAGCGTGCAGCGCCGGAACCAGAAGGTGATCGAGGAGTCCGCATCCACGGCGCTCGACGGCAAGACCGAGGAGGCGATCAAGGCCGCCGCCGTCCGGCTCGCCGCTGCGGTGCGTTACCAGAACGCGGGCACGGTGGAGTTCCTCGTCGACCCGGACACCCGGGAGTTCATGTTCATGGAGGTCAACACACGCCTCCAGGTCGAGCACCCGGTCACCGAGGCCACCACCGGCCTGGACCTGGTGAAGCTCCAGCTCCACGTGGCCTCCGGCGGACGGTTGGAGGGCGACCCGCCGAAGGCCACCGGGCATGCCGTGGAGGCACGGCTCTGCGCGGAGGATCCGGAGCAGGGCTTCGTCCCGTCGCCCGGCCGGATCGCGATGCTCCGGCTGCCGACAGGCAGCGGCGTCCGTGTGGACTCCGGCGTCCGGGAGTGCGACACGATCTCGTCCGACTTCGACTCGATGATCGCGAAGGTCGTGGCCTGGGGCCAGAACCGCGACGAGGCACTGGCGCGGTTGCGCCGCGCCCTGGCGCAGAGCGCCGTGGTGGTCGAGGGAGGCACGACCAACCGGTCCTTCCTCCTGGCCATCCTCGACCGGCCCGAGCTGAGGTCCGGGGAGCTGGACAACCGCTGGCTGGACCGGTTGACCGCTGCCGGCGAGCACGTGCCGACGCCGCAGCCGGTTGCCCTGCTCGCCGCCGCGGTCGAGGCGTACGCCGCGGACCAGGCCGGTGTCGAGGCAGCCTTCCACGCCGGCGCCCGTCGGGGTCGACCCGAGATACCGGAGACGATCGGGACGAGGGTGCAGCTGCGGTACGGCGGGGTGACCTATGACCTCGAGGTCTACCGCACCTCCCCGGGCTCCTACCGCGTGCGCTGGGAGAACGTATCCGCCGACCTCGACGTCGACTTCGTCAACGCCTACGAGCGCCGGGTCCGCTGCGCGGGTCGTTTCCACCGGGTGGTCGCCGTGACGCAGGGCGCCATGTTCCGGATCGTCGTGGACGGCACCACCCACCGGGTCGTGCGCGACGACGGCGGCGTGGTGCGGGCCGGTTGGCCTGCCTTCGTCGTGTCGGTTCTGGTGCACCCCGGCGACCAGGTCGCGGAGGGCGACCCGGTCGTGGTGCTGGAGAGCATGAAGATGGAGTCCACCGTGGCGGCGCCGTACCCGGGTGAGGTGGCGGGCGTGGACGTCGTGCCGAACGCCCAGGTCAGTCCGGGCGCGTCGTTGCTCCGGATCAGGGCGACAGAGGCGGCCTCCGGCACGGCGACCGCGACAGTTGCCCTGGACCTGACCGGTATGGAGGCACGCCCGGTACCCGGCACCGCTCCGTGCGAGCGCGTCTACGGGGCGTTGCGCAACTACCTCCTCGGTTACGACCTCGACCCCGCGATGCTCAGGCGTTTGCTCGTCGAGCGGCGGCGACTTGGCGAGGTGAGCCCGCCCGCCGACCCGGGGCTCCTGCGGTGCGAGGACGCGCTGCTGGACCTCTTCGCCGAGGTCGGGGCGTTGTACCGGCCGCGGACCGAGACCCAGCCGGACGACGCGCTGGTGGCCGCCGGCACCCAGGAGTACCTCCTCGCCTACCTGCAGTGGATGGACGCAGACCGGGCAGGCCTGCCCGATGCGTACCGCGACCGTCTCGAGGCTGCCCTGGCCCGCTACGGCGTCACAGGCCTCGAGCGCACGCCCGGCCTCGACGCCGCGGTCGTGTGGATGTTCCGGTCCTTCAGCCGGGTCGGCGAGCTGGTGCCCGTCGTCCTCTCGATACTCGAACGACGACATCAGGCCGGAGCGGTCCTCGCGGGGCTGGCCGACGAGGACATGCGTGCGCGTCTGGACCGCCTTGCCGCTTCTGCGCAGGGCAGGCATCAGGGCATCGCCGAGCTCGCTCGCGACGTCCGGTTCCGCTACTTCGACGAGCCTGTGCTCGAGGCCCTCGTCGCGAAGGAGTACGACGAGACCGAGCATGTCCTGGACGAAGTCGAGGCCGACCCCGACGACCCGGGTCGCGAAGCCGCGATCGCACGGCTCGTGAGGTCGCCGCACCCGCAACGCGGACCGCTCCTCCGACGCTGGCTGAACACGACGGACCCGGCCGTCCGACGTACGCTCCTCGAGGTCTACGCGCGACGCTTCTACCGCACCCGCGAGCTCCGCGACCTCCACTTCGACGAACGCGACGACAAGCTGCTGTGCGTGTCCGACTACGACCTGGGGAACAAGCACATTCACCTCATCGTCGGATACACACCACTCGCGGGACTGCCCGAGATGGCACGGGCGGTCGCGACGCATCTGCGGGACACGTCCACGGACCGCAAGGTGATCGTCGACCTCGCCACCTGGCGGACCGGGGAGCAGGTACCCGTCGAGCAGACCGCTCCCGAGGTCGAGGCACTTCTCGCACGGTGCGACTTCGGGTGTGAGCCCTGGCGTCTGGACGTCACCGTGACCAGTACCGGAGGTGAGGAGGCCGAGCACTTCAGGACCCTCCACCTGAGCTACCGGCACAAGACCGGCGGCGGGTTCCAGGAGGACCTGCTCTACCGGAACCTCCACCCCATGCTCGCCAAGCGACTCGACCTCTGGCGGCTGTCGAACTTCCGGCTCGAGCGACTTGCCTCGGCCGAGGACGTCTATCTCTTCCACGGCGTGGCCCACGAGAACCCCAAGGACCGTCGCCTCTTCGCCGTCGCCGAGGTCCGGGACATGACCCCCGTGCGGCAGAGCTCGGGGACGGTCTCCTACCCGTGGCTGGGACGGATGGGCTTGCAGGCGCTCGCAGCCATGCGCACCGCCCTGGCTTCCTTCGCGCCGAAGGAACGGCCCAGGGCGAACCGGATCGTGCTCTACGTCCGGCCGGTCTGGGACGTCCCCCGCGACTACTGGCCGATCCTGGCGCAGTCCTTCGCGCCCCTGGCGGAGGGCGCCGACCTCGAGAAGGTCACCCTCCGGGTCCGGATCCCTGAACCGGACGGCTCCGTGCGCGACGCGGTGCTGGAGGTCGAGCAGGTCGGTGCGCACGGCGTGACGGTGCAGGAGAGGCCGCCCGGTGACGAGCCGGTCCGGCCGCTGACGAGGTACCGGCAGAAGGTCCTGGTCGCGCAGCGCTTCGGTGTGCCGTACCCCTACGAGATCGTGCGGATGCTTGCTCCCGAGGCGGGTGCCGCGGCGGAGTTCCCGCCGGGGTCCTTCGTGGAGCACGACCTGGCGCCCGACGGCACGCTCCGCCCCGTCGACCGGGATCCCGGGCTCAACACGGCGAACGTGGTGGTCGGGCTGCTGACGAACCGGACGGCCAAGGTGCCGGAGGGGATGACCCGGGTCGCCATCCTGAGCGATCCGACGAAGGGGCTCGGCAATCTCGCGGAGCCGGAGTGCCGGCGCATCCTCGCCGCCCTCGAGCTGGCCGAGCGCATGAGAGTCCCGGTCGAGTGGTTCGCGGTGTCGTCAGGCGCGCTCATCGCCATGGACAGCGGCACCGAGAACATGGACTGGATCGCGGGAGTGCTGCGTGGCCTGATCGAGTTCACCCAGCGCGGGGGTGAGGTGAACCTCGTCGTGACGGGGATCAACGTGGGCGGCCAGCCGTACTGGAACGCCGAGGCGACGATGCTCATGCACACCCGAGGGATCCTCGTGATGATGCCGACGAGCGCCATGGTGCTGACCGGCAAGCAGGCGCTGGACTTCTCCGGTGGTGTGTCCGCCGACGACAACTTCGGCATCGGGGGCTACGACCGGGTCATGGGGCCGAACGGGCAGGCGCAGTACTGGGCGCCGAGCATCGAGGACGCCTGCCGTCTGCTCCTGCGCCACTACGACCACACCTACGTCGTGCCCGGAGAGCGGTTCCCGCGGCGCGCGAGCACGTCGGACCCCGTGGACCGGGACGTCCGGACCTCCCACCACCCGCCCCTGCCGGGAAGCGACCTGCACGCCGTGGGGGACATCTTCTCCGCCGAGCGCAACCCGGAGCGCAAGAAGGCCTTCGACATCCGCTCGGTGCTGCGGGCGGTCGCCGACACGGACTCAGAACCCCTCGAGCGCTGGACGCACTGGCGCGGCGGCGAGACGTCGGTCGTCTGGGACGCCCACGTCGGCGGCATTCCGGTCTGCATGCTGGGGCTCGAGTCGCGAACACTCGCCCGACGCGGGTACGTCCCTGCGGACGGGCCTCCCTCATGGACCTCCGGGACGCTCTTCCCGCAGTCGGCGCGGAAGGCGGCGCGGGCGATCAACACCGCGAGCGGAAACCGCCCCCTGGTCGTGCTCGCGAACCTGTCAGGGTTCGACGGGTCGCCCGAGTCGATGCGCCACTGGCAGCTGGAGTACGGCGCGGAGATCGGCCGCGCGGTCACGAACTTCGTCGGGCCGATCGTCTTCGTGGTCATCTCCCGCTACCACGGCGGCGCCTTCGTGGTCTTCTCGAAGAAGCTCAACGAGTCCATGGAGATCGCCGCGGTGGAGGGTTCGTACGCCTCGGTCATCGGGGGCGCGCCGGCCGCCGCCACGGTGTTCGCCCGAGAGGTACGAGGGCGCACCGAGAGCGACCCACGGCTCGTCGAGCTGCGTGAGGCGCTCGCGGCGGCGTCCGCTGCCGACGCCGGCACCCTCCGCGCGGAGCTCGTCCGGATGACGGAGGAGGTGCGTTCCGAGAAGCTCGGCGAGGTGGCCGACGAGTTCGACGCCATCCACACGATCCAGCGCGCCCGCCGGGTCGGCTCCGTCGACCTGATCATCCCCGCGGCACAGCTCCGGCCCTACGTCATCGACGCGCTCGAACGCGGCATGGCCCGGTTCGCAGATCCGGCCCTCCAGTCGCGTATGTAGTGCGGAGCGAGGTTCAGGACGAGAGTGGCCGGTCCACCCACGAGTGGACCGGGTGCGCGGTCGTGAGATCCGCCGTACCGGCCAGGGCCAGAGGCGGGTCGAGGTGGCGTTCGGAGACTACGGTCACCAGGAAGCAGCCGTCCCGACGCCACCACCCGGGCAGGACGGGTCCTTCCATGGTGCGGACCTCCAGGCCCGCCCACCCCGCGAGCCCCTTCCTCCCGGGTGGCTCGTCCGTCACGGTGACCTCCACGCTCCGCGTGTCGCGGCGGAGCCCGACCTTGAGGACCTTGAGCGCGCTCTCCTTCGCCGACCAGAGCAGGTTGGCCGCAGCATCCCGGTCGGCTCGTGGGCGGGCGGCGACGTACTCCTGCTCCGCGGGAGTCAGGAAGTCGGCCACGAAGCCGGTCGACCGTGGCTCGACGATCTCCAGGTCGCACCCCACCCGGCTCAGGTCCTGCCCCACGAGACACACCGCCCAGCCCGCGCGGTCCGAGAGGGACACGTCCTGGCCCCAGGGGCGTCCGTCGAGCCGCACGTAGGGGGCGCCGCTGGGTCGGTTGTGGACCTCGATACGCGCCAGGGAACCAGGATCTGGCGGCAGACCGGTGGACGCGGCGACCGCGTGCTTCGCGACCCAGCGGCGGAGGAGGTACTCGGTGCGGCGCTTGGTGAACCGGATGCCGTCGGCAAGGTCCGCCTCACCGTCGCTCAGCCAGGTCGGCGCGGAGGGGAGCTCGTGCTCCCCACGCGCCATCCAGCGGGCGCCCCCCTCAGCGACGCTCATAGGTGCCGACCAGCCGGCCCTGGGCCGTCGCGCTCGAGGCCACGGCCCGCAGAGCCTTCTCCAGCTCGGTGCCGTCGCGCAGACCCGTCCGCTCCGACAGCGCGTAGACCGTGAACCGGTAGCGGTGCGTGCCGCTCGGCGGACACGGAGGGAAGTACGACGCCCGTCCAGCGGAGTTCTTCCCCTGGACCGCGCTCGTGGGCAAGGCACCTCCGCCGTCCACGCTCCGGGTCGCCACCGGCAGGTCGAGCACCACCCAGTGCACGAAGGTGCCGCGAGGGGCGTCGGGGTCGTCGACGATCAGCGCGAGAGCCGCGGCGGCCTTCGGCACCCCGTCCCAGGAGAGCGGCGGGATGCCGCCGTCGCCGTCGCACGTGAAGCGGCGAGGGATGGGCTCACCGTCGGTGAACGCGGTGCTCGTGACCGTCATCCTCTCCGGAGCTTCCACTGGCTTCTCCTCCCTGGTCGTGGGCGGCTCGCTGGTGCACGACACGACGCCCGCGGCCAGGGCCAGCGCCCACAACCCGGACCAGCGCGAAGGCACCTCCTCAGCACCCTCTGTCAGACGTGGTGGACCTCGGCAGCGCGCGCCTCGGCCTTGGTCTTGTGCACGGTGGCTTCCGGGTGCTCCGGCGGACCGTAGACACTGGAAAGCCGCAGAGCCCCACCGCCGCTGTTGAGAACGTTGTGCCAGGTGCCCGCGGGCACGACCACCGCCCAGCCGTCCGCGACGTCGTGTGCCTCGGTGATCTCGTGCTCGGTCGGCCCCATGGTCACGGTGGCCCGGCCGGACTCGACCCGGATGAGCTGCTCCACGTCCTGGTGCGCCTCCAGCCCGATGTCCTCACCCGGCTGCAGCGTCATCACCACCAGCTGCATCTTGGCGCCCGTGTAGACGACCTGTCGGAAGTACGGGCTCGCCTTGGCGACGTCTCCGATGTTGCCGACCCAACCCGTCATGGCTCCTCCTTCGGTTGGTGTCTCACCTCATCGTGGCGCAACTTCAGGCCGCCGTCGGTCGATGTCTGGGATCGGGGTCCCCGCGAGATGGGCCGGATCCTCCACGAACGCGACAGGTCGGACAGATCGCAGGCAGGCATCGCCCTCGATGGATGACAATCGCGGTAACGGTTGTCCAACCTTCGTGATCGGTGCCGGGTCGATGCAGCTGACTGTCTCTCGCCGCGTACGCGTCGCGCTGAGACGTGCCCTGCACGAGTCGGTCCTGCTGGTGCTCGTCGTGACAGGCATCGTGCACGTCGTCCGTCGGAACATCCTCGACGTCGCGCTCTTCTTCGGGATGGCGGCTCTGATCCTCGTGGAGAGGACGCGGCCTCCAAGGCCTCGAGTCGCAGCCCTGCCGTGGCCCGCTCCTTCCGTCGTGCTCGGCGGTTGCGTCCTCTTCGGCGTGGCTATGTTGCCCTTGGCGCAGGGCAGCTGGCCGATGCGCATCTTGGTGGCGGTCCCGGGTCTGCTCGCGCTCCTGGTCGTCCTGCGGACCGGTCCTGCTCCGGCTCTCTCACAACAGGCGGACACACCCGGTCGGCGATGGTGGCTGTGGGTCCTTGTCGGTGTCGCAGCCGGCCTGTTCGAGCTGGCGAACTTCGCCAGCCAGGGCGGCTCTCCGGACGCGAACCCCGACCACCCCACAGTGACCGCGGTTCTCGACCCGCTCTTCGCCGACAACGCGTTCCGCGCGGTGTTCGCAGTGCTCTGGCTGGTTGCAGGTGCCTGGCTGGTCCACGCCGCGACCACCTCGACAGTCGAGGTGGACCGATGAGTCCGAGCGCTCTGCTGACGGTTCTCGGCTACGCGTGCCTGGTCGTCGCCCTCATCGTCCTTCAGGGCCAGTCGCATCGTCGCGACAGCAGCATTCCCACCTTCTCGGTGTTGCTCCGCTGGGGCATGCGCCATCGGGACGCCCAGCTCGCTCTGCTCCTCGCCTGGTGGTGGCTCGGATGGCACTTCCTGCTTAACCTGTGAGGAGGGGGTCTCGGGAGTGACGAACCGGGGGTGGTTTGCCGAGTCGGCTTAGGTATGCCTAACCTTATCAAGTCCCCGTGTGCCACCTCGGTCCGATCGGAGTCTCACCGTGAGCCTGCCTGCCACCTTGCTGCTCGGGTTCATCGCCGGCGCCACGATCCTGCTCGGTCTGCCCATGGGCAGGCTGCGTCGCCCCGCTCCCTCCCTGCGTCTGCTGCTGAACGCGACGGCGGTGGGCGTGCTCCTGTTCCTGGTCTGGGACGTGCTCTCGGCCGCCTGGGAGCCCATCGACGCGGCCCTCGAGTCCGTTCACGCCGGCCAGGGCGGACTCGCGACGGCGATCGGCTACGGTCTGATCTCGGTCGTGGGACTCGCCGTCGGCCTCCTGTCGCTGGTCTTCTACGAGCGCTGGATGAGCGGTCAGGTGGCGGCCACGCCCGCGGACGCACCGCCGCGGCCGCAGGGGCCCGGCACGATGACTCTCGGTGAGGTGAAGCCGCCCCGGGGGCTCGCTTCCTGGTCGGCAGCCCGTCGACTGGCCCTGCTCATCGCCGTGGGCATCGGCCTCCACAACTTCGCCGAAGGCCTTGCCATCGGTCAGTCCGCTGCCAGCGGGGAGATCGCTCTCGCGCTGATGCTGGTGATCGGCTTCGGGCTGCACAACGCCACGGAGGGCTTCGGGATCGTGGCTCCGCTCGCAGCCGACGTGGACGGCGACGGCGCGCTCCGGCGTCCGAGCTGGGCGTTCCTCCTGATGCTCGGCGCGATCGGGGGAGGCCCCACCTTCGTCGGCACGGTCGTCGGTCACGGCTTCACGAGCGAGCCACTGAGCGTCGCCTTCCTGACCCTCGCGGCCGGCTCCCTCATCTACGTCATCACCCAGCTCATCGGGGTCGCGGCCCGCGCCCGTCGTACCGACCTGCTCGCGTACGGGATCCTGATCGGTCTGGTCGCCGGGTTCCTCACCGACGCGATCGTCACCGCGGCCGGGGTCTGACCACCGCCGAGCCCGTCGGCCGGGCTACTCGCTCGGGAACGACGGCGGTGACAGTTCTGGTCGGGTCGCCCAGGCCGTCCGTCGCGACGGGCTCGTGGTGAAGCGCAAGGTTGCGCCGTCGCGCAGGTCGGAGAAGCGGAGCCAGGCCCGGGGATGGTCCTGCCCGTCGAGGGTGAGCCTCCTGACGTAGGGCGCCCCAAGGGTGTCGGGCGACTCGAGCCTGATGTCGCCGCCTGGCAGATGGACGACGGCGCGAGGGAACTGCGGGGTCGTCAGCACGAGCAGGTCGGTGCCGGGAACGGCGGGGTAGAGGCCCAAGGCCGACAGGACGTACCACGCCGACATCGTGCCGAGGTCGTCGTTGCCCGGGAGGCCACCGGGCGTGTCCTTGTAGAGGCCCGCCAAGGTCCGCCGGACGACGTCCTGGGTGGCCGCCGGCTTGCCGAGCCAGGCGTAGAGCCAGGGGGTGCCGAGGGACGGCTCGTTGCCGAGGAACGCGTGCGCCGCGCTCGGCCCCGCGTTGAGCCGCGCGAAGAACCTGCCCAGCCGACGGGTCGCGGCCTGGCGGCCTCCCATCGCTCCGACGAGGCCCGCGACGTCATGGGGTACGAACCAGGTGTACTGGGCGGCGTTGCCCTCCACGAACCCGTCGCCCGCGGAGACGTCGTAGGCGGGTTCGAAAGCGCCTGTGAGGGATCTCGGCTCGACGTACCCGGTCTCGTGGTTGAACAGCTTGCGCCAGGAGGCGGCTCGGCGGGCGCTGCTGGCGACCACCGCACGGTCGCCTGCGGCGGCGGCGAGCCTGGAGAGCGCGAAGTCTGCGACGGCGTACTCCAGGGTGGTGGCGGCCGAACCCCAGACGGCTCCCGGGACGAGAACGCCCGCCGCGGGGCTGTGCCCGTCGTCCTCCGCGGCGACGTAGCCCAGGTGGTTGTAGTCGACGACGCCCGGCCGGACGACGTACTGGCCGTCGGCCGCCTGGCGCGGGTCGGTCGCGCCGCGCTCACCGTGGCGAACCGCGCCTGGGACGTCGAACCGGCGGGCGCCGAAGGCGTAGCCGCTGGCGAGAGCAGGAAGGGCGGGGTCGCCGGTCATCACGCCCGTGTGCGCGTTCGCGTAGGACCACTTCGGCAGCCATCCGCTCTGGTCGGCCTGGCTGACCAGTGACTGAGCGATGTCGCTCATGCGTCGGGGGAAGAGCATCGCCAGCAGCGGGATCTGCGTGCGGTAGACGTCCCAGCCCGAGAAGTTCGCGTAGTGGGGGCGGTGGGAACGGCGGACGACGCCGTCCATGCCGGTGTACCGGCCGTCGACGTCGCTGAAGACGCTGGGGGTCTGGAGCGCCCTGTAGAGGGCGGTGTAGAACACCCGTCGTCTCTCCCGGGAGGCGCCCGAGATCTCCACCCGTGACAGTGCGGCGTGCCAGGCGGCTCGTGCCCGGGCGCGGGCGGAGCGAAGGTCCCAGGTCCGCTGCTCCGCGCGGAGGTTGCGAACCGCTCCTGCCTTGTCGACGTAGGACACCGCGACCTTCGCCCTCACGTCGGTGTCGCGGCGCGCGTCGAAGCCGAGGTACGCGCCCGCCTGGGCGGTGCCGCTCGGGTCGCCCTCGAGGCGCTGCGGGCCTCCGGGGACCGGCTGGTAGGTCAGGGGCAGGGCCGCGGTGTCGGAGGCGCTGGTGCCGCCGGCGGAGAACAGCTGGCGGCGCCAGGTGGCGTAGGACGAGAAGGGGCGGTCGAAGCGGATGGCGAAGTAGACGCGGTAGCTGCTGTTCGAGTAGCAGAACCGGCCGCTGGTGACCGAGCCCGTGACGAGACGGCGTGCGGGGTGGATCCGGACCTCCGCGGCGCTCGCGGCCATGGCGCTGCCGCCGGCGTTGACCAGGAGCCCGGCGTGGCGGGTCCTCGGGAACCGGAAGCGACCCAACCCGCTCCGGGCGGCGGCGGTCAGCTCGGTGGTGATCCGACGAGGCGTTCCCGGGTTGAGCCTGACCCGGTAGGAACCCGGGCGGGCCCGCTCGCCGCGATGGCTGAACGTGGTGCGGTACCTCTCCGAGAGCGAGCTGGAGAGCGGCTCGGCGGGGGAGGCGTTGACGGGCACCGCGACCGGGAGGATCGGCACGTCCTGGAAGACGGCGCATCCGGCACCCGACAGATGGGTCAGGGAGAAGCCGCGAACCTGCCTGTCGTGGTAGGTGTAGCCGCCGGCGAAGTTGACGCTGGACGGGTAGGTGTCGGGGCTCCAGGCCAGCATCCCGAACGGGGCGGTGGCGCCCGGATAGGTGTTGCCGGCGCCGCCGCCTGTGCCGAAGTCGGGCTGTCCAGCGGCGGTTCCGACGAACGGGTTCACCTGCGAAACGGGACTCGGCGGCGGCCTGCGGGGAGCCGCGGCGGCGGGTGCGCTCGGCAAGATGAGCAGGCCCGCCGCCACCGTGCCGGCGAGGAGACCGGTGGCCAGTCGGCGGGAGCGCGGCTTGTCCCCGGACGTCGTCATCACCCGTTCCCCCCGGGCGTGGGCACGCGCGTGCGCAGGGCCACGCCGGCCTCCTGCGCGCGTTGCGCGATGGCGAGCGAGGAGCGCTCCGCGAGGGCGGCGATCGTCAGGGACGGGTTGACGGTGAGCGAGGTGGGGACCGCGCTGCCGTCCGTCACGAAGAGGCCGGGCGAGCCGCGAAGCTCGTGGTCGGGCGTCAACGCCGACGTGGCGGGGTCGTCACCGATGCGGCACGAGGACAGCGGATGCGCGGAGAGCGTCGGTTGGCCGCCCACCCAGGACAGGTGCCGGCCGATGTCGTCCTTCTCGATGATCGCCCGCATCACCCCGTCGGAGAGGTCCCACCCCCGCCGGGTTGCTGCGTTGGGCCGGTAGGTGAGTGTGCTCAGCACGGCCGAGGAGGCCAGGCGCACGAAGTTTCCGTTCGGCGGCGGCTGGCCGAAGCGCCCCTCGTTGTCGTCCTCGGTCATCGCGAGGAGTGTGAGCCAGGAGCGCCAACCGGCCGAGAGGGTCTTCTTGTCGACCCCGAACCACTGGGGATCGGCGATGCTTCCGTCCTCGGGGAGGATGTTGGTGATCGAGGGAAAGTAGATCTGCTGGAGGCCGAACCGCTCGAACTCCGCGCGTCGGCTGTCCAGGAAGTCGTAGGACATCGTGCCGATCGGCTTGCCGATGTGGAACGCCTCGTAGGCGACGTCCGGCTCGCGTCTGAGACCAAGCACCGAGGAGAGCCTTCGCTCGTCGAGCAACGCCATCGAGACGCGGTCGCCGTTGGGGGAGAAGTACCGCCCCACCGCGTCGGGCACGCCGCCGAGGGCCGCCGCCGACCGCCGGAGGATGACGGGAGTGCCCATCGCGCCGGCGGCGAGCACGACGATCTTGGCCTCGATCGCACCGGCGCCCGCCGGCAGCCGGTAGTCACCGGCGTCGAGCACGGAGTAGTCGACGCGGTAGCGGAACCCGGGCGTGACCGCCCGGCCGATCGACTGGACCTCGTGGAGGGGCCGGACCTCGGCCCCGTGCGCGCGAGCGGCCGGCACGTAGTTGAGCAGCATCGACCGCTTCGCGCCGAAGCGGCAGCCCATGAGCATCCAGTTGCAGTTGGTGCATCGTGGCAGGTCGACGGCCAGGGGGACTGGGTTGCAGGTATGGCCGGCGTTGCGGCAGGCCGCTGCCCAGACGCCTCCGGGGTACGGCACGTCGTCCCAGGTCTGCTGGGCGACGGGGAGGGTCTCCTCGACACGGTCGTACCAGGGGTCCAGGGTGCTGCGGGTCAGCGCGGCCGGCCACAGCCTGTGTCGACCGGTCGACCCCCTCCGCTCGAACACGAAGGACGGCGCGCGGAGCGAGGCCGCGAAGTACACCACGCTCGACCCGCCCACACAGTTGCCTGCGACGACCTGGATGCCGTCTCCGTTGATGAGGTCGACGATGCGCGTGTAGCTGCCGAGCCGGAGGCTGTGCTCGAAGTCCTCCGTGGCCAGCTCGGGGCCACGCTCGAGCATGACGACCTTCGCGCCTGCTGCGGCGAGGTTGTAGGCGGGGATGGCTCCCCCGAAGCCCGTGCCGATGACCAGGACGTCGGTGGTCTCCACCGCGCTCACGCCGGGTGTCCCGAGCGGGTGGTGCGCGGGTGCGTTCGTGCGAGCTTCCGGCGGTAGGAGAAGTCCGGGTAGCGCCAGAGGCCGTCAGCATCGGGCGCCGGGAAGCGGAGCCAGGCGAGACCGGGGTGACCGGTCCTCACCGCGTCGGCTGTGTCCAGGTGGGCTGCGGTGTGGAAGGCGAGCATCGCGACGGCGGCGAGGGCGTACCAGGCGACCTGGTCCTCTCGGGTCCCGTCCAGGAGCTCGAGAGCGAGCGCGGTGCGGTCGGGGAAGGAGAGACCCACGAAAGGCGGTGTCGCCGGGTCGAGGGGCAACCCCGCCGCGGCGGCGTAGCGGGATGCTTCGACGTTCAGAGCGGCGGCGAGTCCCGGGAGCGCCGGCCCGAGGCCCACCGCGTCGAAGCGCATCAGGTCCACGGCGCCGGCCTGCACCGCGCCGGGACCGCTCGTCGCCCCGGCAACGGCCCGGTCGCCGGGCCAGCGCTTCTGGCCCGGGACCATCGTGTCGCTCCAGGCCTCCAGAGTGGCGGTCTCGGCGTCGGCGCTGAGCTCCCCCGACGCAGCGGCCCGGGGGAGCGGGAGGTCCGTCAGTGGCATTGCCACGACGGCGGCGGCCACGACTTGCAGCAGCCGGCGACGCGAGACCTCAGCGGTCATCACGAGCAGCGTGGGTCGAACGGCACAGTGCCGTCGTAGCCCATGCCGTTGCCGCCGCGGGCGTACCGGCGGAGGTAGGCCGCGAGCTCCGGGCTCGCCTCCTCCACTGCAGCGGCCGCCTGCCTCACGCTGACGGGCTGCCCGCCGACGCGCACCCGGCTGAGCCGCCCGGCCGCCTGCCCGCTTCCCTTGTCGAACCAGTAGCTGCCGTCCCACCGCACGACCGGCGTGTCTCCGCGGGAGAGCTGGACGCTCCAGTGGTCCTGCTGCCAGTACTGGCACTTCGGCCCGGCCATGGCGAAACGAGCCGGTTCCGCCAGGAGGAACCCGATGGCCCCGCCGTTGTCGACCGTGATGTCGCGCTTGGCGTACTCGACACACAGCGGGTCGTCCGGGTAGTCCGCGGGGTCGGGCGCCTGGCCCTCCCGGAAGGAGTGGACCTCGCAGGCCTTGGCGAAGGGCGGCTTGAAGTATGGCCGCACGGGGCCTGACGGCTCAACGCCCTCCGGACTCGGGGCGTCCGCCACCGACGTACCGGCCGGAAGGGCGACCAGCGCGACGGCTACCAGCACGACGACCCGGCTCCAGCGCATGAGGCCTCCACGTTCGTCCGAGGTCAGGGCAAGGCGACTGTGGTGTGCAACGACGCCGTCGCTCCAGGGTTATGGCGACGGTGCGGTGGGCAGACCGCTCAGCGGTGTGCGGTGGCGGTGAACTGGTACGTCGCCGCGTCCACGATCGTCTCGGGCGGGACCTCGATGTCGCCGCTGAGCCAGGTCGTGACGAGCTCGGCGAGGCCGCCCACGAAGAGCAGGGCGGTGACCTCGTCGTGCGGCGAGGCCCAGGCCCGCTCGCCGTACAACGCCTTGGACTCCTCGGCGACCATCCGTGCGAACCGGTGGAGAAGCTCGCGCCGGCGGGTCCGGAAGGGCTCGACCGCGGCCGAGGCAACCATGGCGACGTGCCCCTTGCGAGGGTCGCTGGTGAGGATCTCGACGAAGGCGGCGATCGCGGCGCGCGCACGTGGCTCGGGCTCGACGTCGGCGTCCTCCAGGGCGGTCAGGGCCGCGCTCCGGACCTCGTCGGCGACCCCCTCGAGCACTTCGAGCAGCAGCGCGTCGCGGCTGCGGAAGCTTTCGTAGAAGTACCGCTCCGTGAGACCGGCCTCTGCGCAGATCGCGCTCACCGTGACGCGGTCGCCGCCCGGCGTACCGAACAGCTGCAGGCCGGCGTCGAGCAGGCGCTCGCGACGTGCAGCCTTGCGCTCCTGCGCGCTGACGCCCCCGTAGTGGCGCGCAGACTCGGACATGTCGAGATATTGACAGAGCGCTTCGGCCGCCACCAAACTGCCGTATCTGACAACGCTCCCTGTCAGATGCGAGGTTCAGGAGGCCGGGATGCGCAACCTCGAGACCGACCGACCGACCGCGACGACCGCAAGGCCGGTTCCCGGCGACCGCGGGCTGCCGGTCATCGGACACACACTCAGCTACATCCGGGATCCCCTCGGCGTCTTCGACAGACGCTGGGAGGAGTTCGGTCCGGTCTCGTGGTTCAGCGGCATGGGCACGCGATGGGTCACCCTGCTCGGCCCGGACGCCTGCGAGGCCGCGCTCCACAACAAGGACCGCGCCTTCGCGAACGGCGACGGGTGGCGGCTTCTCGTGGGGCCCTTCTTCGACCGGGG
>DASVBF010000262.1:0-15142 GCA_036375975.1 Nocardioidaceae bacterium | reverse complement strand
CGGGACGCCCCGGTCGGTGGTCTTCGCCAGCCTGGACGGCGCGTTGCCGTTGCGGGCCATCGCATAGGAGATCCGCGAGGTCGTGGTGGTGTAGATCAGGCCGGTGTCGCCGGGAGAGATGATCGCGTCGGCGTACAGCAGGAAGGCCAGCCACGCCATGCCCAGGATCGACGCCAGTGCCGCGAGGGGGCCGAAGTCGTTCGTGAACGAGAGCTCCGCCCAGCTGCCGGACTTGGCGAGGATCCCTGGGTCAAGAGCGCCGATGAACGCCACCTGGAGCGCGACGTAGATGACTCCGGTGATCAGCACCGATCCCACGACCGCGAGCGGCACGTTGCGCTTGGGGTTGTCGGTCTCGCCGGCGAGCTCGATGCCCTGTCTGAAGCCCAGGAACGAGAAGATGATCCCGGATGTCGCGATCGCGGTGAACACACCGTGCCACCCCGACGGCGTGAAGCCGTGGCTGGTGAAGTTCTCGCCGTGGAAGGAGCTCAGCAGGAACGCTGCGATCACCAGCAGGATGATGAAGATCTTCCAGCCGACGAGGGCGTTGTTGATCCGCGCGAACCACTTCACGCCGTAGTAGTTCACGACGACGAAGAGCGCCATCAGCACGACCGCCAAGCCGTAGCCGAGGCCGGTCAGCGTGTGCACGGACTCCCCGCCCACCGTGTGCTCCGCGGTGAAGGGCGCGTACTTCGTGGCGTACTGCAGAGCCGCCTCGACCTCGATGGGCGCCGTGGTCGCCACCGCGACCCAGGTGATCCACCCGTTGGTGTAGCTGGCGAAGGAGCCGAAGGCGAGGTGTGGGTACCGCACGACGCCGCCGGAGACAGGGAACATCGTCCCCAGCTCGGCGTAGACGAGCGCGATCATCAAGATCATCGCGCCGCCGAGGACCCACGAGATCACAGCGGCCGGGCCGGCCTGGGCGGAGGCGTCGAGCGCACCGAACAGCCATCCTGACCCGATGATCGAGCCGACACTGGCGAACAGCAGGCCCACCACGCCGACGTGTCGTCGTAGCTCGGGCTTCTGTTGTACCTCGACGGGAGCGGCTCGGGTGTCGGTTGCCATCGTCACTGCCTTTCCGAGTTGTGGCGCCGTCAGGGGGCGACTTGGTTTTAGAGCCCAAGTACCCCATGGGCGTCCGGAAAACCCCGGAAATACGGCGAGATCTGCTAGCTCGCCTCGGTGCGTGCGTAGCGGCCGCGGTAGAAGAGCAGCGGGTGCGGCGCCTCTTCGACGCCGAGGTCCATCACACGTCCGATCACGACGTAGTGATCACCTGCCTCGTGCACGGCGTAGATCGTGCAGTCGACCCACCCCAGCACCCCGTCGAGCAGCGGCGCTCCTGTGGCCGAGGACCGCCAGGAGACGCCGGCGAACTTGTCGACGCCCTTCTTCGCGAAGGTGTTCGACAGATCGAGCTGGTCATGGGACAGCAGGTTCACGCAGAAGAACCCCGCCCGCTGCATTTGCGGCCAGGCGTTCGAGCTCTTCGAGGGACAGAACAGGACCAGGGGCGGGTCGAGCGACACCGAGCTGAACGACTGGCAGGTCATGCCGACCGGCTGGCCGTTGCTGACGCTGGTCACGACCGTGACCCCGGTGCAGAATCGGCCGAGAACGTCGCGGAACTTGCGGGAGCTCTCCTCCGCCTCCGGATCGTCGCCCGGCACGAGGGGCGCCGGCTCGCGCAGGTCGAAGTCGAACTGACCAAGCCACGAGTCGATCAGCGCCTGGCTGGGCCACGTCTCGACCGCGCGAGGGTTCATGCCCTCCGGTATGTCACTGATGCCCGACACTGAAGTCATGCCCCCAGTAGCTCACCGCGGTGCTCTCCCGCGCGACCCATCGCTCGTCGTCGACCGTGAGTCCCTCTGTGCCGTACTCGACGTCGAACCCACCGGGTGACTTCACGTAGAACGACACCATCTGGTCGTTCATGTGAAGACCCAAGGTCGCGCTCAGCGGAACCTTGTGCTTGCGGACTCGCTCCAGCGCGCGGCCGACGTCGTCGAGCTTCTCGACCTCGACCATGATGTGCACGCACTTGGCGGGGTTCGGCATCGGCAGGAACGCCAGGCTGTGGTGTCGCGGGTTGCAGCCGAGGAAGCGCAGCCACGCCGTCGAGCCCGGCTCCTTGCCCACGAACTCGCCCGGCATCCGCATCGAGTCGCGCAGCCGGAAGCCGAGGACGTCGGTGTAGAAGCGCAGCGCCTCCTCGTCGTCGGTGACGGGGAGAACGATGTGCCCGAGACCCTGTTCACCGGTGACGAAGCTGTTGGCGTACGGCGTGACCACCGGTCGTGCCTCGTAGGTCGCGCCGTGGAAAAGCTCGAAGACGTTCTCGAACGGGTCCTCGAACCGGACCATCCCCTCCACCCGCCGATCGGCGAGCTCCCCGGCTGCCCCTTCCTGGACCTCGACGCCACGGTGCTTCAGGTGGTCGACCGCAGCGGCCAGCGCCCGATGATCCGCGACCTCCCAGCCTGTGGCACCCATGCGGTCGTGCTCGGAGGGCACCACCACGATCCGGGCCGACATCTCGTCCATGCGGAAGTAGAGGTGTTCGGGGTTCGGGCCGCGGGCCTCGACGAGGCCGAGCACCTTGCCGCCGAAGTGTCGCCACTTCTCGAGGTCGGTGCTCTCGACCCGGACGTACCCGAGTGCGCGGATGTCGATCACGAGTCTCTCCTCGGCTTCTCACGGTGCAGGGCGAGGTACCCCGACGCGACGGTGAAGAACTCGTCAGCCGCCTCGATCTGTGCCCAGTGGCCGCAGTTGGGGAAGACGTGCAAAGAGGCTTTCGGGATGAGCTTGAGGGCCGCGAGGGCGCCGTCGAGCGGGTTGACCCGGTCCTCGCGACCCCAGGTGAGCAGGACTGGTTGACGAATCTTGTAGGCCTCTCGCCAGAGGAAGCCCTCCTCGAAGGTTTCCGGCTTCGCGAACGACGCGCCCATCGAGGCCATGGCCGTGGCTGCACCGGGTGCCGTCGCCGAGGCGAAGCGGTCCTCCACCAGCTCGTCGGTCACCAGCGACTGGTCCACGACCATGGTCCGGATGAAGGCCTCCAGCTTCTCCTTCGAAGGACCGGGAGGGGCGCTGAAGTCGTAGAGCCGCTTGATGCCCTCGGTCGGGTCGGCGGAGAAGACATTGAGGCTCACCCCACCGGGGCCCATGAGGATCATCCGGCCGACCCGCTTGGGGTACTTCAGCGCGAACCGCACGGCAGTGCCGCCGCCGAGCGAGTTCCCGAGCAGGTGGACCTTCTCGATGTCGAGCTCGTCGAGCAGCGCGGCCAGCTTGTCGGCGGCGAAGGAGAAGAAGTGCCCCTCGATCTCGGTCTTGTCGGACTCGCCGAATCCCGGCTGGTCCACGAGGAGGGTCCGGAACTGGCTCGCGAACCGCTCGAGGCAGGTTCCGAAGTTGCTCCAGGCCGAAGCCCCGGGGCCTCCGCCGTGGAGCATCACCAGGGGCAGGCCTGCGCCGACCTCGGTGGGTCGGCCTGCCTCGTGGTAATGCAGCGTGAGGTCGCCGGCCTTCGCGAAACGGCTCGTCGCCTCTCGTGTCACATCGGTCATGGGTTAGTACATCCCCGGGTCGATCTTGTGGCCGAACTCCAGCGAGCCGTACATCAGGAGCGCACGCTCGGGGTCGTTGGCGGCGTGGACGCGACCCGCGTGGGCGTCGCGCCACGCACGCTGGAGGTAGGTGCCCTCGGCAAGAGCCCGTCCCCCGGAGGCCTCGAACAACGTGTCGATGGCTCCGACGGCGCGCTCGGTGCCCAGCACCTGGTCACGCCGAACCTTGAGACGGAGGCTGAGGGGGATCTTCTCCCCGCTGGCGACGTGGTGCTGGAGCTCTCGCAGGTTGTTGACCAGGAGTGCCCACGCCGCGTCGATGTCGCTGGACGCTCGAGCGATCCGGACGGCGGCGAACGGGTCGTTGGCGGTCTTCTCGGCCAGGTAGGCGGCACGGACGCGCTTGCGCTGCATCTCCACGTGCTCGTCGTAGGCACCGGTCGCCATCCCGACGATCGGCGCGGTGATGGTCGAGGTGAAGATCGAGTGGAACGGGAGCTTGTAGAGGTCGGCGGTGTTCTGCTCCTGGCCCGGGCCGTAGCACCGACCCGTGTCGCTCATGCTCAGCGTGAACTCGTCCGGCACGAACACGTCGTCCACGACGATGTCGTTGGAGCCGGTGCCGCGCAGACCCACGACGTTCCAGACGTCCTCGATGACGTAGTCGGCCCGCGGCACCATGAACGTCTTGAAGTCGACGATCTGCCCCTCGTCGTTCGACACGAGACCACCGAGCAGCACCCACGTGGCGTGGTCACAGCCTGAGGAGAAGCTCCAGCGCCCGCTGAGCTGGTAGCCACCGTCCGCCAGGGTCGCCTTGCCGGTCGGGGCGTACGACGAGGACAGGCGGGTGTTGCTGTCCTCCCCCCAGACCGCCTGCTGCGCCTTGTCGTGGAAGAGCGCCACCTGCCACGGGTGGACGCCGAGCACCGACGAGACCCAGCCCGTGGAGCCGCAGGCGCTCGAGATCATCCGCACCGCGGTGTAGAAGTCGACCGGGTCGCTCTCGAGGCCGTCGAAACGCTTGGGCTGCAGCAACCGGAAGAAGCCGCTCGACTCGAGGTCCTTGATCGACGACTCGGGAACGACCCGCAGGCGCTCGGCCTCGTCGGCGCGCTCGCGGAACTGCGGCAACAGGTCTCGCACCGCGTCGAGGACTGCCTTCGACATTGCCTACTCCCAACCTGCCGGGGAACGCGGGTGCGTTCCGATGAGCCAATACTAGAACACGTTCTCGTTTTACGCGAGCGGCGCCAACTGCCTTTACGGAGTTGTTACGCGGACTCCTGCTCGCGCCTCAGCTCCAGTGCGATGTCGATCAGCTGGTCCTCCTGACCGCCGATCAGCTTCCGCTCACCGGCCCGGAGCAGGATCTTCGCCCCGGAGACGCCGTACCTCTCGGCGGCGTTCCCGGCGTGCTTGAGGAAGCTGGAGTAGACGCCGGCGTAGCCCATCATCAAGGTCATCCGGTTGAGCTGGCACTCCTCCGGCATCGCCGGTCGGATCACGTCCTCGGAGGCGTCGACGATGCCGAGGAAGTCCACACCGGTCTTCCAGCCGAGCTTGTCGCACACGCCGATGAACGCCTCGAGCGGCGTGTTGCCGGCACCGGCGCCGAAGCGGCGGACGCTGCCGTCGATCTGGGTCGCGCCGGCCCGCGCGGCGATCACCGTGTTGGCCACACCGAGCCCGAGGTTCTCGTGGCCGTGGAAGCCGACCGTCGCCTCGTTGCCGATCTCGGCGACCAGCGCCGCGACGCGGTCCGCTGTCTGCTCCATGACGAGCGCGCCGGCCGAGTCGACGACGTAGACACACTGGCAACCGGAGTCGACCATGATCCTGGCCTGCTTCGCGAGCACCTCGGGCGGCTGGGTGTGCGCCATCATCAGGAAGCCGACCGTCTCGAGCCCGCGCTCCCGAGCCAGCCGGAAGTGTTGCTCGGACACGTCCGCCTCGGTGCAGTGCGTGGCGATCCGGCAGATCGAGCCGCCGTTGTCCTGCGCGGCGAGAATGTCGTCCTTCGTGCCCACCCCGGGGAGCATCAGGAACGCGATCTTGGCCCGCTTCGCCGTCTCGGCAGCGATCTTGATCAGCTCCTGCTCCGGAGTGCGCGAGAAGCCGTAGTTGAAGGAGGAGCCGCCCAGCCCGTCGCCGTGGGTCACCTCGATCACCGGGATCCCGGAGGTGTCGAGCGCCTCGACGATGGAGCGCACCTCCTCGGCCGTGAACTGGTGCCGTTTGTGGTGCGACCCGTCCCGCAGGCAGGTGTCGATGAGCCGCAGGTCGAGCTCGTCGGACCAGGTGCGCTCGAGCTTGTTCACATCTGTCCTCTCAGGGGTCATGTCAGGCTCCCTTGGTCTCGGACGACAGCGAGGCGGCGATCCGGTCCCCGACCCGGGTCGCGGCGGCGGTCATGATGTCCAGGTTCCCGGCGTACGGCGGCAGGTAGTCGCCGGCTCCCTCCACCTCGACGAAGATGCTGATCCTCTTCGCTCCCCGGGTCGCGGGCGAGGGCGGGTCGATCTGCGGCTCCTGGAGCAGCCGGTAACCCGGCACGTAGGTCGCAACCTCCGCCGCCATCGCCTTGACGGACTCCACGATCGCCTCCTCGGTGCCCTCGTCGAGGTCGGGCGAGACGGCGCAGAAGATCGTGTCCCGCATGATCATCGGCGGCTCGGCCGGGTTGAGGATGATGATCGCCTTGCCCTCGGCTGCGCCGCCGATCGTCTCCACTCCGCGCGAGGTGGTCCTGGTGAACTCGTCGATGTTCTGGCGGGTGCCGGGGCCCGCGGACATGGACGAGACCGACGCGACGATCTCGGCGTAGCTGACCGGCGCCACCCGTGAGACAGCCGCCACCATCGGGATGGTGGCCTGGCCTCCGCAGGTGATCATGTTGACGTTCATCGCACCGATGTGCTCGTCCAGGTTCACCGGCGGGATCACGGCCGGGCCGACGGCTGCAGGCGTCAGGTCCACGGCCCGGATGCCGGCCTCCTCGTAGCGCGGTGCGTACTCGCGGTGCACGTAGGCGGAGGTGGCCTCGAAGACCAGGCTCGGGAGCTCGTCCTGCTTCAGCAGCCAGTCGACGCCCTCGTGTGTCGCGACGAGTCCCTCGGCCGCCGCCCGCTTCAGGCCTTCGCTCTCGGGGTCGATCCCGATCATCCAGCGCGGCTCGATCGCCTCCGAGCGCAGCAGCTTGTACATCAGATCGGTCCCGATGTTGCCCGAGCCGACGATCGCAGCTGTCACCTTGTTCATGCGTCGCTCCCGTTCCTCGAGTCGGCGGTGAAGGAAAGGGACACGGAGCCGAGTCCCTTGAAGTCGGCGTGGAAGTCGTCACCGGGTCGGACGTCGATCGCCCGGGTGCACGAGCCGGGGAGGATCACGTGTCCTGCCTCGAGTCGCACCCCGAAGCCGGCGACCTTCTGCGCGAGCCACGCGACTGCCGTGACGGGGTTGCCCAGCACGGCGTCCGAGCGGCCCTCGGCGACCATCTCCCCGTTCCGGGTCAGCCTGGCGTCGATGCCGAGCAGGTCCACCTGGTCAGGTCTCACGCGCTCCTTGCCGAGAACGAAGCCCGCAGAGGAGGCGTTGTCGGCGATCGTGTCGACCAGGCCGATCCGCCAGTCCACGATGCGGCTGTCGATCAGCTCGATCGCCGGGGCGACGTACTCCGTGGCGGCGAGGACGTCCTCCTCGGTGCAGCCCTCCCCCGGCAGGCCCTCGCCGAGGATGAACCCGACCTCGACCTCGACTCGGGGGTAGCAGTAACGCGACACCTCCGCCGGCCGGTCCTCGGACAGCGCCATGTCATCGAGCAGGTGACCGTAGTCGGGCTCGTCCACCCCCATCATCTGTTGCATCGCCTTCGACGAGAGGCCCACCTTGTGGCCCAGCACGGCTGCGCCGCTCTCGAGCCGGCTGCGGATGTTGATCAGCTGGATCTCGTAGGAGTCGACGACGTCCATCGCCGGGAAGGTCTCGGCGAGCGGGCGGACCGGCTCCCGCTCGGCCTCTGCACGGGCGAGCAGGGCCGCGGCCTGGCTGCGTTCCTCATCGGACAGCATCTGCGCGTTCCTCCTGGTCGGTTGCGGCCGACGATGCGGCCGAGGGGACTGTCTGGCTCACGGATCGGCCGGCGCGGCGGCCTGAGTACACGCAGTCGGCGAGGGACAGGCCGCTCACATAGGAGTTGGAGCAGATCCCGGCAGCGGTGCGCCCCGCGGCGTACAGGCCGGGCACCGCCGTGCTGTCCTCGCGGAGCACCTGGCCGGTGCGCTCGTCGACCCTCAGGCCTCCGAGCGTCATCGTCGGGCACGGGAAACCGACCGAGGACCGGACCGATACGTCGATCAGGGAGAACGGCGGCTCGACGAGCTCCTGCACCTGGTCCGCCGGCTTCCCGAGCGGGTCCTCGAAGCCGCCGCAAACCACCTCGTTGTAGCCGGAGACGGTCCGCTCGGCGGCAGCCGGGTCGATCCCGACCTTTGCCGCGGCCTCCGCCACGGTGGCTCCGGAAGCTCGGCCGGCGCCGAACATGGTCAAGGTCTGCAGGCGCTGGAACCACAGGGTCTGGTGGCGGACCTGCTTCTTCGCTTCACGCAGGACGCGCTGGTCGACGAGCAGGTGCGCCTGCCCGCCGTGCTCGTGGATGACGGCTTCTCCGACCGCCGCACCGTAGAGCGCCTCGTTGCACACGCGCTCCCCGTCGGGACCCAGCAGCACTCCCTTGGCGAGCGCCGAGGGCGGTGTGAAGAACCGCCAGGCCGATGCACGGTCCATGAACCTGGTCGCGCCGCCAGCGGCCTGGCCCATCCGGATGCCGCTCCCGTCGTCGCCGAGCGTGCCGAGCGGAAGTCCTCGGGCGTACGGCTCGGCGTAGTGGCGGACCATCTCCCGGTTGAACGCGAAACCGCCCGCGGAGAGAACCACCCCGCGACGGGCGCGCACCGTCCACCGGCGGGCGTACTTGCGCTCGATCTCCTCCAGCCGACGGCTCAGGGCCTTGCCCGCCGGGCGGTACCAGAGGTTGAGCTTCCCCACCCTGCGAGCCATCCAGCGGTAGCGCCGCACCACATGGGTCGGAGCACCCTGGATGGTCGAGCACGCCACGCCGACGACCGCGCCGGACGGGTCGGTGACGAGCTCCTCGGCCCGGGTCAGAGTCCGCACGCGGATGCCGCGCGTCTCGACGGCGCGCCTGAGAGGCCCGAAGACGGCCTTGCCGGAGGTGCCCTTCCCCTTGGCGCGGTGCCCGCGCTGCGCGGGCGTGGCGACGGCCCGTGACGGGCCGGACAGCTCGTTGCCGGAGTAGTACAGGTAGTGCTTGTTCGTCGGGTAGGAGGTCTTGTACGGCGCCAGGCTCCCCTCGAACGGGACGCCGTGGCTCTCGAGCCACCCGACCATGTCCGCCGAACTTGCACAGAAGGAGCGCAGCGTCTCCTCTGAAACGGCCCCTGCGGTCTCGAGGCGGAGGTAGGCGAGCATCTGCTCCGGCGAGTCCTCGACTCCGGCCGCCTCCTGATGGCGTGTGCCGCCTCCGGCGTAGACGATCCCTCCGCTGATGTTCGTCGCTCCCCCGCCCGCGAACCGGTCCAGGACCAGCACGTCTGCGCCCGAATCTGTTGCCTCGATCGCGGCGCAGGCACCAGCCGCGCCGAAGCCGACGACGACGACGTCGGCTTCGGCGTCCCATGATGGTTCGGTCATGGCACTCCTCGTGTGCGAGGGCCTCCACCGGAGGGGCTCCCAGGACGGGGCTCCCGGGAAGCACGGGCGGAGACCCAAAAGTAGAACGCGTTCTCACCCTACGTCGTGGTGGCGGCCCGCCGCCACCCCTGCAGCGGGCAACCGGACCACCTCCCGGCAGTATGTGGAACCTGTTACAGTTTTCAGCGGCCCAGCCGGCGCGAACGCATGCCCGGCGGGGGCTCTGCGACGGCGCGAGAGACGGTGGAGGTCACATGGATCGGTCCGGCCAGCAGGGCGGCAGCGGGCACGTCGAGGACCGCGGTGAGGCGTCCGGCGCCGGCCACGTCGTCGACGTGGTCGTGGTCGGTGCCGGAGGCGCCGGCATGACAGCCGCCCTGGCCGCGAACGCCAAGGGCCTCGACACGCTCGTGGTCGAGAAGAGCGCCTACTTCGGCGGCTCCACGGCCCGGTCCGGTGGCGGGGTCTGGATCCCGAACAACTACGCCCTCAGGAAGGCCGGCGTGCCCGACAGCCTCGAGGACGCCAAGACCTACCTCGCCTCGATCGTCGGTGACGTCGTCCCCGAAGCGCGACGCGACGCCTTCCTCCTGCGCGGCCCCGAGGCGCTGGAGTTCGTCCGGGACCACTCGGCGGCTGACTTCATGTGGGTCCCGGAGTACTCCGACTACTACCCGGAGGCGCCCGGCGGACGGGCGATCGGACGCTCGGTCGAGCCGCGCCCGGTCAACGGCCGGATCATCGGCGAGGAGCTCCGCCGCCTCCACCCTCCGTACGCCAAGGCACCCGCGGGCATGGTCGTCACCCAGGCCAACTACCGCTGGCTGAGCCTGGCGATGCGCACGTACAAGGGCCCGCTCACCACCCTCAAGGTCGTGCTGCGCCGCATGCTGAACCTGCTGCTGCGTCGTCCGATGTACGCCATGGGCTCTGCCATGATGATCGGGCTGCGCAAGGGTCTGCTCGATGCCGGCGTCCCGATCTGGTACGAGTCCGAGCTGACCGACCTCGTGGTGGAGGACGGCCGGGTCGTGGGCGTGCGCCTCGTGCGCGACGGGCAGTCCGTGACGGTCCGGGCCCGCCAGGCCGTCGTCCTCGCGTCGGGCGGTTTCGAGAAGAACCGCGAGATGCGCGAGAAGTACCAGCGCTCCCCCATCACCACCGACTGGACGACCGGCGCCCCGACGAACACAGGCGGCGGCATCAAGGCCGGCCTCGCGGCGGGCGCCGAGGTGGCGCTCATGGACGACGCCTGGTGGGGCCCCACGATCCCGCTGACGGGCGGACCGTACTTCTGCCTGTCGGAGCGCAACCTGCCGGGCGCGATCATCGTGAACCAGGCCGGGAGGCGCTACACCAACGAGGCCTCGCCGTACGTCGACGCGGTGCATGCGATGTACGACGGGGAGGCGGCGACCGGCGTACAACACATCCCGTCGTGGATGATCCTCGACCAGCGCTACCGCAACCGTTACCTCTTCGCCGGCCTCGGCCCGCGCCAGCCGTTCCCGGGCCGCTGGTACAAGCACGGCACCCTCTTCAAGGCCGACACGGTCGAGGGCCTCGCGGCGCAGATCGGGGTGGACGCCGCCGGCCTCGCCGAGGAGGTCGGGCGCTTCAACGAGATGGCCCGCACCGGCGTCGACACCGACTTCCACCGCGGCGCCAGTGCCTACGACAAGTACTACGGCGACCCGACGAACAAGCCCAACCCCTGCCTCGGCCCGATCGACCAGGGGCCGTTCTACGCCGTGAAGATCGTTCCGGGCGACCTGGGCACCAAGGGCGGCATCGTCACCGACGAGAACGCCCGCGCGCTGCGGCCCGACGGCTCGGTCATCGAAGGCCTCTACGCCGCCGGCAACGCCTCCGCGGCGGTGATGGGCAACACCTACGCCGGCGCGGGCTCGACGATCGGACCCGCGATCGTCTTCGGCTACCTTGCCGCACTGGACATCGCCGGGCGCGCGTTCTCGTCCGCGGGCACCACGACCACCAGCTCCTCGCAGCGCACGTCCCACACCGCAGAGAAGGCAAGCTGACATGCCCATCGACCCCGCCAAGGCCATCGGCGCCGAGCTTCCCGAGCGCGACTTCAGCTGGACCGAGTCCGACGTGCTGCTCTACCACCTCGCCCTCGGCGCCGGGTCCCGACCGGGCGACCAGACCGACCCCAAGGCGCTGCGCTACACGCTGGACGACGAGTCGCTCCAGGTGCTCCCGTCCTTCGGCGTCGTGGCGCCGACCTTCCACGACACGGAGGCCCCGAGCCTGGACCTGCCCGGCTGCGACATCAACCTCGCGAACGTGCTGCACGGCAGCCAGGAGATCGTCGTGCACCGTCCGCTGCCCACCTCGGCGCGGGCCACGCTCCGCACCCGGATCAGCGACGTGTGGGACAAGGGCAAGGCAGCGGTGATCGTCCAGGAGGGTCAGGCCGTCGACGAGGCGGGGGTGCCGCTGTTCACGACCCGCTCGAGCATCTTCGTGCGGGGCGAGGGCGGCTGGGGCGGCGACCGTGGCCCGTCCACGAGGGTGAACCTCCCCGAGCGGGAGCCGGACGCCGACGTGTCGTACGAGACCACGCCGCAGCAGGCGCTGCTCTACCGGCTCTGCGGCGACCGCAACCCGCTCCACGCCGACCCCGGGTTCGCCGCGGCCGCAGGCTTCCCCGCCCCGATCCTCCACGGCCTCTGTTCCTACGGCATCGTGCTCCGCACCCTCATCGACGCGCTGCTCGACTCAGACACGGAAGGGGTGCGTGGCTTCAGCGCGCGGTTCGCCGGTGTCGTGTTCCCCGGCGAGACGATCCGCGTCCGCGCCTGGGACGAGGGCCCGCGGATCCTTGTCTCCGCGACCATCGCGAGCGCCGCTTCAGAGCGTGACGGCGCACCGGTCCTCGCCGACGCAGTGCTCACGAGGGTCACTGCCGGCTGACCCTCATGGGGGACACGACCCCCCAACGGGTTGGACCACACTGGCCTCGACGGGCGTGAGATCGACCGGATCCTGCCGATATCTCCCCTGCCGTGATCCTGATCTCACTGCGAAGGCCTCGATCCTCTGCCTAGCCTGGTCGCGCTCCGCATCCAGGCGGGGCGTCGCACCGGGGCAACGCCGAGTCCTGTCCCGCGTCCGGGCGGCACCATCGAACATCACCAGGGACAGGAGCGGGGGACCCACGTTCCACGGTCCCCGGCACGGCCGGCTCCTCGTGAGCCGGGTCCGTCACCGGAGTACCTCGGGGTGAAGCCTCTATCGCCGCACGGCGCAATGAGGCCGGGCCAACACCTTTCCGCCCGAACCCGACAGCTCACCTCGCAGGCGTACGAGAGGTCTGGTTGTCATGCGTCCACGCATGTTCCTGGCGACCCTTGTCGCCTTCATCTCCGCTCTGGCCCCCCTGTTCATCGCTTCGTCAGCCGAGGCGGCCAGCCTCGACACCTGGCGTCGTCTCGCCCGCTGCGAGTCGGGCCTCCGGTGGCACCTGAACACGCACAACGGGTACTACGGCGGTCTTCAGTTCAGCCACTCCACGTGGCGGGCGTACGGCGGAGGTAGGTACGCCTACAACGCCCACCGCGCCTCCCGCGACCAGCAGATCCGCATCGCGGAGAAGGTCCGCCGGGCGCAGGGCTGGGGGGCCTGGCCGTACTGCTCGCGCAAGGTCGGCCTCCGCTGACCGGGACGGTCGCCCGCCGTCTCGGGCACTGAGCCGAGCTGCACCGCACCGCTGCCTGGCGCAATCCCGCGACTGGGCAGCGGTGCGGTGACAGACTCAGGGCATGGCTACGACTCGAAAGGTCCTGCCCCGCTGGGCGAAGCGCTGGCTGATCGCCCTCGGGCTGTTCCAGCTCGCGATCCGGGTCGGGGGCCTGCTCCTCGCGCGGCGCCTCGATGAAGGCACCCCGTCGTCGAGCCGGCTGCGCCGGGTGAAGACGATGGGGAGTGTGACTCTCTCGGCCGACTCGCAGGAGCTGAGCGAGCTGGAGGTGGACCTCGCCATGGCGGGCGCCGAGATCGACCTGAGCCGGGCCCGACCGGCCCCGGGTGGTGTCGACGTCACGCTCCGGTGCGCCATGGCGGGCGGCGAGATCGTCGTACCAGCGCACTGGAAGGTGGCCTGGGACGCCAAGGGGGTCGGCGGCGTGGCCGCGCAGGATCCTCGGCTCCGATCGAACGGGCTCGACCCCGTGACCGCCGATCTGAGGGTGCACCTGCGGGCGCTGTTCGGTGGCGTCAACCTCCGGACCCCCTCCCAGGCCGAGTGACGGAGCGGGCGCTCAGCCTCGACCGAGAACCAGACCGCTGGTCGGCACCCCTGTGCCGGCGGTGACCAGCACGTGCTGGGCGTCCGCGACCTGGTTGACCGACGTCCCGCGCATCTGGCGGACCCCTTCCGCGATCCCGTTCATCCCGTGGATGTAGGCCTCCCCGAGCTGGCCGCCGTGGGTGTTGAGGGGGAGCCGGCCGCCGACCTCGATCGCCCCGTCGGCGATGAACTCGGGTGCCTCTCCCCTGCCGCAGAAGCCGAGCTCCTCGAGCTGCATGAGCACGAAAGGCGTGAAGTGGTCGTACAGCACCGCCGTGTCCATGTCCTCGGGACGAAGCCCGGACTGCCGCCACAGCTCACGGCCGACCAGACCCATCTCCTGCAGGCCGATCTCGTCGCGGTAGTAGGAGGTCATCACGAACTGGTCGGGACCTGAGCCCTGGGCAGCGGCCCGGATGAGCGCCGGCGTCCGGGGAAGGTCCCGAGCACGCTCGGCCGAGGTCACGACCAGCGCCACGGCGCCGTCGCTCTCCTGGCAGCAGTCGAGCAGGTGCAGCGGGTCGACGATCATCCGTGAGGCCTGGTGGTCGGCCAGGGTGATCGGGTTGCCGTGGAACCAGGCGTTCGGGTTGTTCGCCGCGTGCTTGCGGTCGGCGACGGCCACCCGTCCGAAGTCTTCGCTGGTGGCGCCGTACTCGTGCATGTAGCGGCGGGCGAACATCGCCACCGTCGCGGCCGGAGTGCCGAGACCCATCGGGTAGGTCCAGGCGTTGTCGAGCCCGTTGGTGTTGACCTGCGTCGCCGCCGCGACGGAGACCTGGCCGAACCGGCTCCCGGACCGCTCGTTGAAGCCGCGGTAGCAGACAACGACGTCGGCGACGCCCGTGGCGACTGCCATCGCCGCGTGCAGGACAGTCCCACAGGCCGCTCCACCGCCGTAGTTGACCCGGCTGAAGAACCTCAGCTCGGGGATCCCGAGCTCTCTGGCCAGCGCGATCTCGGAGCTGGTGTCCATCGTGAACGTGACGAGCCCGTCCACATCACCAGGAGTCAGGCCGGCGTCCGCGAGGGCGGCCCGGGTCGCCTCCGCGGAGAGCTGGAGCTCGCTGCGGCCGGAGTTCTTCGAGAACTCCGTGGCACCGATGCCGACGATCGCGGCCTGCCCGTCGATGCCGATGCTCACCGCGCCTCCTCCGCGCTCGAAGCGACCGTGACGGTGCCCGTGACGTGGTCGCCGAGCGAGTTGCTGCCGCGTACGTCGACCAGGAACCTGCGCTCGCCGTCGTACTCGACCTCCTCGCGCACGGCCCCGGTGAACGTGAGCGTGTCGTAGGGGTAGGCCGGGGCACCGAGGCGGATCGCGATGTTGCGGACGAGCACGTCGTGTCCGAGCTGGTCGGTGACGTAGCGCTGGACGAGCCCGGTCGTCGTCAGGATGTTCAAGAAGATGTCCTTCGAGCCCTTCTCGTGCGCGAGGTCCCGGTCATGGTGCACGTCCTGGAAGTCACGGGTGGCGACAGCCGTGCTCACGATCAGGGTCGGCGTGACGGGCAGCTCCCAGGGGGCGAGC
>DASVBF010000195.1:0-2710 GCA_036375975.1 Nocardioidaceae bacterium | reverse complement strand
AGTCCTGGATCGCGTCCTCGAGACCGATCCGCCCAACCAGCACCGTCGTGAGCCCGACGGCGATCTCGAGCCGCAAGTTCTCCGAGACCTTGGGGCGTCGCAGGTCCGCCTCCATCAGCAGGACCCGCTGACCTGCCTGAGCAAGCGTGATCGCCAGGTTGGTCGCGGTCGTGGTCTTCCCCTCCTCCGGGAGGGAGCTGGTGATGACGAAGACCTTGCTGTCCCGGTCCACGTCCACGAACTGGAGGTTCGTCCGGAGGACCCGGAAGGCCTCGACACGTGGCGCATGGCTGCCGAGGTTCGTGACTAGCTGCTTCTTCACGGCCACAGGGTCATAGGCGATGTTCCCCATGACCGCGGATCCGGTGATCCCGGAGACCTCGTCGTGGGTCTTCACGGTGGTGTCGAGAAGCTCGCGCAGCACCGCCGCCCCCAGCCCGAGCAGCAGGCCGAGGACGCCCGCGAGGGCGAGGTTGCGGATCGGCTGAGGGGTCACCGGCGACTCCGGCAAGGATGCCGAGTCGACGATCGTCGCCTTGAGTGGTGCACTGGTCTTGCCGGTCGGCGTTTCCAGGTCGGTCACGAAGCCGGTGAGCTCGTCCGCGACGGCCTGCGTGAGCCGCTGGGCCAGCCGCGGGTTCGGGTCGGTGACGGAGACCTCGAGGATGACTGTCTCGGGAACGACAGTGGCGGTGACCTTGTCCGACAGCTCGTTGGGCTGCATGTCGAGGCCGAGCCGGTCGATCACCCGGCTCGCGAGCTCCCGCCCGCTCGCGAGATCTGCGTACGACGTGACCCGCTGCGCAGAGAAGAGGCTGCCTTGGTACGCGTCTGCGCTGTCGTTCTGGGTGGTCGAGACGAAGAGCCGAGCGCTGGAGGAGTACTCAGGCGTCGTACGGAAGGTCACGAGAGCAGAGACGGCGAGGGCGACAACCACGCAGCCGACGATGAGCTTCCATCGCCTGCGAGCGATTCGCAGGTAATCCCGCAGTTCCACGTTGTTTGCCTTTTTCCCGAGAGCGGGGCGTTGCCCCCTGGCATATGTGGGCACCACGGTAGTGCCCGAACAAATGGTGCATATCCCTCAGATGTGCGGGTATGCGCATGGAAGCCTTAAACTCCCCGCGGGGTTGGACACTTGTAGTCGACAAAGTTGGGGGCACGTCTGTGAGCGACGCCATCGTCAACCGGGTGAGGCTGCGTCGACTGTTCGTGCTGGCTGCCTTCGACGCCTTTGCATGGATGGCTGCGGTCTTGCTTTTCACGCTGGTGAGGTACGCCGCGGTCGCAGCGATGCCGTGGGAGAAGGCATTGAAGCTAGGGCTCACGGCCGTAGTGCTCCACACGGTCTTCGGCTTGGTCGTCCGCCTGCACCAGGGTCGCGCCGGGCTGGGGTCGTTCGAGGAGATGATCCTGCTCGGGAGCGTCACGGCGATCGTCGGCACGATCATCTCCATCGGCAACATCGCAGCGGGACCCCAACTGCCACGCGGTGTGCCCGTCGCGGCGACCTTCATCTCGCTCGTGCTCATGGCGTGGGGGCGAGCGGTCTATCGCCGCATCCGGGAAAGCACTGAAGCAGAGTTGCACGAGGGCAAGGTGCCTGCGCTGATTCTCGGCGCGGGTGCTGGCGGGCGCCTGCTTATCAACTCCATGCTCGGACAGCGAGACACCGCTATGGTGCCCGTCGGCCTAGTGGACGACGACCCGCTCAAACGTCACCTGCGGATTCGGGGCATCCCGGTGGTCGGTACGTCCACCCAGCTCGCTAACGCCGCGGATGAGACCGGCGCGACCACCGTCATCATCGCGATCCCGAGTGCCGACGCCGAGTGCGTTCGGGAGCTGAGCCAGCGGGTCAGGGAAGCCGGCCTCGACGTGAAGGTAGTTCCGAGCGCGAACGAGCTCCTGACCTCCCGCGCCGACATTTCAGACGTTCGTGACATCGACGTCACTGACCTGCTCGGACGGCACCAGATCGACACCGATCTGGGCTCCATCGCGGACTACCTGAGCGGAAAGCGCGTCCTCGTCACGGGAGCCGGTGGCTCGATCGGCTCGGAGCTCTGCCGGCAGATCGCCAAGTTCAGCCCTTCCGAGCTGATCATGCTAGACCGCGACGAATCAGCACTTCATGCTGTTCAGCTGTCCATTTACGGTAAGGCGATGCTCGATTCAGACGACGTCGTCCTTGCCGACATCCGGGACGTCCAGTTCATCAACCAGCTTTTCGAGGACCGCCGTCCGCAGGTGGTCTTCCATGCAGCGGCGCTGAAGCACCTCCCGATGCTGGAGCAGTACCCGGGCGAGGCTGTGAAGAGCAACGTCTGGGGCACCCTCTCGGTGCTCGAGGCGGCCAGGGAGAACAACGTCGAGAAGTTCGTCAACATCTCAACGGACAAGGCCGCCAACCCCACCAGCGTTCTGGGCTATTCGAAGCGGCTTGCAGAAGCCCTGACTGCAGCGATCGCACCGGAAGCCGCGGGCACCTTCGTGAGCGTGCGCTTCGGGAATGTGCTCGGCAGCCGCGGCTCTGTGCTCACCGCATTCGCCTCCCAGATCGCTGCTGGGGGCCCCGTGACCGTCACCCACCCGGAGGTGACCCGCTACTTCAGGACCGTCCAGGAAGCCGTCCAACTCGTCATCCAGGCCGCTGCCATTGGCCGTGACGGTGAAGCGCTGGTTCTCGACATGGGAGAGCCAGTGAGCA
>DASVBF010000354.1:0-3255 GCA_036375975.1 Nocardioidaceae bacterium | reverse complement strand
GCACCGCAACGAGAGCGACGGTGCGCTCTTCAAGCTGCGCAGCGACCCGCGTGTCACCACGGTGGGCCGCTGGCTGCGGCGCCTCAGCCTCGACGAGCTGCCGCAGCTGGCGAACGTCCTCAAGGGCGACATGAGCCTGGTGGGCCCGCGTCCCGCGCTGCCGAGCGAGACCGAGACGTACGGCAAGTCGGTGGCCCGCCGGCTGCTCGTGAAGCCCGGCATCACCGGGCTGTGGCAGGTCAGCGGCCGCTCCGACCTGTCCTGGGAGGACAGCGTCCGGCTCGACCTCTACTACGTCGAGAACTGGTCGTTCGCCGGCGACCTGCAGATCCTCTGGAAGACGCTGTCCGCTGTCATCTCCTCCCGCGGCGCGTACTGACGACGAATACACCCGGGTGAGACGGGCGCTGGCAGCGGCTGATCGACTGCGACGTCTAGTGCACGGTGATGTTCCCGCCCTTCAGGACCTGCGCCCCGAGCGTGCTCAGGGCAGGGTGGCTGGGGTCACCCGTCCGGTAGATCTGCAGGTCGATGGTGTCGGCCTTCTTCGACCCAGAGGATCCGTTGTCGACGACCGTCACGACGAAGGTGAATCCCGTGACGCCGTTCCACCGACCGGTCCCGGTCCAGCGGACCGAGTTACTGGTGAGCGAGACCAGGCCGGTGACGACGTTGCCGTGGAAGGTGTTCTTCCCCGAGTTGGACCGGACCTGCAGCTGTCCCTTGAAGGAGCCGTCGGTCTGCGGGATCGCGTTGAACCCGAATGAGGTCCGGCCCACGCTGTTGCTGATCCAGCCGCCGCCCGTCACCTTGGACCCGGCAGCCGCCACGGTGACGATGGTGTCGGTGGGCGTGGCGCACGGGTTGTAGTAGCCATCGCCGGCGAAGCCCACAGACACGCCGTACACGTCGGCGTTCAGCGACGCCGCCACCTCAGCCGCGCCCGAGCCGTTCGTCGTCGCGGTGTAGGTCCGCGTGGCCAGCGCGGAGTCGGTCACGGTGAACGTCACGAGCTTCCCTGACCAGTCGCCGGGGTAGTCGTCGCTCTCACCGAGCTGCGCCCGCAGGCGGGTCTGCGCGAGCGGCGCCACGAGCGTGTCCCCGGTGTAGGCCAGCGTGCAGTCCTCCTTCAGCACGGTGACGGGGTCGCTGTCGGAGGACGGCTCGTAGCTGTCGTCCCCGGTGAAGGAGGTCACGACTGTGGTGGGTCCCGGTGCCAGGGTGACGGGGATGGCGGCGGCAGTCGCGGAGCCGTCGGCTCCCGTGGGGCCGGCCGAAACCGTGGGCATGGTGCCCAGCGCGAGGTCGAGATGCTTCCCGGGGATTCCCACAGCTGACGGTCCGGAGGTGTCCTCGAGGCGCCCCGACAGCGTGACCGGGTCGGAGTACGTGGCCGTGTCCGGGCCGGTGTACGTCGTGGCGGTGGCGGCCCTGCGGGCCGGGGCGTCTCCGCAGGCGGAGAACTCCGACGTGCTCCCGTTCGCGTTCGTCGCGGTCGCGCTGATCGAGTGCGGCGCGGAGATCACCTCGTTGAGCTGGACCTGGAAGGTCACGGTGCCGGGGTTGGCCGAGTCCGCGGCAGCTGTGTGCCTGGTCGTGTCGCCGAGCCAGCGCTCCCCCTCGCCGTAGCCGGTGTCGTCGCACCGAGCGTTGTCGTAGAGGTCGACGGTGAAGTCCTCGTCAGGCGTGCTGTGCAGCCGGACGTCGACGACTGTCGTGGCACCCGTGATGGTGACGCCGATGATCTCGGGAGCGTTCTGCTTCTCGTTGGCCCCGTCGTCGGCATCGAGCGGGTCGATGCCGTCCGGCCCGCGTCCCTCGCCGGCCGTGAGCAGGTCGATGCCCAGGGCCGGCACGCCGTTGCGGCCGCCGTTGTCATGGATCGAGTTGGCCCGGACGGTGGTCCCCGGTGGGTTCCCGACATGTGCAGCGAAGCCGCCGACGAGCACACCTGTCTCGCCGTTGTACGCGATGTGGTTCGCCGTCGCCTCGCTGCCGCCGATGACGTTGCCGCTGCCGGCGAACGGGTCGTCGGACACCGCGACACCGACCCCGGCGTTGCCCAGCGGTGTGCCGTCCAGGCCCACGCCGACGAGGTTGCTCTCCACCCGGTTGCCCACGGCGAGCCCGCCCAGCCCGATCCCGCGACCGGCGACGTCGACCGTTCCGTTGCCGGAGACCACGTTGTGGGCGATCAGGTTCTGCGTGCCGTCGATCCCGATGCCGTCACCCCGGTTGCCCAGCCGCGCGGTGCCGGTCAGGTCGGTGCCGATGAGGTTGTACGAGATCTCGTTGCCGCCAGGTATGGAGAGGTCCACCGGCGAGTCTTGGACGTGGATCCCAGTGCTGTTGCCCGAGACAACGTTCGCGGCCGAAGGGGAGCCACCGACCACGGTGCCGTTCGCCTGCAGATCGAGACCGGTGCTTGCGTTGGGCACCAGGGTGGTGCCACTGGCGTCGGTGCCGATCCGGTTGGCCTGCACGACGTTGTCGTTGCTGCCGACGATCCAGATCCCGGTGCCCGGCTGGGCCCCGGCAGCCGTCAGCCCGGAGATGACGTTGCCGGCGCCGGGCGCGCCGAGGACGTTGCCGCCGCCCCCAGACAGCTGGATGCCGGTACCACCACCGCCGAGGCCGACGGAGCCGCTCGGGTCGGTCCCGATGCGGTTGCCCAGGATCGCCGTGCCGGTGACGTCGGAACCGTAGATCTGCTCGAAGGCGTAGCCGGCGATCACGTTGCCCTCACCGGCCGCCGGGTCCCCACCGATGCGCGAGTCGGCCACCAGGATGAGCTGCAGCGCCCGGTCCAGCCGCAGGGTCGAGTGCGGCTTCAGCGCGTCTCCCGCGGCGTTCGTCCCGATGTAATTGCCCTCGATAACCGCGCCGCGTACGACGGACACGCTGTTCGCCGCGACCCGGATGCCGTTGAAGAAGCCGTTGATGGCCAGGCCGCGGATCGTGGTCGAGTCGGCGGCGACCACCAGGCCGTCGCACGCGATGCTGCTGGTCGTGCTGCAGTCCACGCCGGTCAGCTCGATCTGGCGCGGGCTCCCGGGCGCCGGCAACCCGGCGTCGATCGTCACCGGGTCGGTGATCTGCGGCAGCGAGCTCGTCGCGGCGATGACGTGCGGCGCGGCGACGGGGATGGCGAAGACGATCTTGTCGGGTCCGGCGGCGTCGTTCGGGTGCGCGTTCGCCTCCAGCATTGCGGCACGCAGGGTGCACGCGCCCGTGCCGCTCGCGCAGTTGGCGCGC
>DASVBF010000333.1:0-5379 GCA_036375975.1 Nocardioidaceae bacterium | reverse complement strand
CCTCCGCGAGACCGGCCTTTCGCCCAGGCACCTGGTCCGCGTGCGGACGGAGGCGGGTCCGCTCCCCCGCATCGACCTCGACGACTACGCCGGCGTGCTCCTCGGCGGCGGGCCGTTCAACTCCAGCGACCCGCTCGAGGCAAAGTCCTCCGCCCAGCGGCGGGTGGAGCGAGAGCTGGCCGCGCTGCTGGACGAGATGGTGAAGCGCGACTTCCCGTTCATGGGAGCCTGCTACGGCGTCGGGACCCTCGGTGTCCACCAGGGCGGCGTGGTCGACCGGACCTATGCCGAGCCCATCGGCTCGGTGCGCATCACGCTCACCTCCGAAGGAGTCGCCGATCCGCTGCTCGAGGGCGTGCCCGAGTCGTTCGAGGCGTACGTCGGGCACAAGGAGGCCTGCACCGTCCTGCCACCGACCGCGACCCTCCTCGCCGGCTCGGCGACGTGTCCGGTGCAGATGTTCCGGGTGAAGCAGAACCTCTACGCCACGCAGTTCCACCCCGAGCTGGACCGGGCGGGCCTGATCACCCGGGTCCACGTCTACAAGCACTACGGGTACTTCCCGCCCGACGAGGTCGACGAGCTGATCCGCCGGATCAACGGCACCAAGGTGACCGCACCGACCCGGATCCTCGCCAACTTCGCAGCCCGCTACGGCTCCTGACTCCTTGTAACGCGGGGTTACGGACGCTCCACTAGCGGCAGACCGCTTGGGAACCGTCCACAACCCCGCGCCAGCTTGCGCGGCGGGTCAGAGGTTGCCGCGGGCCTCCTGCTCTCGCTCGATGGCCTCGAAGAGCGCCTTGAAGTTGCCCTTGCCGAAGCCCAGCGACCCGTGCCGCTCGATGAACTCGTAGAACACGGTCGGGCGGTCGCCGATCGGCTTGGTGAAGATCTGCAGCAGGTAGCCGTCCTCATCCCGGTCGACCAGGATCCGCCGGCGCTTCAGCTCCTCGATCGGGACCCGCACGTTGCCGATCCGCTCGCGCAGCTCGGGGTCGTCGTAGTACGAGTCCGGCGTGGCGAGGAACTCGATGCCGTTGTCCCGGAGGATGTCGACGGTCCGCAGGATGTCGTTGGTCGCGAGAGCGATGTGCTGGCAGCCGGCGCCGTCGTAGAACTCGAGGTACTCGTCGATCTGCGACTTCTTCTTGGCGATCGCCGGCTCGTTCAGCGGGAACTTGACCCGGTGGTTGCCGCTGGCGACGACCTTGGACATGAGCGCGGAGTACTCCGTCGCGATGTCGTCGCCGATGAACTCCGCCATGTTCGTGAAGCCCATGACCTTGTTGTAGAACTGCACCCACTCGTCCATGCGGCCGAGCTCGACGTTGCCGACACAGTGGTCGATCGCCTGGAAGAGCCGCCTCGGGTGGCCCTCGACACGGTTCACCGTCGTCTGCCTGGCGACGTATCCGGGGAGGTACGGGCCCTGGTAGCGCGAACGGTCCACCAGGCTGTGCCGGGTCTGCCCATAAGTCGCGATGGCCGCCAGGCGCACGGTGCCGTGCTCGTCGCTGACGTCGTGGGGCTCCTCGAGGATCGTCGCGCCCATGGCGCGGGCGTGCTCGACGCACTTGTCGACGTCCGGGACCTCCAGGGCCAGGTCGACGACTCCGTCTCCGTGCTTGCGGTGGTGGTCGAGGACCGGGCTGTCGGGCGTCACCCCTCCGGTGAAGACGAACCGTGCGGAGCCGGAGCGGAGCACGTAGCTCTTGGAGTCACGACAGCCGTTCTCGGGACCGCGGTACGCCTCCAGATCCATGCCGAAGGCGAGCTGGTAGAAGGCCGCGGTCTGGGTGGCGTTGCCGACGACGAACCCGACAGAGTCCATCGCGGTCACGGGGAAGGGGTCGGAGCTCGGGTCGTACTCGACGAGGCCGACGAGCTGCTTGAGCTGCTCGAGCGTGAGGTCGGCCTTGAGCTCGTCAGGGGTCAGCGCAGTCGAAGGAGTGGTGTCCGCAGTCATGGTGCGCAGCATGGTGTGTTGCGACATTGTGTGCAACAGTACGTCGAAACGTTAGGCAAATTGTCCAATGAAGGGGCTGCCGTGGACGCTCTGGACGCCACATTGCTCCGTCTCTTCTCGGAGCACCCCCGCATCGGCGTCCTCGAGGCCTCGCGACGGCTCGGCGTCGCCCGGGGAACGGTCCAGGCGCGCCTCGACAAGCTCTCCCGTGCCGGTGTCATCGCCGGCTGGGGCCCGGTGCTCGACCCGGAGGCGATCGGCTACCCCGTGACCGCGTTCCTCACCCTCGAGATCCGCCAGGGTGCCGGCCACGAGACCATCGCCGAGCATCTCTCCGCGATCCCGGAGGTGCTCGAGGCCTACACGATCACCGGCGCGGGCGACATGTGGGCGCGGGTCGTGGCGCGTTCGAACGCAGACCTGCAACGGGTGATCGACGCGGTGCTCTCCAGTCCCGGCATCGTGCGCTCCTCGACGGTGATCGCGCTCGCGACCCAGATCAGGCACCGGGTGCTCCCCCTGCTCGACGAGGCGGTCGCCTCTCCCACCTAGGAGAGCCGGCGGGCGAGGTCGTCGGCGGCGGTCGCGACGCGGGGCCCCGCGGCAGAGGCGTCGAGGTCGCCCATCGTGACGATCCCCACCGATGCCTCGAGCCCCTCGACCCCGAGTACCGGCGAGGCGAGCCCGCGCGCTCCGGGCTGCAGCTCGCCCTTCGTCTGCACCACCCGCCCGTCCACGTCGGAGCCGGCGGCGATGTCGCGGCCGAGCAGGATCGCGCGGCCGGCGGCTCCCTGGTCGAGAGGATGCCGGGCGCCGACGCGGTACGCGACGTGGTAGTCGGTCCAGCTCGGCTCGACGACTGCGATGGCCAGTGCCTCCCCCGCATCCACGAGGGTCAGGTGAGCCGTCGCCCCGAGGTCCTCGGCGAGAGAGCGCAGGACCGGGTTGGCGACCTCGCGCAGGACCGGCTGGAGGCCGCGGGCCAGTGTCAGGACGCTCAGCCCCACGTGCAACCGGCCCGCGCCGTCGCGTCGGGCGAGCCCGTGCTGCTCCAGGGTGGTGACGAGCCGGTACACCACCGTGCGGTTCACGCCGACCAGTCCGGAGAGCTCCGTCACGGTCAGCCCGTTCGGGTGGCTCGCCAGAACAGCCAGGACGCGGAGGCCGCGGTCCAGGGTCTGTGAGGTCTCGGCGGGCATGGCTAGCAGCGTAGCCCGGACCGGAACACCTGCCCCGGATGCGCTGGTCAGCTGCTCTTGCGAACCGCCCACTCACGGATCCGGTCGATCCGCTTCGCCAGCTGGTCGGCGGTCGCGACCGCGGCGGCCGGGCCTCCGCACTCCCGGCGCAGGGCCGCGTGGGTCACCCCGTGGGGCTGGCCGGTCCGGTGGTTCCAGGCCGCCACGAGGCCGTTGAGCTCGCGCCGGAGCACGGCCAGCTGTTCGTGGGTCGAGACGTCGCGTGTCACGTCCTCGGGCCTGGAGCCGGTGGTCCTCTGGCGGCGGGCGCGCTCGCTCTGCCGCTGGTGCAGCAGGTCGCGGACCTGGTCGGGCTCGAGCAGTCCGGGGATGCCGAGGAAGTCCATCTCCTCCTCCGACCCCACGTGGACCTCACCTGAGTGGCCGAACTCGCCGCCGTCGTACAGCACCCGGTCGAAGGTGGCCTGTGAGCCCATCGCCTCGAAGGTGCCCAGCTCCTCCGCGCTGGCCGACTCCGACGCGTTCGCCTGGTTGAGCAGGTCCTCCTCTGCGGCGAAGATGTCGCCCTCGTCGTTGACCTTGCGCTTCAGCACGTGGTCCCGCTGCACCTCCATCTCGGAGGCGAAGCCGAGCAGGTTCGGCACCGAGGGCAGGAACACCGAGGCCGTCTCACCGCGCTTTCGGGCACGCACGAAGCGGCCCACCGCCTGCGCGAAGAAGAGCGGGGTCGACACCGTCGTGGCGTACACGCCGACCGCCAGCCGCGGCACGTCGACGCCTTCGGAGACCATCCGGACCGCGACCATCCAACGGTCATCGCCCTCGGAGAACTTCGCGATCCGCTTCGAGGCCTCCTTCTCGTCGGAGAGCACCACGACCGGCCGCGTGCCGGTGATCTCCTTCAGCAGCGCAGCGTAGGCCCGAGCTGAGTCCTGGTCGGAGGCGATCACCAGCCCGCCGGCGTCGGGGACGTGCCTGCGCACCTCGGACAGCCTGCGGTCCGCGGCCTGCAGGACCGCCGGCATCCACGAGCCCTTCGGGTCCAGGGCGGTGCGCAGGGCCTGAGCCGTGAGGTCCTTCGTCAGCGGCTCGCCGAGGCGGGCGGCGACCTCGTCGCCGGCTCGGGTCCGCCACTGCATCTCCCCGCTGTAGGCCATGAACAGCACGGGACGCACGACGTGGTCGGCGAGGGCGTGCGCGTAGCCGTAGGCGTAGTCGGCGACGCTCTTCGGCACCCCTTCGTCGTCGGGCGCGTAGCTCACGAACGGGATCGGGTTGATGTCGGAGCGGAAGGGCGTGCCCGTCAGCGCAAGCCGCCGGGTGGCGGGCTCGAACGCCTCCCGGACGGACTCGCCCCACGACAACGCGTCTCCGGCGTGGTGGACCTCGTCGAGGATCACCAGCGTCTTGAACCGCTCCACCCGGATCCGGTGGGCCAGCGCGTTGGTCGCCACACCGGCGTACGTCACCGCGACGCCGACGAAGTCCTTGCTGGTAGGCCCCCTCTTCCCGGAGTACGACGGGTCGATCGGGATGCCGACGCGGGCGGCCGCCTCCGCCCACTGGGTCTTGAGGTGCTCGGTCGGGGCGACGACGGTGACGCGCTCGACGACCCTGCGCGAGAGCAGCTCGGCGGCCACGGTCAGCGCAAAGGTGGTCTTGCCGGCTCCGGGTGTGGCGACGGCCAGGAAGTCGCGGGGGTTCGTCGTGAAGTACTGCTCGATCGCGGCCTGCTGCCAGGCGCGGAGCTTGGTCGCGGTGCCCCAGGCCGCCCGGTCCGGGTACGCCGGGGGAAGGTCGGTCAGCGGGGCGGGGATGTCCTGGTCGATGCTGTTATGGGCGAGGTCGTCTGCGCGTTTCGCGGCAGCCACGAACGTCCTTCCGAGGGTGCGAGTGGTGGGCGGGTCGAGCGGGCGGGTCGAGCGGAGGCCCTCAGGTCACTCGTCCTCGTCCTCGCGCAGCTGCTCCCACGCCTCCTTGCACTCCGGACAGACCGGGTACTTCTCCGGGTCGCGGCTGGGCACCCACACCTTGCCGCACAGGGCGACGACCGGCGTCCCCATCACCATCGCCTCGGTGAGCTTCTCCTTCGGGACGTAGTGGGAGAAGCGCTCGTGGTCCCCCGAGTCGGTCGGGACCGTCTGCTTCTGCTCGATGGTCTGGGCGCCGGGGCTCATCTGGGTACTCACAGTGCCCTAGTCTAACGGCGGG
>DASVBF010000298.1:0-3932 GCA_036375975.1 Nocardioidaceae bacterium | reverse complement strand
TGATCCCCGGGATCTCCTTGAACTGGCGGCGGACCTCGAAGACCACGGCGCCCGCCGCACGGCCCACGGCGTTGATCGCCAGACCGGAGAAGAGGAACACCACCGACGCGCCGATCAGCAGGCCCACGAGGTTCGCCGGGTTCGCGACGTTCAGGACGCCGAACAGGCCGAGCAGCTGCTCAGCCGTCTCGGGCGTCGCCTTCGAGTCCTGCGCCGCACCCGACACGGCGTTGGTGAACGACCCGAACAGCGCTGTGGCGGCCAGCACCGCGGTGGCGATCGCGATGCCCTTGGTGATCGCCTTGGTGGTGTTGCCCACGGCGTCCAGCTCGGTGAGGATCGCCGCGCCCTCGTCGTCGACGTCGCCGGACATCTCCGCGATCCCCTGTGCGTTGTCCGAGACCGGTCCGAAGGTGTCCATGGCGACGATCACGCCGACGGTGGTGAGAAGGCCACATCCGGCGAGAGCGACGGCGAAGAGGGACACGACGGTGATGCCGCCACCCAACAGGAACGCTCCGTAGACGGCAGCGCCGATCACCAGCGCGGTGTAGACCGCCGACTCGAAGCCGACGGAGAAGCCGGACAGGATCACGGTCGCCGCACCGGTCAGCGACGTCTTGCCGACGTCCTTGACGGGCCGGTGCTCGGTGCCGGTGAAGTAACCGGTCAGCGCCAGGATCAGCGCCGCGAGGACGATGCCGATGATCACGGCGGCGGCGGCGATGAACCGGGGGTCACCGGTTGCCGTGCTGTTGTCGCCGAGGAAACGCGCGAGCAGGCTGCTCGATCCACCCGTGACGTCGGTGAGCTTGTCGAAGGAGTCCGGCAGGTAGAGGAACGCCGCTGCCGTGGTGAGGACCGCCGAGACCGCCGCGGAGATGTAGAAGGAGCGGTTGATCGTCCGGAGGCCGTTCTCGCCCGGGCGCGGCCGGGTGATGTAGACGCCGAGGATGGCGGTGAGCGCACCGATCGCGGGGACGATGAGCGGGAAGACCAGGCCCTCGGTGCCGAAGGCAGCCGTGCCCAGGATCAGCGCGGCGACGAGCGTCACGGCGTAGGACTCGAAGAGGTCCGCGGCCATGCCGGCGCAGTCACCGACGTTGTCGCCCACGTTGTCCGCGATCGTCGCTGCGTTGCGCGGGTCGTCCTCGGGGATGTTCTGCTCGACCTTGCCCACCAGGTCAGCACCGACGTCCGCCGCCTTCGTGAAGATGCCGCCGCCGACTCGCATGAACATCGCGAGCAGCGCGGCACCGAAGCCGAATCCCTCGAGCACGGCCGGTGCGTTGCCCTTGTAGAGCAGGACGACGAGGGAGGCGCCGAGCAGGCCCAGGCCCACGGTGAACATGCCGACGGTGCCACCTGTACGGAAGGCGACCCGCATCGCGTTGTCCCGATTGTGCTCGGACGCCGCGGAGGCGACACGGACGTTGGCCCGGACCGCGAGCCACATGCCGAGGTAGCCGATGGTCGCGGAGAACCCGGCTCCCACGAGGAAGAAGACCGACCGTCCGATCTTGATCCACCAGTCGTCTGCGGGGAGCACGAACAGCAGCGCGAAGGCCAGCGCGGCGAAGATCGCCAGAGTCTTGAACTGCCGCGTCAGGTACGCCGATGCGCCTTCCTGCACCGCGATGCCGATGCTCTTCATGTTCTCTGTGCCGTCATGGGCAGCAAGGACCTGACCGCGGAACATCAGCGCCATCGCCAAGGCGATGATGGCGATGACGGCGACCACGATGATCAGAGTCTCGTTGCTCCCGGTAAAAGACACATCCGCGCCGGTTGCGGCGAGGGTGGGTCCGGACATGAGTCCTCCTCCGGTGGGCCGGCATCCGGCCCGTCGAGATTGCGTCGATAACCCGCGGTGTCCCCCGCGAGTGGCCAGGCGGATGTGATGCCTGACACGAATGTGGCCCGGAGTCTACTGAGAGTCTGTTGACGCGCCAGAGCGACTACCGTGGCGTGGGACACATTCTTACGGAGGGACGTGACCGGGCCGGGGACCGGGGCCCATGGGATGTGCCTGCGGGTGCGGGGGACGGCTGCCACTTGGGTGGGTGTCGGGGCCGGGTCTTCAGGACAGGGGCCAGCGCATCGTGACGGTGGTGTGGGACTCGTCCTGGGAGACCCGGAAGTCTTCGATCAGGCCCCGTAGGAGGGCCCAGGCCTCGATGCCGTCGAGATCGCTGTCGGGGTGGTCCTCGAGGTCCACCATGGCGTGCGTGCTCACGTCGACGCTCAGCGCATCGGTGATGGTGATGGTGACGGCGACGGGCTGGCCCGCCGACGTACCGGGCTGTGCGCCCTCCTCGCCGAGGAACAGGGCGGTCGCCTCACCGGCCGCCAGGCGGACCTCCTCCACGAACTCCTCGTCACGGCCCGCACGCCGGGCCACCGAGGCCGCGACGAGTCGCACGGTGCGGACCAGCGCTGGGTCACGGGCGATCGTGACGGTCACTGCTGCCGCACGATCCGTGCCGGACATGATCCCCCTCAGAGATCCGCGAGTGCTTCGGCCTGTGAGCTGTGGATGGTGAAGACCTTGGCCAGACCTGTGATGCGGAAGATCTTGAGGAGGCGCTCCTGGTTGCAGATCAGGCGCATCGACCCGTCGTGGGCGCGAACCTTCTTGAGGCCTCCGACGAGCACGCCCAGTCCCGTCGAGTCCAGGAAGTCGACCTTCTCCATGTCGATGACGAGGTTGTAGTGCCCCTCGCCGACCAGCTCGGTGATCTTGTCCCTGAGCCGCGGTGCGGTGTAGACATCGATCTCCCCGCCGACCTCGATGATGGTGTGTCCATCCTCGTTGCGCGTCTCGAGTGACAGATCCACGTGGTTTCTCCCAACGATGCCGCGTGCGCGGTTTCCATGGAAGGCGCCGGCCGACGCCTTCCCCTGTGCAACCAGTATTCAATCATGCCTTCAATCACGTCGCAGGTCACGCTTCGACATATCGGTCGAGCAGACCAGCGGCTGCCCCGCTCCCCTTCGCGCAGGGGTTTGCCAAGATGCAGGGGTGACTCCTCGTACCTCGCCCTCCGTCGCTGACGCCCTCTCGCGGCTCAGCGCCCGGGGCCGCGAGGACCGCTTGAGGCACCTGGAGGTGCTTCCTCCGCGGGAGGGCCGGGTCACCTCCTGGCCCGACTGGGTCGACGACGGCCTGGTGCGGGCCTGGCGCGCTCGCGGCATCGAGCGCCCGTGGAGCCACCAGGTGGCCGCGGCCGAGGCGGCGTACGACGGGCAGCACGTCGTGATCTCGACCGGCACGGCGTCGGGGAAGTCGCTGGCCTACCTCATGCCGGCGCTCACCTCCGTGCTGGCCAGGCGGGGTCGGAAGGGACAGCGTGGCTCGACGGTCCTCTATCTGTCCCCCACCAAGGCGCTCGCCCAGGACCAGCTGTCGGCGCTTCTCTCCCTGGGTGTCCCGGACCTGCGGGCGACGACCCACGACGGCGACTCCTCCCGGGAGCAGCGCGACTGGGCGCGCGACCATGGCGAGTACCTCCTCACGAACCCCGACATGCTGCACCGGTCGATGCTCCCCGGCCACGCGCGATGGGCCCGGTTCTTCTCGATGCTCGACTACGTCGTGGTGGACGAGTGCCACCACTACCGCGGGGTTTTCGGCGCCCACGTCGCCCAGGTCCTGCGACGGCTGCGCCGGGTGTGCGCGCTGTACGGGGCGACCCCGAGGTTCGTTCTGGCCTCCGCCACGGTCGCGGAACCGGAGACCTCGGCGCGACGCCTCACGGGCCTGCCGTTCGTCGCGGTGACCGACGACGGGTCCCCTCGGGGTCGGGTCGCCCTGGGCCTGTGGGAGCCGCCGTTCACGTCGTACGGCGGGGAGAACGGCGCTCCCGTCCGGAGGTCCGCGACGGCAGAGATCTCCGACCTGCTGGCCGACCTGGTCATCGACGGGGTCCGGA
>DASVBF010000255.1:0-10472 GCA_036375975.1 Nocardioidaceae bacterium | reverse complement strand
TCGGCGGTCCACCAACGCGTGAAGCGGCTCGAGAGCCGTGGCGTGATCAAGGGCTACGCCGCCCAGATCGACTACGACCAGCTCGACCTGCCCCTGACTGCCTTCATCTCGATCCGGCCGATCGACCCCTCGCAGCCCGACGACTCCCCCGACCGGCTCCGGGGCATCCCGGAGATCGAGAGCTGCTGGTCGGTCGCCGGCGACGAGTCCTACATCCTCAAGACCCGCGTCGCCACGCCTGTCGACCTCGAGGACCTGCTGGCACGGATCCGCAGTGCTGCGAACGTCTCCACGCGGACCACGATCGTGCTGTCGACGCCCTACGAGAGCCGAGCGGTCGGCGGGCTCGGGGTCAGCTGACCTCGAGCACCGACGTCCGCTGCGGGGGCAGGGTGGGGCGCAGTGACATCTCGCTCCGGATGGTCTCGCTGAGACGGTTGGCCAGGGCGAGGGTGACCTCCACCGAGCCGAGCCCCGACGCCAGCTCGTCGTACAGCACGGAGTCGGTGAGCCGTGGCAGGTTCGCCAGCAGCGTGAGGTGTGCGGTGGATGCCGCTCCCCGGGCTGCCTCCACCGCCGACATGAGCTCGAGACGCCGACGGGTGCGGCGTACGACGAGCATCTGCTCGGCCAGCAGGAGCATCGAGTGGCAGGTGTCGAGCAGCGTCGCCGTCGCCCGGACCACGCCGCTGAGCGAGGCGGCGAGCACCCGGGCGTGGCCCACGGCGTCGAGGGCCTTGGCGGGCGCCTCGTCGGCCTTGCGGGCCCAGGAAGCGACGTCCTCGTCGAGCATGCGGGCGAGCTCTGACAGGAGCACCGCCTGGTGCCGGGCCGTGCCGAGGGCGTCGTAGGCGGCACGAGGAAGGCCGCTCCGGTCCTCGGCGACTCGGGCGAGCTGCTCGCCGGCCAGGATTGCCAGGCGGAACGGGGACAACGCCCCACCTGGAGCAGGGCCGCGCAGCACGAACTGGTCGATCCACGACGCACGGGGCGCGTTGAGCACGGATCCTCCACGGAGACACGAATCAGCACCCCGAACGGGGAAGAAAGAGGGATGCGGGAAGAACATTAGAGGATCGGAGGCCGCTGGTCGAGGGGGGCTCAGTCCGACACGCTGGAGTACGCCACAACACCCCGTCGAAGTGCGTCGGAAGCCCTCCGAGCCGTCTTCCGGAGAGCCGAGTCGCCCGCCGCGTCAGCCACCTGGTCGGCCAGGTCGAGGAGCTGCTTCACCCACCGTACGAAGTCCCCGGCGGCCAGGTCGGTCTCGGTCAGGACCTCGTCCAGAGCGGCCCCTTCGGCCCAGCGGTACGCCGCCCAGGCGAACCCGAGGTCCGGCTCCCGGAGGAAGTCGAGCTTGTGCTCGCGCTCCAGCGCGTCGAGGTCGCCCCACAGCGACACCATCTCGCCCAGGGTGTCCCGGACCCGGCCTCCCGGGAGCCGCGGCGCGGAGGCGTCGTCGGCCCGGCGGGACTCGAAGACAAGGGCCGACAGTGCGGCAGCGAGCTCGCTGGGCGACAAGCCCTCCCACAGGCCGTGGTGCAGCGCCTCCGCGGCCACGAGGTCCATGTCGGTGTAGATCCGCATCAACCGCTCCCCCGTGGCCGTCACCTCGTCGTTCTCCAGGTAGCCCAGCGCGGTGAGCAGGTCGCAGACACGGTCGAACTGGCGAGCGATCGTGTTGGTGCGCTGCTCGATGCGACGCTCCAGGGTCCGGGTGTCCCGAGCGAGCTTGTGGTACCGCTCGGCCCACCGGGCATGGCTCTCCCGCTCGTCACAGCCGTGGCAGGGGTGCGCACGCAGCTCGGCACGCAGCCGGCTGATCTCGAGCTCACTCTCGGCCTGCCGGCCGCTGCTCGGCCCATGGCGGCCCCGTGTCGGCCGTCCGCGCCGCCCGGGCGGCGGTGGCGTGAGGCCATGGGTCTTGGCTCGCAGGGTGGAGGCGAGGTCGCGGCGGGACTGCGGGTTGCGCCCGTTGAAGTTCCGTGGGATCCGCATACGGGTGACTGCGCTGACCGGGACAGGGAAGTCGACAAGGGAGAGCCTGCGAGCCTGGCGGTCGGCGGTCACGACGTAAGGCCGGGGGCCCTCCCGGTCGGAGGGCGCGCCGGGGTCCACCACGACGGCCATGCCGGCGTACCGTCCTGCGGGGACCTCGATCACGTCACCGGGCTTCAGGGCTTCCAAGGAGGCGACCACCTCGTCACGCTGGTCGCTCCTGCGCGACTTGGCGAGAGACCCCTCGAGGTCACTGATGCGGCGCCTGATCGCGGAGTACTCCATGAAGTCGCCGAGGTGGCAGGTGGCCGCCTCGGCGTACCCGGCGAGCGCGTCCTCGCTCTTTCGTAGCTGGCGAGCGAGCCCGACGACTGCCTTGTCGGCCTGGAACTGCGCGAAGGAGGACTCGAGCAGCTCCCGCGCCGTGTGCCGGCCCACCTGCTTCACCAGGTTGACCGCCATGTTGTACGACGGCCGGAACGACGACTTGAGAGGGTACGTGCGAGTCGAAGCGAGCCCGGCGACCGTCCTGGGGTCCATGCCGGGCTGCCACAGGACGACACCGTGACCCTCGACGTCGATCCCCCGCCGCCCGGCCCGGCCGGTCAGCTGGGTGTACTCCCCCGGCGTGATGTCGGCATGGGTCTCCCCGTTCCACTTGCTGAGCTTCTCGATGACGACCGAACGCGCCGGCATGTTGATGCCGAGGGCAAGCGTCTCGGTGGCGAACACGACCTTGCAGAGTCCCTGGGCGAACAGGTCCTCGACCACCTCCTTGAAGGTCGGCAGCATTCCCGCGTGGTGGGCTGCGATGCCGCGCGTGAGGCCGTCGAGGAAGTCGTGGTAGCCGAGGACGTTGAGGTCCTGGTCCGGGATGTTGCTGCAGCGGTCCTCCACCAACCGCCGCACGGTCTCGCGCTCCGCGGGAGTGGTCAGCCGCAGGTTGGCGTCGAGGCACTGCGTGACGGCCGCATCGCACCCGACACGGCTGAAGATGAAGACGATCGCGGGGAGGAGCGCCTCCGACTCGAGCCGGTCCACCACGTCGAAGCGGCTCGGCAGGTAGGGGCGGCGCGGACCTTGGCCCCGCGCCCCCGCCCGGCCGCGAGGTCCTCCCCGGCGGTCCCGGCGGTCACTCGTCCGCGAGGAGCGCCAGTCGTCACGAGCCACCCTGAGCAGCTCCGGGTTCACCTTCGCCCCCTCCCCGGCTCCTGCAGCGTCGCGGTCGGCGAACAGGTCGTACATCCGGCGGCCGACCATCACGTGCTGGTAGAGCGGCACCGGGCGCCGCTCCTCGACGATGGTGGTGGTCGCACCGCGGACGGTGGAGAGCCACTCCCCGAACTCCTCGGCGTTCGAGACGGTGGCCGACAGCGAAACAAGGGCGACCGAGTCCGGCAGGTGGATGATCACCTCCTCCCACACGGCTCCGCGGAACCGGTCCGCGAGGTAGTGCACCTCGTCCATCACCACGTAGCCGAGACCGGCGAGGGTCCGCGACCCGGCATACAGCATGTTGCGGAGCACCTCGGTGGTCATCACGACGATCGGAGCCTCGCCGTTGATGGTGTTATCGCCGGTCAGCAGGCCGACCTGCTCGGGGCCGTACCTGTTGACCAGGTCGCCGAACTTCTGGTTCGAGAGGGCCTTGATCGGCGCGGTGTAGAAGCACTTGCGGCCCTGCTCCAGCGCCAGATGGACCGCGAACTCACCCACGAGCGTCTTCCCCGAGCCGGTCGGCGCCGCCACGAGGACACCGTTGCCCGCCTCGAGCTCCTGGCAGGCCTGGACCTGAAAGTCGTCGAGCTCGAAGTCGTACAGGGAGGCGAAGCCCGCGAAGAGCGGTGACTGCCGGTCCCTGCGGAACTTGGCGTACCTCTCCGATGGCGTGGTCATCGGGGCGCCAGTACCCGGAGGGCCCCGGGAACAACCTCGACGGTCAGCGGCAGTGCGCCCAGCCGCTCCCCATCGGCGTAGGCCACCACACCGGGTGCCGCGACTGTGACGCTGCGGACCAGGTGGTGCTCGTAGCAGGGGTGGGTCACGTGTCCGCCCGAGTACAGCTTGGGGTAGGTCTTCACCAGCTCGAGCTTGCTCATCGGCTTGATGATCACGACATCCAGCATGCCGTCGTCGAACTCGGCCCCGTGGGTGATCCGGAGACCCCCACCGAAGGACGGACCGTTGCCCACCGCCACCAGCATCGCCTCGAGCCGGTGCACCTCCCCGTCGAGCTCGAGCGTGTAGTGCAGCGGCTCGAACACGCGCAGCTCGGCAAGTGTCGCGAGGTTGTAGCGCATCTGCCCACGGGGCCAGCGCATCTGGTTGGCGCGCTCGTTGACCTTCGAGTCGAAGCCGGCGGCCAAGACGGTGACGAAGTGGGCCGGACCCGCCTTCGCGAGGTCGATCGTGCGGACATGGGACGCCACGACCACGTCCGCGGCCGCCTGCGGATCCTTCCGGGGGATGTCGAGGTAGCGCGCCACGTCGTTGCCCGTCCCGGCGGGGATGATGCCGAGGTTCACGTCCGTGCCTGCCAGGGCCTGGACCGCCATGTGGACCATGCCGTCGCCCCCGACGACGACGAGGCTCTCCACGCCCTCGGCCACCGCCTGACGAGCCAGCGCGACCGCCTCCGGCCCGTCCTCCCCCTCGAGCTCATGGACGTGGAAACCCGCCTCACGGAGCCGTGGGAGGGCGATGGCCGCCGTCCGGGAGCCTGCCCCCTTCCCGGCGGAGGGGTTCGTCAGCAGGGCGATCTCTCTGGCCACGGCGGGAAGGATACGCGGTCAGAGGCGCAGCGCTGCGACGAAGCACGAGGACGTGGCCCCGACCGCGAGCGCGAGTCGCCCGAGACTTTCGAGCACCCGGTCCGCGGTGAAGTGGGTGCCGGGCACTGCGAGGGTGAGCCGTCCGTCGTATTCGAGCAGAAGCACCTGACCGTGGACCCACTGCTGGTGTGCGGCTCGCCGCCACTCGTCGTCGAGCACAGGCGTCGGGTACGCCAGGTCCGCGGCGAGCAGGTCGCAGGGCTGCTCGGACTGGCCGGCGCCGACCAGGACGCCCGAGACGTGCGAGCCGCGGACGCTGGACCCTGCTCTCCAGGTGACCTCGGACACCCCCATCCACTCCGGGAGGTCGAACGGGTCGACCTCCGAGACCGCGGGGCGTTCCACCTCAGTCGTCCTCGTCGAGGCGGGAGCGCGTCACGTCGTCGGGCGTGTAGGTCAGCGGTGAGGCCTCGTCGTCCCCGATGCCCTCGAGGCCCAGCTCGGCAGCCCGCCGGTGACGTCGGCGGTCGATCAACCGGGCGATGACCTCGGAGATCATGAACAGCACCGTCATCGGCAGGGCCAGCATCAGCATCGAGAACGGGTCCGTCGACGGCGTGGCGACGGCGGCGAAGACGAACGTCCCCACCACGATCCAGGGCCGGTAGGCGGCCAGCGCCTTGCCGGACACGACTCCCGCCAGGCTCAGCATCACCACGAAGAGCGGGATCTCGAACGCGATGCCGAAGACGAGGAGCATGCGCGTGAGGAACCTGAAGTAGTCCCCGAACTCGACCAGGCTCTGGATCGACTGGGGGGTGAACCCGATCAGCACCTCGAGGCCCTTGGGCAGGACGTAGTAGCCGACCGCGACACCGGCGACGAAGAGCGGGCCGGCCACGGTGGCGAAGACCCTCGTCCAGCGCCTTTCGTGGGCATGGAGACCGGGCACCACGAAGGCCCAGATCTGGTAGAGCCAGAACGGGCTCCCGACCACGACGGTCGCCAGGGCGCACAGCTTGAGCTGGAGGAGCAGCGGGTTCGCGACCCCGGTCAGCACCGGCTTGGAGTTGACCCCCTTGCCCTGAAGCGTCTCCTGGGCGCTCTTGTACGGCTCGTAGATCAGAGCGAACAGCTGGTCGTAGAAGAACCAGGCGACGGTGATGCCCACGGCCAGGAAGACCGTCACCCGGAGCAGGCGTGCCCGCAGCTCACGCAGGTGGTCGGCGAGCGCCATCCTTCCGTCGTCGCCGACCGGGTTCCTCGGTGCGGTCCGGAAGAGACCGACGACTCCGTTGAGTGACAAGACCGTACGTGAGGGTCAGGAGACCGACCGTCAGCGCTCGTCGGGGCGCGGCTCGTGCACCGGGGACTCCGTGGTGCCTGCCTCCGCTCGACGCGCCGCCTCGATCTGTCTCTGCTCGGGTGTCTTGTACTTGTCGTCGACGTCGTCGGAGTCGTCGACCAGGCCCTTGGTCTCGGCCTTGAAGATCCGCAGGGCACGGCCGCTGCCCCGAGCCAGCTCGGGCAGCTTCTTGGCGCCGAACAGCAGCACGAGCACAAGCAGGATGAGAAGGATCTCGGTCGGGCCAAGGTTCATGGCCATCGGGTTCACAGCGGCGATCATGGTGTCCTCTTCTGTTGCGCGGTGCTCGGGATCATCGTACGCCGCCGTTTCCGTAGTTCCCCAACGCCTCGGTTGCGGCATGGTGGACACGAGCGGACAGCTCGGGCGGATCCTCCACGACGGCAGCGCCCCCGAGCCGCAGCACCAGCCTCGTCAGCCACTCCCGGTCACCGATCCTCAACCGGACCCGGAGCCTCCCCTCCCCGGCCTCCACCGACGACTCGACCGGGTAGTACTCCGCCACCCAGCGGGCGGTCGGGTCGAGAAGCAGGGTGGCGAGCGTGTCGTTCGGGGACGGCGAGAAGATGCCCTCGGACAGGTCCCGGGGCGGCAGGTCGGAGTGGTCGGCTACCGGTAGGTCGAGGACCTCCGCCGAAGAGATCCGGTCCAGCCGGAACAGGCGACGGCCCTCCGCCGTACGGCACCAGGCGTCGAGGTAGGTGTGACCCTCGGCGGTGATGAGCTCCAGCGGGTCGACGGTGCGCTCGGTCGCCTCGTCGCGAGCCGGGACGTAGTACTCCAGCCGGACCTGTCGCCCCTCCCGGGCCGCCGCCTCCAGGTCGGTGCGACGGGCTGCCTCGACCGTGTCGGACTCGGGAAGCTGTACCGCGACCTGGGCGGCGAGCGCCGCACCGTCGCCGGCGGCCGCCTCCAGCTTGGCCAGGGTGCGGTCGACGACCGGGCGCACGGACTCGTCGCCGCCGTCGCGGAGGGTCCTCAGCGCGACGATCAGCGCCGACGCCTCGGTGCTGCCGAGGCGAAGCGGTCGGGTGAGGTATTCGGCGTTCGAGAGCCGGATCACGCCCTCCCCCTCGAGCGCCTCCATGTCGATGTCGATGAGGTCGCCCATGCCGAGCCCCGGGAGGCCGCAGAACCACAGGACGTTGAGGTCCTTCACGATCTGGGTCGGTCGCACCCCGAAGTCGGCGGACGCCTGGTCGAGGGACACCTCGCCGCGCGCCTGCAGGTAGGGCACGAGGGCAAGCATCCGAGCGACCTGGTCCCTTGCCCCGCTCATCCCGCCTCCCCCACGGTGGCGACCTTTCGGAGGCGGCCAAGGACCATCGCGCGGAGCTCGGCCGGCTCCTCGACGACGACGTCCGCGCCGTAGCCCAGGATCTCGTCGGCCAGGGCGTCCGTGCGGCCGTAGGAGAGCCCCAGCAGTTCCCAGCCGTCCGGAGCGTCTCCCTCCAAGAGCTCGCCCTGGCGGCGGAGGCCGTATGCCGCTCCTCGACGTACCAGCAGGCGGGCTTGGTGCTCTGCCGGAACGGGTGCAAGAGACTCGGTGAGCGCGCGGATGTCCGTCCCCGGGGGCACCTCGAACGACCCGGGCCTGCCGGTCGTGCGGACCTGTCCTTGCACGCGGGAGAGCCGGAAGAGCCTCGGCGCGCCTCGGTCCACGTCCAGTCCGACGACGTACCACCGGGCCCGGAAGGAGACCACGCCCCAGGGCTGCAGGTGCCGAGTGGCTGTCTCGGCGCTGGATGCCGTGCGGTACTCGAACGTCACGGGCGTCCGGTCCTGGGTCGCGGCCCAGAACGCCTCGAACGTGGGTTCGTCCACGGTGAGCTGGGGGGCGACGGTGCTGAGCATGCCGCGGTCCACGCTGACTCCCGCCGCCTTGAGCTTCACGAGCGCGTCGCTGGTGGCCGACGCGAGGCCGGCGTGCTGCCACACGCGCGCGGCAAGACCGATCACGGCGGCTTCGTCGGGCTCGAGGTCGATCTGCGGCAGCTCGAACGCGGCGCGCTCGATCCGATATCCGGGCTCGTCCTCGAAGGCACGGTCGAGGTAGCCGACCTCGATCGGCACCCCGAGCGAACGCAGCTCGTCCTTGTCGCGCTCGAACATCTTCTCGAAAGCCTCGTCGCCGGCCTCGCGGTACTGCTCGACGACCGAGCGGATCCGCTCCTTGGTGACGTAGCTACGCGACACCAGGAGCGTGATCAGCAGGTTCAGCAGCCGCTCGCTCTTCCGTGCAGCCACGAAGGTCCCCCTCTCCGGAGCGTCAGGCCCCGGGGTCGACGCCCAGGATGTCCACGACGAAGGCCAGGGTGGCGTTCTTCGGGATGCTCGGCGGGCTGCCCTGGGCACCGTACGCCATGTCCGGCGGCGCGATGATCATGAGCCGGCTGCCCTCAGGCTTGCCGACCAGGGCTTCGTCCCAGGCCGGGATCAGGCCGCCGATTCCGACCGGGAACGGCCGCGGGTCGGCGTTGTAGGACTGGTCGAACACCTTGTTGCTGCCGTAGACCTGCCCGAGGTAGTCGAACGTCACGAGGGAGGCTTTGCGGACCGGGGGCCCGTCGCCCTTGACCAGGGTGACGACCTCGAGGTCGCTCGGCGGGTCCTTCGGCGCGTTCGCGAAGCTGATGCCGGTGACCTTGCCCTTCTTCTCCTCCACGGTCGGGAGGTCCTTCGGGACGTCGTCGACCTTGGTGCCCTCGGGCCCGTCGAGGACCTTGGTGGGCTGCACCGACATCACGTCGATGACGAACACGACGTCGTCCTTCGGACCGAGCTTGAACTGCGGCGCACCCTTGGCGCCCCAGGCGTCCTTCGGCGTGGCGGCGACGACCACCCGGCTGCCCACCTTCTGCCCCACCGTTGCATCCACGACCGACTTGAACAGCTGCGCCTCGCTCATCTGGAAGGCCGCCGGGACGCCCCGGTCGTAGGTGGTGAGAGCCTTGTCCCCGGTCGTTCCGTTCGCGACGTACAGGTGCAGCAGCGCGGTCTCGCCCTCGACGACCGGGTTGCCGTCGCCCTCGGTGAGCACCTCGCTCTCGGTCTTCTCGAGCTTCAGCGGCTTGTCGATGGTGACCTTGGGGGTCGTGCCGACCTTCCCGCTCACTTGAAGATCAGCGATGTCCGCACCGCTGTCGCCGTCGGAGCCGTTGGACGAGTCGCCGCACGCGGCGACGCCGAGCAGGAGCAGGGGTACGACGGTCAGCGCAGCGAGACGTCGGCGCACAGGTTCACCTCGAGATACCGGGACAAGAAACGCGGTCCACCCTAGCCGGGACACCCCAGCGGGCCCGACACCCGGGCGGAGTGTGGCGTCCGTCACATACCGTCGATGAGCTTGTGGACGCGCTCGTCATGGGAGCGGAAGGGGTCCTTGCACAGGACGGTGCGCTGGGCCTGGTCGTTGAGCTTCAGGTGCACCCAGTCGACGGTGAAGTCGCGCCTGCGCTCCTGCGCCCGCTTGATGAACTCCCCGCGCAGCCGGGCGCGGGTCGTCTGCGGCGGGACGGACTTGGCCTCGAAGATCCTCAGGTCGTTGGTGACCCGGGTCACGGCACCGCGCTTCTCGAGGAGGTAGTAAAGGCCGCGTGACCGGTGGATGTCGTGGTAGGCCAGGTCGAGCTGGGCGATCCGGGGGTGGCTCAGCGGCAGGCCGTGCTGCGAGCGGTAGCGGTCGATCAGTTTCCACTTGATCACCCAGTCGATCTCGCGCTCGACGAGGCTCAGGTCGCCGGACTCGACGGCCTTGAGGCTCCGCTCCCACAGGTCGAGCGTGCGGGCGATGAGCGGGGTCTGGATCTCGCGGCGGTCGACGAACTCCCGCACCCGGGTGAGGTACTCCTGCTGGATGTCGAGGGCGCTGGCCTCGCGACCGTTGGCCAGCCGGACCTTGCGGCGGCCGGTCATGTCGTGGGAGATCTCGCGGATCGCCCGGATCGGGTTCTCCATGGTCAGGTCGCGCATCACGACGCCCTCCTCGATCATCCGGAGGACGAGGTCGGTGCTGGCGACCTTGAGCATCGTCGTCGTCTCGCTCATGTTCGAGTCGCCGACGATCACGTGAAGGCGCCGATAGCGCTCGGCGTCTGCGTGCGGCTCGTCACGCGTGTTGATGATCGGCCGGCTGCGTGTGGTGGCGCTCGAGACGCCCTCCCAGATGTGCTCCGCGCGCTGGCTGACGGAGTACATCGCCCCGCGCGGCGTCTGGATCACCTTGCCGGCGCCGCAGATCACCTGACGGGTGACCAGGAACGGGATGAGCACGTCGGCGAGCTTGCTGAACTCGCCGTTGCGGCTGACCAGGTAGTTCTCGTGGCAGCCGTAGGAGT